>JAMLGM010000003.1:0-247500 GCA_023957975.1 Microthrixaceae bacterium | reverse complement strand
TGCGACCGTTCCGCACCGCTCGAGGTCGTATCCCCTAGCCAGCCCGTACAGGAATCCGGCCGCGTAGAGGTCGCCGGCTCCCGTCGTGTCGACGACCCGCTCGACGGGCGCAGCGGCAACCGTGACCGTATCGACCCCGTTGACGATGACGGAACCTTTTTCGCTGCGGGTGATCACCGCCAGCGGAACGTCATCGCGGATCTGCTCAAGTGCGGCGTCGAAGTCGGAGGTCTCGTACAACGAGCACAATTCCGACTCGTTGGCGAAGACCAGGTCGACGTGGCTGTCGAACAAGGCCCGGAACGCGTCGCGATGCCGATCGACACAGAACCCGTCCGAGAGCGTCAACGCGACCTGTCGTCCTGCCTCGTGGGCGACCGCGGCTGCGTACCTGAATGCCTGCTGCGCCGCGGGCGGGTCGAAGAGATACCCCTCGAGGTAGAGGATCCGCCCGGACCTGATCACCTCGGCGTCCACGTCGGATTCGCAAAACAGGCTCGATGCCCCGAGGTAGGTGTTCATCGTGCGTTGACCATCGCCGGTGACGAGGATCAAACAGCACCCGGTCGCAGGTCCGTCCGTCGCCAACGGCGTCGAATAGCCGACGCCGGCGGCCTTGATGTCGTGGGCGAACACCTCGCCGAGTTGATCGGCGCGCACCCGCCCGAGGTAGTGGGCGGTACCGCCAAGCGAGGCGACTCCCACCGTCGTGTTGGCACCCGAGCCCCCGCTCACCTCGGTGCCGACCCCCATCGCTGAGTAGAGCTCCTCGCGGCGGTCCTCGTCGATCAGATTCATCGACCCCGGGACCAGGCCTTGGGAAGCGACGAATTCGTGGCTTTCGGAGGAGATGACATCGACGAGGGCGTTGCCGATCCCGACAACATCGATCGTGGGTTCACTCATGGCGAGAAGCGTAGTAGGAAGACCTCCATGGACCCGCGGCCGGCCGAGCAACTCGATTCGTTGTTGCGAGCGGCGGACGCCTGGCTCGCAATCGATCCCGACCCGGCGACCCGCGCCGAGCTTCACGCAGTCGTGGAGCGCACGATCCACCATGGCGATGCCTCCGAACTCGACGATCGCCTCTCTGGTCGACTCGGGTTCGGCACCGCAGGTATTCGGGGAACCCTCGGCGCCGGCCCCAACCGGATGAATCGCCTCGTCGTGCGACAGGTCGCGGCTGCCCTCGCGTCGACGCTGCATCGCCACGTTCCCGACCTTGCCGGCCGGTTCGTCCTGATCGGCCGCGATGCCCGCCACCAGTCGGAGGCCTTCGCTCATGACGTCGTCGACGTCTTCGCAGCCGCTGGCATCTCGAGTCGGCTGATCGACGGCTACGCCCCGACGCCGTTGGTGGCGTGGGGTGTACGGCACCTCGGCGCAGTCGCCGGCCTCGTGATCACCGCATCGCACAACCCGCCACAGGACAACGGCATCAAGGTGTACTGGTCCGACGGCGCGCAGATCATCCCGCCGATCGACGGGTGGGTCGGTGCGGCAATCGCCGAGTTCGCGACACGGGATCCACTCGGGGCTCCCACGCCGCCCGAGTTCGCGCCCGCGACACTCGCCGATGCCTACGTCGACATGGTCGGTGCACTCATCGATTCAGGCACACCGCCTGCAGTTCGACGCTCTGAGATGACGATCGCTGCGACGGCACTTCACGGCGTCGGGGCTCACCTGCTCGGCCGCTGTCTTGCAGCAGTCGGGTTCAACGACGTGACCTTCGTCTCCGAACAGGAACTGCCAGACCCGGACTTCACGACCGTCGGGTCCCCGAACCCCGAGGAGCCCGCGGCCACCGAGCGACTCCTCTCCCTCGCCGAACGCATCGATGCGGACGTGGCCCTCGCGCTCGACCCCGACGCCGACCGTCTCGCTGTGGCCATCGCTGATGGCGATCGCCGATTCCGGGTGTTGAGCGGAGACGAGTTGGGTGCGCTGTTGGCCATCGGACTGCTCGAGCGTCGCTCCCCCGAATTTACGGCGCCAGCACTTCTGGTGACCTCCGTGGTGTCGTCGCGGCTGCTCGCAGCGATCGCGGCTGATGCGGGTGCGGAGTTTCGCGAAACACTCACCGGGTTCAAATGGCTGTGTCGGCCGGGAATGGAGCGCCCCGATCTCGATCAGGTGCTCGCGTACGAGGAGGCGATGGGCAATGCGGTCGGCGGCCTCCGCGACAAAGACGGCATCTCCGCGGCGGTGGCGACCTGCGATTTGTTCGCCGGCTGGGCTGGCGACGATCGGTGCCCGCAGCAGATCCTCGATGATCTCGCGCTCCGCTACGGGGCGCACGTGACCCACAACTTCTCGATCCGGCCGACCGGACCCGAGGGCCGCTCTCGTGTCGAGGCGGCGACCCGGTCGCTCATCGCCGATCCGTCGATCGCCTTCGCCGAGGTGGACGTCGCTTCCCACGATCGCCCCGCCCCCGATGTGTTGCGGTGGTTTTTGGCCAACGGCGAGCGAATCGTGATTCGGCCGTCGGGCACCGAGACGAAGCTCAAGTGCTACATCGAGGTGATCGAGCAGGCCGCCGGGCCACACGATGTGCAAGCCGCCCGCACTCGAGGTGAACGCCGCTGCCGGGAACTCGCCGAAGATCTTCGAACCCGACTCGATCCTTAGCGCTGGGCGACAGCCCGACGCCAAGGGGATGAAGGTCAACGTTTCGGCCAACGCCTCACGCTGGTCAACGTTGCTGCAGTTCGAGTGCGAGACCGTACAGATCCCGTTTGGGAACTCCGTGACGGGCCGCAACCTCGGCTGCGGCGCCCTTCGTGCTCATCCCCGATTCCAGCAGTGCCGAAAGCTCTGCGGCCACATCGTCGGCCGTCGCCATCTCCGCCGCGGCTCCTTCCAGGACGACCACATACTCCCCCCGGGGTTCGCGTTCGTCGAGGTGCACTACCGCCTGAGCGAGGGTGCCGCGCCACACCTCCTCGTGGAGCTTGGTGAGCTCCCGAGCGAGCGCAACGCGACGCTCTGGATCGCAGACGTCGACAAGGTCAGCCACGGTTCTGCGCACCCGGTGGGGAGCCTCGTAGAGCACGACGGTACGCGGTTGCGATGCGACGTCGGCGAGGCGGCGCGAACGCTCAGCACCTTTACGCGGAAGGAACCCTTCGAACACGAACCGATCGGTCGCCAGTCCTGAAACGACCAGAGCAGCCAACGATGCTGACGGGCCCGGTATGACTTCGACATCGACCCCGGCGGCGATCGCGGCTCGCACCAGCAGGTAGCCGGGATCCGAAATCGCCGGCATTCCGGCATCGGAGACCAATGCGACCCGCTCGCCACCGGTCGCCGCCGCAACCAAACGGTCGACCACCTCGCGTTCGGTGTGATCGTTGAGCACGACGAAGGGGCGATGGCCGATGCCGAGATGCCGGAGCAGTTGGCCGGTGCGCCTCGTGTCCTCGCACGCGATCAGTGTCGCGTCGGTCAGGGCCTTCACCGCTCGTGAGCTGATGTCGCCGAGGTTTCCGATGGGAGTGGCGACGAGTGAGATCGGGGTCGGGGTCGGGCGGGTCATCGAATACCCAACTCGTCGCCGCAGCAGATTCCCCACTTCTGGAACAGGCCGGCCTCGGCCTCGATCACCCCGGCGGCCCCCCGCACGAACGGGGTGACCCGCCACCGCTTCAGAGTTGCGACCCGAATCACGGCCATGTCCTCGTCGACGAAGGCCACATCGATCGGAAACCGCATCCCGAACGTATGAACCGAGGTGACCTTCGGCAGGTACAGGGCGCCGTCGAATCCGTCGAGACCGATCAGTCCGCGCATACGCGTCCGCCTTGAGTCGGCGATCTCCAGACTCGCCAGGACGTCACCATCTCGTACGAGCCAAGCCACAACGCGAGCCTACCGAAGCCGCCATGCAGCATCCGTGCGCCGATCGGCCGTTGCGCCGGAGTCGCCGTTGCGCCGGAGTCTCAGTGGTCGAGCACCCGTTCGAGGAACTGCCGCGTACGGTCCCGGGTCGGGTTCGCGAAGAACTCCGTCGGCGGCCCCTGTTCGCAGATAACCCCCTGGTCCATGAACACCACGTGGTCCGCAACCTCTCGGGCAAATCCCATCTCGTGGGTCACCACAAGCATCGTCATGCCTTCCGAGGCGAGTTGACGCATCACCGAGAGCACATCGCCGACGAGTTCGGGGTCGAGCGCGCTGGTCGCCTCGTCGAACAGCATCATCTGCGGATTCATCGCAAGTGCCCGGGCGATCGCGACCCGTTGTTGCTGCCCGCCGGAAAGCTGCGAGGGGAACGCCTCGACCTTGTCGGCCAATCCGACCCGTTCCAGCATCTTCGTTGCCACGTCGACGGCTTCGGCGTCGGATCGTTTCAACACCATCTTCTGGGCGAGCGTGACGTTGCCGAGCACGCTGAGATGAGGAAACAGATTGAAATGCTGAAAAACCATGCCGATGCGTTGACGCACCAGGTCGAGGTCGGTGTCGGGGTGTGTGATGTCGACGCCGTCGATCAACACCGATCCGCCCGAAGGCTCTTCCAGCCGGTTCACACAGCGAAGCAGCGTCGATTTACCCGAACCCGACGCGCCGATGATGCACACGACGGTGCCCACCTCGATCGACAGGTCGATGCCCCGAAGCACCTCGTTGTCGCCAAAGGACTTTCGTAGGCCGAGGAGTTGAATCGCCGCGGTCATCGGATCCGCTCGTTTCGCTTCTCGAGGTAGGCGACGAGTCGCGTCAACGGGATGGTAATCATGAGATACATCAGGCCACCCACGAGTAGCGGGGTGTAGTTCCAGCCCTGCCCGGATGCGTCACGCGCGAACTTGGTGATCTCCTTACTGGTCACCGACACGCCGAGAACCGACAGCAGCGAGGTGTCCTTGATCAACAGGACCAGTTCGTTTGTCAACGGTGGAATCACGATGCGAAAGGCTTGAGGCAGTACGACCTTGCGCAAGGTTTGGCCGTGGCTCATCCCCAGCGAACGCGCTGCTTCAATGTGGCCGTTCGGAACCGCCTGAATGCCCGCACGCAGCGTCTCCGCGAGGTAGGCGCCGGCCACCAGCGACAGCCCGATGATGCCTCCCGTCGGCAACCCGAAAATGCTCGGAAACCGGAGACCGAATGCGATCGGCACCGCGAAGCCGACGAGCACGATCGTGAGGAGCGCAGGAAGGCCGCGGAACACCTCGATGTAGACCGCGGCAAACCACCGGTAGGCCCGGATGGAACTGAGTCGCAGCAACGCCATGATCGTGCCCAACACCACGCCACCGATGAACGACGACACGGTGTACAAGACGGTGTTTTTGGCCGCGATCGTGACGATTTCCGGGAACTGATCGATGAACTTCTCCGTGTTCAAGAAGCTCGTCGACAACTTGTCCCAGTCGGCCGCGAGGCCGACGATCACCAAGATGGCCACCCCGAGCGCGTACGCGGCCAAGCGGCGTCGGGTGGAGGCGACGCGTTTGCGTCGTCCGGACCGGTAGATCTCCGGCTCGCCGAAATGCGCGCCGTGAGGGCTGGGGTCGGTCATGGTGATCGTCGGCTCTGCCTGCTCGTCAGAAGGCACGTGACCTCCGAAAGAACATCAGTCCTTCTTCACCAGCAACGACTGGTCGGCGTCGAAGTACGGCTCGGTGAAGTCGACTTCCTGCTCACGCTCCTCGGTGATGGTGACCGATGAGGCCACAACGTCGCAGGTTCCAGACGCCAGGTTGCCGAGAATGCCGTCGAAGGGCACCGCAAGGATCTCAAGATTCGCGTCGATCTTGACGGCCATCGCGTCCAACAGTTCGATGTCGAAGCCGGTGTAGTTCAGACCGCGTGGTCCGTCGCCTTCGAACTCCATCGGCTCGTAGGGGATGTCGGAGCACACCTTGAGCGTCCGCGACCCTTCGACGTCGGAGTCCTCGGCCCCCGGCCCGGCGTTGCCGTCCTCGGGGAACCACTTGTTGAAGATCAGGTCGTAGGTTCCGTCGTCGCGAACCTCAGCGAGTGCACCGTCGAGTTCCGCCTTCAGTTCCGAGCCGGTCTCGACCGCGAAGCCGTACTGTTCGTCGGTCTTGTAGGTCTCGACGACCTGGAGGGAGGAATCCTGGATGGTCCGGTAGGCGTTGACCGGGAAGTCCTGAAGGATCGCGTCGATCTCACCCGATTCCATCGCTCCGAACAGCCCGACGGTGTCGTCGAACGCCACAACCTCAGCGTCGCTCGGGGCGTGCTCGTTCGCGTAGGACTCACCGGTGGTGCCGGACTGCACACCGATCTTCTTCCCCGCGAGGTCTGCCAGCATGCTGATCGTCGAGGACCCAGCACCGCTGGTGTCCTGCGAGTTCGAGCCGGAGGCGTCATCATCGCTGCTGCAACCCGTCGCGGCGGCGAGCAGGGCTGCGGCGGCGAGTGCAGCAGCGGCGGAACGGAAACGGGCGGAACGTGCCATCAGATGATCTCCTCATTGGCGGTTGCTCGGAAACACATTGGCCCGAAGGTTAGAGTCTCGGCCGACCTGCAGGACGCCTCAGCGATTTTGACCGCTCCGGAGCGAGGGTCGCCGCCCGCAGGTTCAGACCGCTCACACGTTGAAGCGGAACTCCATCACGTCGCCATCCGCCACGACGTAGTCCTTGCCCTCAAGACGGACCTTGCCGAGTTCCTTCGCCTTGGCCCACGACCCCGCGGCGATGAGTTCGTCATAGGAAATCGTCTCGGCCCTGATGAAGCCGCGTTCGAAATCGGTGTGGATGACACCGGCCGCCTGCGGCGCCTTGGCCCCGGCTCGGAAGGTCCACGCGCGGGTCTCCTTCTCGCCGGTTGTGAGATACGTGCGCAACCCCAACATCTGGTAGGCGGCGCGCAGGAAGCGGGCGAGGGCACCGTCGCCAAGACCGAGGGCCTCGAGCATCTCGGCCCGTTCCTCGGCGTCCAAGAGCACGGCCTCGGCCTCGAGTTGGATGCACGCACCGACGACCTCGGCCCCGCCCATGGCCTCGCGAACGGGGGCCACGATGGATTCGACATCGGCGAGTTGGCCCTCGTCGATGTTGACCACCGCCATCGCCGCCTTGTTGGTGAGCAGGAAATACGGCCGAAGCAATGCACGGGTGTCGTCGTCGAGTTCACTGCGGTACAGAGCGACGCCGCTTTGCAGCACCTCGATGGCCTGTTGCATCGCGGCGACCTCGTCGAGGATGGATTTGTCGCCCTTTGCCGCCTTGCGCCGCTTGTCGACCTGCTTTTCCAGCGTCTCGAGATCGGCATAGATCAGCTCGGTTTCCAAGATGTCGAGTTGTTCGAGCGGATCGTGACTGCCGGGAACGTCGTCGTCGACAAACGCTCGCAGGACGAACACGATGGCGTCGACCTCACGGATGTGCGCCAGGAACCGGTTGCCGAGCCCTTCGCCCTGGGCAGCGCCTTTGACGAGGCCGGCGATGTCGACGAATTGCACCGATGCGTGCACCAGCGTCTTGGTTTTCGACATCTCGCCGAGGGCTTCCACCCGAGGGTCGGGCACCTTGGCGACGCCGACGTTCGGGTCGACGGTGGCGAATGCGTACGGAGCCGCAAGCGCTCCGCCACCCGATAGTGCGTTGTACAGCGACGACTTCCCCGCGTTCGGAAGCCCAACAAACCCGAATCGTTCCATGGTGTCGAATACGCTACCCGGGCACCGCCGCGCGCCACGACCCGAGGAATCCTTCGAAGCCTCTCAGCGCGGACCGCACCAGACCGATGTTTGAACCGACAAACTACTCGCCGACGCCGGAAGGGAACCATGGATGACTTGATTCGAACGCTGATGGTCGTCGCGGCCTACCTTGCCGGGCTCTCGGGGCTCGCGCTCGTCGTCACGTCGTTCTTCGAGAGCGGTCGACGCCTGGTGGCGAGCCTCATCGGTGGCCAGGAGATGGCCTTTGCCTGGGCGGCGGCCATCCTCATGTCCGCGTCAAGCCTCGCGCTCAGCGAGGTCTTCCATTACAACCCCTGTCGCTGGTGCTGGTTTCAGCGGGTGCTCGCCTACCCGAACGTGGTCGTGCTCGGGTGGGGATGGTTCCGCAAGGATCGCAACTCATGGGCTCCGGCGCTCACGCTCGCCGGACTCGGCCTGCTCACCTCGGGATGGCACATGTTGATCGACTACGGCGTCATCTCCGAAGGCACCTCGTGTGACCCTTACAACCCGTGCACCACACGGTGGAAGGGGTTCCTCAGCGACTACAACACCATTCAGTTGTGCGCGTTCATGTGCTTCTTGTTCATCATCGGGCTCGGTCTGCACGCGTTGCGGAACCGACCCACGACCATCGCCCCGGAGGGCACCACCAGTGGCTAAGAAACCGAACATCCAATACGGCTCCCCCAACGGCGGAGTCCAGCCGAGCACCGGAAACTCCAAGCCCAAGGGCGTCATCATCGCCGTCGGCGCGGCCATCGCCGTGGCGCTCATCGCGATCATCGTGTTCGCCGTCCAGGACGGCGGCGGCGAGGGCGTGAACAACACCGCCTTCCAGCCGGTGACCATCACCGGCGAATCACTGCCCGCGCTGTCCGACTCGGGGGCCGACCCTGCCATCGGAATGACGATTCCGACCATCGTCGGCAAGGACTTCGATGGCAACACCGTCGAGCTGAAGCCTGGCGAACCCACCGTCGTCGTGATCATGGCGCACTGGTGTGCCCACTGCCAACAGGAGATCCCGAGCATCGTGAAGTGGACCAACGCCGGCGACCTCAGCTCCGACGTCAAGGTTGTCGGCATCTCCACGGCGGTCAACGAGTCCAACGGCAACTTCCCACCGGCGTCCTGGCTTCAACGCGAAGCCTGGACCTTTCCGACCATCGCCGATTCGAAACGAAACGAATCCCTCGGAGCCCTCGGGGTCAGCGGGTATCCGACGATGATCGCGGTGCGAGCCGACGGCACCGTTGGCTTGCGCATGTCGGGAGAGCAACCTTTGTCCGCCGCACAGCAGCTTTGGGCGGCGGCTCTGGGTGAGGAGCCCTCGACGACCGACACCATCGCCCCGGGACCGTCGAGCGACGCGACCGAAGACCTCCCCGATGAGGTGGCGACCACCACGACGGCCCCATGATGCCGATGGATCCGGCGACGCCCGAACCGACCCCATGGGCTTCGCCGGATCCGCCGAGTCCTCCTCCGCAAGGCTCTGAGACGCCACCAAAGCGGCGCGGGGGAATCTACCTCGCTGCGGCTGCGGCCCTGCTCGCAGTGGCCATTGCCGCCATCGCGGTCAACTCCTCAGACGATGCGGCCGGCCAACGGTCGACCCCTCAGCCGCCGGCAACCGACCTTCCTCGTAGCACCATCGTCGCCTCCGATGTCGCCGCTCAACCGGCGACGATTTCGGGAGACGCACTGCCCACCGACCTCGGCGAATCGAGCGATCCCGCGCTCGGCCGACCCCTTCCCCGGGTCGAGGGCCGGTCGTTTGACGAAGCACCGGTCGCGGTCGGCAATGCCGACGTCGACGGTGCCGGTGATCCGAGCGCCGCGGAACCGACGGTCGTGGTGGTCATGGCGCACTGGTGCCCGCATTGCCAGGCAGAAATCCCCCGGATTGTCGACGCCTACAGCCGCGGGGAACTCCCCCTCGGGGTGCGCGTCGTCGGCGTGGCGACGGCGAACGATCCCCTCCGTGGGAACTTTCCACCGGCGGCTTGGTTGCGCCGCGAGTCGTGGCCGTTCGCAACGATGGTCGACGACGAGGACGGGTCGGTCTCCCACGCACTCGGGGTGACGGGGTTCCCCACGCTCATCGCGGTCGATGCCGACGGGAAGGTCGCGTTGCGCGCTTCGGGCGAACAGACCCGCGAGGAGCTCATCGGACTCTGGACCGCAGCACTCGGGGCGATCGCCGACTGACGGCTCTGTCGGCCAGCGTCGCTGGGCGGCGAGGCCGGCGGACCGGCGGACCGGGTCAGCCGACCTCGTTGCGCAGCTGGTTCACCGCTGCGTTCATCGCATCGGCCAGGCAGCCGACGCCGTTGGCTGCGAGGTGAAACCCGTCGAAGAGGAACGCCTTGTCGCAACGCTGCATCCACCAGGTCGCCGGGATGGTGGAGATGCCGCGACCGGCACCAGCCTGCGCTTGAAGGCGTTCGGCCTCGATCGCCGCGAGGAACTCGCGCTCATTCGTCGGGGGGTGATGCGCCACGATGTACGTGTGGGCCCCTTGGGACTGGGCGATATCGAACAGCGACGTGATCGCGCCGAGATAGCGGGCCTCGCCCTCGGGGGTGACGAACTCGGGAAACAGCACCGATTGGATGATCACGACGTCCGGATCGAACGTGGCCACCGCATAGGACAGCTGGTCATTCCACGGCGCCAGCCCAGGCCACGGTGCGATCGGATTGCTGCCCGGTCCCCCGATCACCCGAACATCGATCCCGCTGGGGTTCATCCGCTGTTGGAGGTCACCGTGGATGGTCGGCGAGGTTCCAAACAGCCCGAAGGACAGCGAGTCGCCGAGGACGAGAACGCGGCGCACCGGCGTCGCCCGTCCGGTGGAGGGCACGTCGGGGATGCAGGCGGTCGTGAGCAGCGCCACGGCTGCGACGAGCACGGTCGCCGGCACTGCGAATCGGTTCGGGGACCTGTGAGTTCGGGGAGCCATCATGGCGGGCAACGCTAGGCGAGGCCGCGACCTACCATGGCGCGGTGGGTCAGGACCAAGGCCGAAGCTCCCCTCGTTGGCGAGCGTTGAACGCGTTGCAACAGGCGCTGTACTACCTCGATCGTTCAGCGGCCCCGGGCCAGAAAGTTCGAGCGTTCATGCGCGCCGCACAGGTCATCTCCGCGCTCGACGAGGCCGAACTCGACCGGCTGGTCGCCGCCGGCACGATCACATCGCTGCCGGGCATCGGTTCGTCCACCGGCGCCGTCGTCGCCGACGCCGTGGCCGGCCGGAGCGGCGGCTACCTCGATCGACTCGATCAAACGACCCGCGTCGAGGCCGCCGAGGGAGCCGAGCTGCGGCGACGGCTGCGTGGAGATTGCCATTCGCACAGCACCTGGTCCGACGGCTCGGCCCCGGTCGACCTCATGGCACGCAGCGCACAGTCGCTCGGCCACGATTACCTCGTCGTCACCGACCACTCTCCTCGCCTCACCATCGCCCACGGGCTGTCGGCCGAACGCCTCGGGGAGCAACGCCGCGAAATCGACGAACTCAACGCCCGCTTCGACTCCGAGGCCAGCGCCCGCGGCCACGCTGCGTTCCGCGTCCTACGCGGCAGCGAGGTCGACATCCTCACCGACGGCACCCTCGACCTCGACGATTCGGTCCTGGGCGAGCTCGACGTCGTCGTCGCATCGGTGCATTCGAAGCTCCGCATGCCCCACGATGAGATGACCGCACGACTGATCAAAGCGGTGTCCAACCCTCACGTCGACATTCTCGGCCATTGCACCGGCCGCCAGATCAGCGGAACTCCCCGCGCTCCGTCGACCTTCGATGCCGCCGCGGTCTTTCGCGCCTGCGCCGAACACAACACCGCGGTCGAACTCAACTGTCGGCCGGAACGCCAGGATCCGCCCGACGAGTTGTTGTCCGTTGCCCTCGATGCCGGTTGCCGGTTCGTGATCGACACCGACGCCCACGCACCCGGGCAGCTCGAATGGCTGGCCTCCGGCTGCGACAAGGCCGCGCGCCACGCGATCGATCCGACGCGAATCCTCAACACCTATGGCGTCGAGGAACTGCTGGCCTCGCTCGGCTGAACCTGCGAACCGACCGGGTCGTGTCCCGGGCGGATGAGGGTCGAGCGGGCGATGATCGCGTTCGCCACCGCCTCGTCCGCCTCGGTCGGCCGGGCGACGTCGATCGAGCGTGGCCAGAGTCTCCGTGAGGACACCGATGCGACCTCCGACGCGTACAAGAACACCTGCACCTGAAGGAAGATCCACGACAACAATCCGATGACGACCGCGAAGGTGCCATAGGTCTTGTCGGCGTTGGACACGAGCCGTGCCGTGTACCAGCCGCCGATCGACTGAAGTGCGGTCCACCCGATGCCGCCGACCACGGCAGCCCATTTCAAGTCGCCGAATTCGATTCGGCGCTCGACCATCACGCGGGTGAGCATCGCCATCATCGCCGCATTGATCACGAACGCCCCGACGATGCCGGCCGGAGCCGCCCATGAGCCGAAGATGGCCGCGACCGACGAAGCGGCGGTGGCGGCGACGATGCCGACGCCGATCACGGCGAGTACGAGCAGTCCCTGCAGCCGCTTGCGCAAAAAGCCGGGCTGTTTGGATCTCGCCACGTCCCACACCGTGTTGAGCGCGTCCTGGGCAACCTGGGTGGCTCCGAGCCCCGACCACAACGCCAACGCCAAACCGATGACGAGTGCCAGCCCGTTGCCGGTGATCGTGTCGGCCGACACCCCGGGAAGCGGGAGGCGTTCGGAGATCGTGTCGGCGATCCGTTCCTGGAGTTCGGGGTTGCCCTCCAGGACGAAGCCGAGGATGGTGAACGCTACCATCAACAGCGGAAACAGCGAGAAGAACGTGTAATAGGTGATCAACGCCGACAGATTCGATCCCTTGTCGTCTCCGTACTTCTTCACCACCGCAAGGGGGAACCCGATCAGCGGAGTGCGCCGCTGAAGGTCATCAACGCGCTCCCGCACCTGTTCAACCGACCAGCCCATCGCTGCCCCCCGATTCGTCGTCGCCAGCGAACACGCTGCGCCAATGCTAAGCCCTAACGTCGCCCCCGCAGACAACCCGCAGACCCCTCTCTGCGCGGCTTTGGCGCCGCGGCGCATTGACGCTAGGGTTGTCCCCTATGTCGAAGCGGACCAGCAAGAAGAAGGCCAACACCCGTCGCAAGAAGGCGAATCACGGCCGCAAGCCCAACCAGGGCCGCAACTCCTGATCAAACCTCACCGGTCGGGCTCCCGCTGCCCGTCGAGGGTCGCGGACCTGGCACGGCATAGATCAGCGGCGCGGTAACGAACGACGACGCGACTTTGATGACGATGTTCGCGGCCACGATCTCCACGATGACCGCCGCGGGAAACGTTCCGGCGAACGCGATCGTCGCGAAGATGACCGAGTCGAGCGGAACCGACACCGCGTTGGAGGTCAACACCCGACCGATCTGAGCGCGCTGGCCGAACCGGTCGGTGTAGCGCTGATAGATCTCGGTGTCCGCGAGTTCGGCAACCAACTGAGCGACCAGCGACGCAACGACGATTCGCCACGCCGAGTTGAGCACCTCGCCGAAGGCCTCCTGCGAACCGACCGCCATGTCCGGCGGCAGCGCTGCGGCCACCCAGAAGGCTGCGACCATGGCGACATTCAGCGCCACGGTGGTGTAGATCGCCGTCGTCGCGGCGCGCTTTCCCCCGACCTTGTGGATCAGGTCGCGGATGGTGAACGTCAGCGGATAGGTCAGGGTGCCGGCGTCGACGGCCCAACCGAAGATCGACACCGCGCGTATCGACATGACGTTCGCGATCAGGCTCGCCGCGGCGTAGACGCTCACCAACACGATGAGCCACACGACACGCTGGTCCACGGGGTCGACGTCTCTCGATCGTGGCGCGCTCGGTACCGTCATCAGATCCACGCGGCAACGCTACCCGCTGGGCCACACTGGCCCAGTGAACCAGCGCCCCGGACCATCACTGATCGAACTCGACCTGCCGGGTTGGCCCACGACTTGGAGCGACCTCGGATTCGTCGTGGTCGACGATCGGATCACGCTCGACAACCTGGTTCTTGTCGTTGGTTCCCCGGAACCGCGGTTGGCCCTCGATCCGGTTCCCGACGGGGTCGGCGACTGGTTGGGCCTGCCGGTGCGCCCGATCTCTGGCCAACGGCACGGCGGTCAGACCAGCGCTGACGAGGCCGGCACGACGAGCGCCACATCGGCGACAACGGCGACGCCGAATCGAATCACGGGCGTCGACCACATCGTGATCATGACCCCCGAGGAGCGCTCCACGGTCGAGTCGATCGCCATGCTGGGATGGGAGATCCGTCGCGAGCGTCTCTCCACGATCGCGGGCGTCGATGCCGTGCAGCGTTTCGTGTGGGCTGGTGCGGTGCTGTTGGAGATCGTCACGCCGGTCGCGCGGAACCAAGAATCCGATGAGGAACCAGTCGCGGCTCAGGTCTGGGGCGTGTCGTTCGCGTCGAGCGATCTCGATGAAACGGTGTCGTTCCTGGGACCGAGGAGTGGACCGCCGCGGGCAGCGGTTCAGCCCGGGCGCAGAATCGCCACCTTGCAGCGCGGCGTCGTCGACCACCGCCTCCATGTCGCCATCATGACGGCGCGAGCCTGACGGCACGGCATCTTCGGTCTCCTTAAGGCTCCGCTGACCGATTCAATGGGAGGCTGATGAGGTTTTGAGGGATTTGCTTGCATTTCGGGCGGGAACTCGGGCTAAACTGTCATACGGCGTGGTAACTCTCGCGTCAGGGGCGCCGGTGCGGCCGGCCGAATCTGGAGGAAATGACAGTGAGAACAAAGCGATGGAAGACACTGTTCATCGGCGGCCTCGCAGCGACGTCGCTGATTGCGGCTTCGTGCACGAGCGAGACACCCTCGACAGGTCGTACGTTCAAGGCGACCAAGACCACGGTTAACAGCGTCAATGACGTCTGGAATCCACTTTGCGTTCTCAGCCCGAACGGTGCCACCGGTGATGAGGTCAAGGTGCTCAATATCGGGTTCCGCGTCAAGATGGGCGTCCCCGGCTCGGCATCCTCCCACGTCGCGGTCGGTGCCAACCCGTGGCCCGGGGCGGCCGATTGCGGACCCGGCACCGGAGGCACCTACACCTACACCGGCGCCCAGCAGGCGGCGGTGACCTTCAACAACATTTCCGCTCCCGACGTCTTGCACCTGGTGCAGGGCGCTCCACTTGAGATCACCGGCGTGTGGGCCTGGAAGCTTGAAGACGACGGCATGCTCGCGGCCGACCTCACCGGTGCCGCGAACACCGTCGCTGCGGCCCTCACCTCGACGCTGAACGCGACCGTGGCTGCCGGGTCGGTCCCCTCCGACGCGAACGCGATCGTCCAGACGGTGCTCGACGCGATCATGAGCGCGAACTTCTTCAACCTGTTCGGCGCCGCCCTGGGCAACATCTCGGCCTTCGCCGATGATGCGATGGGTTCGGGCATGTACATCGGCATCGGATCGAGCGGCACCCTGGCCAACATCATCGACTCGACCGCCGGCCAGATTCAGTTCCCCGCAATCCAGCTTCCGGTGATGGTCGTTCCGCCGGACATCGGTGGCGGCGCCATCTTCTCGACGAAGGACAACAAGACCTTCGTCAACGACGCGACCAACGGTGGCATCAGCGGCAACCACACCACCACCTACACGTGGTCAGCATCCTGATCATGTAAATGAGTGACGAGAGCCCGGGGCATCCGCCCCGGGCTCTCGTCGTTTTGGCCGGGAGTCCCGGACACCACTCCCACCACGTCACGGCTCCCACCCGGCACTGTTTGGCCTCGATGTTACCGACCGGTAACATCGAGGCCATGTCAGAGTACCGGGCACCCATCAAGGACGCGCTGTTCACCCTCCGCCACATCGGCCAGATCGATGACCTCGCGGCGACCGAGCGCTTCTCCCACGTCGATACCGAAACCGTGCAGTCCGTGCTGGAGGAGCACGGCCGATTCATGCAGGAGGTCTTCGCTCCGTTGAATCGTCTCGGCGACACCGAGGGCGTCTCCCTCAACGACGGTGTCGTCTCCCACCCCGCCGGCTTCAAGGAGGCCTACGACAAGTTCGTCGCAGCGGGGTGGCAGGGGCTCAACGCCGAGGTGGAATACGGCGGTGCGGGATTCCCCGAGGCGGTTTTCGCCATCACCGGAGAGTTCATGATCGCCGCCAACGGCGCATTTTCGATGGCGCCGGGGCTCACCACGGGTGCCATCGAATGCCTCCAGCATTGGGGCACAGAGGAGCAGAAAGAGACCTACCTGCAAAGGATGGTCACCGGCGAATGGGCCGGCACCATGAACCTCACCGAGCCCCAGGCCGGCTCCGACGTGGGTCTCGCCACCACCAAGGCCGAACCCCAGGGAGACGGAACCTTCAAGATCTCCGGCACCAAGATCTTCATCTCCTTCGGCGAACACGAACTCACCGAGAACATCATCCATCTCGTGCTGGCACGTCTTCCCGGAGCACCGGCGGGGACGAAGGGCATCTCGTTGTTCCTGGTCCCCAAGTTCCTCGTGAACGAGGACGGCTCCCTCGGCGAACGCAACGATGTCACCTGTGTGTCGCTCGAGCACAAGCTCGGCATTCACGCGTCACCCACCTGCGTGCTGAGCTTCGGCGATAACGGCGGTGCCATCGGTTACCTCGTCGGCCAGGAGAACCAGGGGATGCGCGCCATGTTCACCTTCATGAACAGCGCTCGTATCGCCGTCGGAATCCAGGGAATCGGGCTCGGCGACGCCGCGTACCAAAAGGCGCTGCAATACTCGACCGAACGCAAGCAGGGTAAGGAGATCGGCGGCGCGTCGGCCGAACCAGCGAACATCATCGTGCACCCCGACGTTCGGCGGATGCTGTTGACGATGCGTAGCCAGGTCGAAGCCATGCGTGCCCTCGCGGTGTACAACGGCCTCGCCATCGACCTTTCCCGTTCGTTGTCCGACGAGGCCGAGCGCACCGAGTGGTCCGAAATCGCCGAATTGCTGACCCCGGTCACCAAGGCGTGGTGCACCGACGTCGGCATGGACGTCACCTCCACCGCCATCCAGATCTACGGCGGCATGGGCTTCATCGAGGAATCCGGAGTCGCACAGCATTTCCGCGACATGAGAATCGCCCCGATCTACGAGGGGACCAACGGAATTCAGGCGATGGATCTCGTCGGGCGCAAGCTGCCGATGCGCATGGGCGGCGTCGTCAACGACCATTTCGCCCGGATCGACGCAACGATCGCCGATCTCGAGGCAGATGCCTCGCTCGCCGCGCTCGCCACGCCGTTGCGCGACGCCCTCGGCGTGCTGCGCGAGACCACCAACTGGATTTTCGAAAATGGTCTCGGCGATCCCAAACAAGCGCTCGCCGGCGCAACCCCGTACCTCACCATGTTCGGGATCGTCACGGGCGGATGGTTGTCGGCTCGACTCGCACTCGGAGCCTCGGCCGATCTTGCGGCCGGCGCGGACGACGAGGCCTACCTCCGTGCCCGCATGACGAGCGCGAGATTCTTCATCGAACAACTCGTCCCTCGCGCAGCCGGACTCAAGGCATCGGTGACCGCCGGCGCCTCGGTCCTCTACGAGGTGGACGCAGCGATGCTCGCGACGCGCTGAAGCAGCAGCATTTGCGGCGATGGCGGACGGGGCGACCCGTCCGCCATCGCCGTTTTCGGCGCTATGGTGAGCGACGCAATGCTGGATCACGTCTTCACCGATGCCATTGGAGCGCTGCGCGACGCATTGGAGCGCGCGCTGCTCGAACGCCAGGCGCTCGAGGAGCGCTTTCAGTCAGACGTGCTGCTCGGCGACCTCACCTGGGAAACCTCCTACTCGTTACCCGGCGAGGGGGCACCACCACGCATCCAGGTCGACCTGTCGCTGGCGTGGCCGACCTGGTCACAGACCGCCTATCGGTCGTGGTACCTCGAAGAGGAACTCGACGACCCTCCGCACATCGACATCGAAATCGTGGTGCGGATCCAACGCCTTTCGGCCCCACCCGACCCCAGGATCGTCCTGGACGCGTTGCCGACCGAAAGCCCGCCCATCGGCGGCGAACGACTTCATCGAAGCGGACCGACGCTCGAGTCCGCCTACAGCGACGATCTGGAGATCGTCGAACACGCCATCGAAGTGAGCTACGACGGCTCCTACGAACTCGACGAGAACGTGCTGGCGGACGGCGGAAACCTCGACACCGACTTCGCGGCGATGGGCGGGTGGATCAGCGCGACGCTGGTCCGGCTCGGCGACCTGGCGATGCCCCATCTGCCGACCGCCGACGACTGAACCTCCCCGCAGACTTGTTGACCCGGCCTACGGGCGGCGGTGAAGGGGTGCGTGCGACGCAATACGGCCTTCGGACTTCGCAGCGAACTCCTCCATCATGTCGCCCGGCTGGAACATGCCGCTTTGCCAACCGGCCATGTGCCGGAGGCTGTCGACCACACTGTGGTCGCGGGCGTACAGGACCTGTTCCTTGGTTCCCCAGATCGCCAGCGGCGACTTGGCGGCGATCCGGCCGGCGATCTCTCGAACCCCCTCGAGTAACTGCTCGTGATCGTCGAAGACCTCGTTGACGAGCCCCGCCGCCTTCGCTCGCTCGGCGGAGATCCGATCGCCGGTGTAGGCCCACTCGCGGGCGATGCCATCGGGCACGAGCTTCGGAAGGCGTTGCAGCGTGCCGACATCTGCGGTCATGCCGATGTTGATCTCCTGCACGCAGAAGAAGGCATCCTTGGTCGCATAGCGCATGTCGGCGGCGCAGACCATGTCGACCCCACCGCCGATGCAGCCGCCCTGGATCGCCGCCAACACCGGCATCCTCGCCCGCTCGAGGGCGGTGAAGCTGTCTTGCAATCGAAGAACCGTGTCGAACAGCGCGGCACGCTTGCGGCCGATCTCCTCCACGTCATCGCCGCCCAGCAACGAGCCCGTTCCACCGGTGAAAACCCCGAGGTCCATCCCTGCACAGAAATGCTTGCCGGTCGACGAAAGAATCAACGCTCGCACATCGCCGCTACGGTCGAGTTCCAGGACCAGCTCCGGCAATTCAAACCAGAACTCCGGGACCATCGTGTTGTAGGCCTCGGGCCGGTTGAGCCGCAGGGTTGCGATCCCGTCGGCGATCTCAACGTCGAAACACGTAGGCATTTTTGCTCCTCTGCGGAACCCGCTTGCGCGGGTGTTGGTCGTGCTAACCATGGTGACATTCGATGTTCCGAGCGCTTCGCAGCCGGACCAAGTCGACGGGAACACAATGACATGATCTCGGCCACCGGGCACCGTTTGCCACACGATGTGGTGCCGTCGAACTACCGGCTCCACATCGACAGCGACCTCGAGGCGTCGACCTTTCACGGATCCGTCGAGATCACTGTCGACATCGTCGAGCCCACGGCGCACATCATCTGCAACTGCGCCCACCTCGAGATCCTCGACACGACGCTGACGGTCGGACCCGTCGACGCTGGCCGCTCGATGCCGGTGTCGGCGCAACTCGATCCGGACCGCGAACTCCTGAAACTCATCGCCAACGAGACGCTGCCGTGCGGCCCGGCCACGATTCGCGTGGAGTTCCGCGGGGCACTCAACAGCCAACTGGTCGGTTACTACCGTTCTGAGTTCTCGGTCGACGGCCGAAGCGAAGTCATGGCCGTTACACAATTCGAGGCACCGTACGCGCGCTGGGCGTTTCCGTGTTGGGACGAACCCGAGTTCAAAGCGTCATTCGAGATCTCGCTGACCTGCGCCGAGGGGCTCACCGCGGTGTCCAACGCGAACGAGGTGGGTCGCACTCACCACGACGACGGCCGGGTGACCTTCCGGTTCGCGCCAACCATGAAAATGTCGACCTACCTGGTCGCGTGGGTCGTGGGCGACCTGGAGATCAGCGAACCCGTGACCGCCGGCTCGACGCAGGTGCGGGTGGCGCATCGTCCCGGAGTTGCCGCGTTGAGTTCCTTCGCTCTCGAATGCGCGGCGCATGCGGTTGCCTGGTTCGAGGACTACTACGCGATCGCCTACCCGGGCGAGAAGCTCGATCTGATCGCCGTTCCGGACTTCGCGTTCGGAGCGATGGAGAACCTCGGCTGCGTGACGTTTCGCGAGACGCTGCTGCTGCTCGACCCAAGCCACGCCAGCCGGTCCGAAACCGAACGGGCCGCCACGGTCATCGAACACGAGATCGCGCACATGTGGTTCGGCGACCTCGTCACGATGCAGTGGTGGGACGGTATTTGGCTGAACGAGGCGTTCGCCACCTTCATGGAGATCAGCTGTGCCGACGACTACCGCCCGGATTGGAGCATCTGGACTTCGTTTTCGTTGATGCGCAGCGCCGCCTTCGACACCGACGCGCTGGCGAACACCCGCCCGATCGAGTTCGAGGTCGAGACCCCGGCCGATGCCGAGGCCATGTTCGACGTACTCACCTACGAAAAGGGTGCAGCGGTGCTGCGCATGTTCGAACAGTGGGCGACACCCGAGGCGTTTCGAAACGGAGTCCGCTCGTATCTCGGGCGGCACGCCTACGGCAACACCGAGACCGGCGATCTCTGGCGATCGTTGTCCGAAGCGTCCGGCGTCGACGTCGCCGACATGCTGGACCGGTGGATTCACCACGGTGGACACCCGTTGATCAGCGTCGAACTTCTCGACACGACGCTGGTGTTGTCTCAACGTCGATTCGCCTACGCCGGCGGCGACCCGGTGCCGGAGACCATCTGGACGGTTCCGATGCGAATTGCGGTGAGTCGCGCCGGCACCATCGAACACCACACGATGATCCTGAACGACCAGTCGGCCACCATCGAGGTCGGTGACGCGATCGACTTCGTGTCGATCAACTTCGGAGCCACCGGCTTCTACCGCAGCGACTACGCGCCGACCTTGCGCAGCTCGCTGATGGCAAACCTCGCCGAACTCACACCCATCGATCGTTACGGCCTCCTGGACGACTCCTGGGCGCTGTTTCTCGCCGCTCGAGTCGACTTCGATGACCTCACCGAGACCCTGCGTGGCGTCGCTGCGGTGGAGTCGAACTCCAGCGTCTGGCGCCTCATCGCCTCCATCTGCGGCAACTTGTTGTTGCTTGCGCATCCGGAAGACCGCCATGTCGTGCGCACTCTGGTCGACGATCTGACCGCTCCGGTCATCGATGTGCACAGCCCCTTCGAGGCCGGGCCACACGGCACCTCCGAGGTCGGTGACCTCCAGGCGATCGTCGCACGGTTGGCCGGCACGATCGCCGACCGTGCCGATGTCGTGGAGGCAGCTCGGCGCCATTTCGACCGACGCCAGCGCACGCACGACGAGTTCGTCGGGCCGGACCTTGATGCAGCAGCAATCGAGATCGTCGCGTGCCACGCAGGTCCCACCGAGTTCGACCGGTTGATCGAACTCTCACAACACGGCGACACCCCCCAAGAGGAACTCCGGGCGTTGAATGCGCTGGCACGGTTCCGCGACCCGATCCTCATCGAACGACTCTGCGAGCGCTGCGCGACCGTCGTTCGGACACAGAACGCCCCGTACACACTCGCGTCGGCGATGGCGAACCCCGAACACGGCGCTCAGGTGTGGCGTTTCGTCGAGCGCCACTGGGAAGAGCTGCTCTCCCGGTTCCCGTCCTCCTCCCACGACCGTCTGATCGGTGGTGTGCGGGCATTTGCCGATCGGACACTCGTCGATGAGGTCACCGAATTCCTCGCTGCCCACCCGATTCGCAAGGCCGACCTCCCACTTCGACAACACCTTGAGCGGGCACGCGTCAACGTCGCGGCTCGCGAACGTCTGAGCGCCCAGTTGCGCAGCCGGTCGAAGATCGGTCAGGAGTGAAGCCCTGGCAACGACAACACGATGAGCACCTGGGCGACGTGATAGGTCGTCATGATGATCATCCGCTGATGTCGAACCGGCTGGACAAACGCGGTGAATCCGATCGTCGCGTCCGACGCCACGAACAACAACGCCCCGACGACCGCGACAATCGAACCGGTTGAGAACGCGGCCACGGCCATGAACGAGATGGCCATCATGTACATCGCGACCGCGACGCCGAGCACCTGCTGCTCGCGCGAGGCGTACGACACGATCGTGGGTCCGATCGCCAACATCACGGTGAACATCACTACGACCCCGGCCAGCAGCCACGCCGTCGAGGTTCGGGTCGACAGGAACCCGACGCCGTAGCAGACCTGGGCGACGAGGAAGCCTCCGAGTCCGGCCGGAAACCACCGCTGCGACGGGAGCATCAGGAACACGTCGCCGACGAGTGAGAAGGCGATACCGACGAAGAACCACCACCTCAAGGTCGACGAGGGGAGGTCCAGCGCCAACAGCGCTGCCCCCAACGCGACCATCGTCAGCGGCTTGGCGGCCCATTCGACGCGTTGGCGCTCGGCCGCGACGGCCCACCAATCGATCATGGCGACCACGACCGTGACGGCGAGGAAGATGCCGGAGAGTGTGTTCACGTCGACGAGCTCGTCATCAGCTGGGCACGACGTGTGACCACTCGAGCGACTCGCGCATACGCATCCGCGCCATGACCGCGATTCGTGGACGGTTCACCGCGACGACGCCGGTGCACAGATCACCACGTCGATACGCGACCGCAAAGCGGCGCTCGGAGACATCGCCGTCGATCACCACGAGTTCGTCGCTGGCGTCCGGTCGGCCGGCCATCTGAAGCTTCACGTCGTACTGGTCCGACCAGAACCAGGGCACCGACGAGAACGCAGCGGGCGTCCCCCAGTCGTTCGCCTCGTCCGCGGCGAGGAGCCGCAGCGCGGCCGCTTCGCCCTGTTCAATGGCGTTCTCCCACTGCTCGACACGCGTTCGAGCACCGCCGAAAAGTGGGTTAGGCCAGTTGGCACAATCCCCGGCCGCAACAACGCCGGGTCCGCACCACAGGGTCTCGTCGCAGACCACTCCGTTGTCGGTCGACACACCGGATCCGGCGAGCCAGTCGAGTTGCGGCGCGGCGCCGAGGCCCAACACGACTACGGAGCCGTCGACGATGGTGCCGTCGCTCAGCCGCACGCCGACCGCTCGGCCATCGGCGCCGAGCACCTCGTCGAGACCTACTCCGAGCCGCAGATCCACCCCTTCGTCTCGATGAAGCTCCGCGATGAACTCGCCCACGGTTCCCCCGAGCACCCGATTCAGCGGCAGCGCCGCCGCCTCGATCATGGTCACCTCAACCCCGAGCCCTCGAGCGGTCGCCGCCACCTCAGCGCCGATGAACCCCGCGCCGACGACGATGAGCCGATCGGGGCCAGCGGCGAGATCGTCCCGCAACGCCTCGGCATCCGAAAGGTTGCGAACGACGTGGACGCCGCTGAGCGAGGGCACCAGCTTCGGCTCGTTCGGCGTGGACTCGGGGGTCTCGACGAGGAACCCTGCCGGCCACCGCGCCACCGAGCCGGTCGCGATGACCACCCCGTCGCAGGTCAGCTCGTGGTCGTTGTGAAACTTCAGCCGCAGGTCATCGGGGGCAAAGCCCGCACCGGCGACGCGAAGACCGAGGCGCACGTCGACCTCGCAACCTTCGATCCGTGACGACAAGGCCTCTTGGGCTTGTGCCCCGCTCATGTCGCCTCGGAGCACCTGCTTGGACAGCGGCGGCCGATCGGCAGGCATCTGCGGGTTGGAATCGACGACGATCAACTCACCGTCCCACCCCTTGTTGCGCAGCGTCGCCGCAGCGGTGAGCCCAGCCAGCGACGCCCCGACGACAACGATCCGTTCGAGATACAACGTCTTTCAGCTCCGATGGGTTGGATCAGTGGTCGACACCGACGCCGCAAGGCACCGTCAGTCGACGACGGTGATCGCCTGTTTCGGGCAGCGGCGCGCGGCCTCCTCGACCTTCTCGCGCCATTCCTCGCCGGGGTTCTCATCGAGCACGTAGAGGAAGTCGTCGTCTCGGACCTCGAAGATCTCCGGGACGACCCCCATGCACACGGCATTCGATTCGCAGACGTCGTAGTCGACAACAATCTTCATCTCGGTTCCCCTCATGAACGTGACGCGTATGCGCGTCACTCTAGAACACGTTGCAGGCGATGCTCAGAACGTGCCCAGAGTCACAGTGGAACAGAGGCGGTAACGTTCGCCCATGGGCTTGAACGAGAACCGGGTTGCGCAACTGCTGGAACGGGCCAGACGTGAGGTCGAGGCCGGGCTGTTGCCCTCGGTGCAGATTGCGATCGGGTTGGACGGCGAGGTCGTGGTCTCGGAGTCATTCGGCGCCGCGACGCCACAGACCCGCTACAACATCTTCTCGGCCACCAAGGCCCTCATCGCGACGGTGATGTGGCAACTCATGTCCGAGGGCGCCGTCGCGCCCGAGGATCCGGTCGCGCGCCATTTCCCGGAGTTCGCCGGGCAGGGCAAGGGTGACATCACCATCGAACAGGTGATGATCCACCAGGGCGGCTTCCCGAGAGCACCGATCGGGCCACCACGCTGGGCGGACCGATCGTGGCGCATCGACAAGATGGCCTCGTGGCGCCTGAACTGGGAGCCGGGCACACAGTTCGAGTACCACCCGACTTCGGCGCACTGGGTGCTCGGCGAGATCATCGAACGCGTCGACCGACGCGACTACCGCGAGTCGGTACGTGAGCGGGTACTTGTTCCGCTCGGCTTGCGGTCCTTGGCCCTCGGAGTCGCCCCCGACGAGCAGGGCGATGTTGCCGACATGGCCCCGATCGGCGAAGCGCCGACGCCAGACGAACTCGAGGCGGCGTTCGGAGTCCGCACCTACGATCTCGGCGAGGTCACCCCCGAGGCGCTCACGTTCTTCAACGATCCAGCGGTGCGGGCGATCGGGGTGCCCGGCGGCGGCGGGATGTCGAACGCGGCGGACCTCGCGTCCTTCTATCAGGCGCTCTTACACAATCGCCGGCCCGATGGTGAGACATTCATGGACGCGGCGTGGCTTGCCGACGGTACGGGCCGCATTCGCGGCACCCTGCCCGACCCGATCCTCGGCCACCCTTCGAATCGATCGCTCGGTCTCGTCATCGCCGGAGACGACGGGTTGAGTTCGCTTCGGGGCATGGGCAAGACCGTGTCGCCGCGCACCTTCGGGCACAACGGCGCGGCCGGTCAGATCGTCTGGGCCGACCCGGAGACCGGGTTGTCGTTGTGCTATCTCACCAACGGCATCGATCGGAACTTTCTACGAGAAGCACGCCGTACCGTCGCTATCGCGTCGCTCGCCGGCCAGCTCACCGAACCCGACTGACCCCGACCTCATGCGCCGCTTCGCCACGTCGGGCAGCGAGCGGAGTCAACTGGCCGTCGCAACGTGTAAACGTCCGCAGACACGGCACTAGTTTGTGGGTATGGGCTTTCCGACAGACATCGGCATCATCGACCTCATGATGGGGATCCCCGATCCCGGCAACAAGGAGTCGTGGTACGACTTCTTGAAGCCGAATCTGCGCGACGCTGAGTCGGCGACGTTCAAGTTTCCAGCCCAGTACATGTTCAAAGAGGTGCCCGAAGACCCGACCGTGGATGACATGGTCGAGTACACGATCGGGCAGATGGACCGATTCGGCATCGACAAGGCCCTGATCGGCGTTCGGGTCGGCGGCGGGGTGCAGTGGGACGCTGCTGTGCAACACCCCGACCGGTTCCTGGCGAGCCTGTCGGTCGATCCGAACGAGGGCATGAAGGCGATCCAGAAGATCAATACGGCTGCGCAGGCGACCGACCTCAAGGCCATCACCCTGTTTCCGTCGGGCTGCAATCCGGGCGTGGCGATCAACGACAAGCGGATGTACCCCGTCTACGCGAAGGCATGCGAACTCGACATTCCGGTCCTGTGCTGCGTCGGGGTCCCCGGACCCCGCGTGCCGATGGAACCGCAGAAGGTCGAGTACATCGACGAGGTGTGCTGGTTCTTCCCCGAGCTGAAGTTCGTGATGCGTCACGGGGCCGAGCCGTGGGTCGACCTGGCCGTCAAGCTGATGCTGAAGTGGCCGAACCTGTACTACTCGACCTCAGCGTTTCGGCCGAAGCATTACCCGAAGGCCATCATCGACTACGCGAACACGCGGGGCGCCGACAAGATCATGTACGCAGGGTACTTCCCGATGGGACTGAGCCTCGAGCGCATTTTCGGCGACCTGCCCGATGTGGCGTTCAACGACGATGTCTGGCCCAAGTTCCTGCGCCACAACGCGGCGCGGCTGTTCGGGCTGAACGACTAGCGCTGCCCCGAACCGTTCGCGCTGTCCCGGACCGGCGGTCGGTCCGGGACCTCCGACCCGGTTGACCCACCATCAGCGATCGATATACTAGAACACGTTCTAGTTTTTTCGTGGCTGCCAGGCCTCGAACGACCCAACGGGGGCTCATCATGGCGCGCTCACCCTTCCCGGTACCGTACGGCTGGTTCTGCATCGGATGGTCTGAAGACGTCGCAGTCGGCGAAACCAAGCCGCTGCAGTACTTCGGCCAACACATCGTGTTGTGGCGCGACGAAGAGGGTGCCTCACACGTCCAAGACGCCTTCTGCCCGCACCTGGGTGCACACCTTGGGCATGGCGGCAAGGTGCTCGGCTGTGAGATCGCATGCCCCTTCCACGGTTGGCGTTTCGACGAGGACGGCAACAACACCCTCATCCCCTACAGCTCGCGCACCAACGCCAAGGGCAAGGTCAAGACCTACCCCTCGGTTGAAGTCAACGGACTGATCTTCGCGTGGTACCACCCCGACCATGTCGAGCCGATGTGGGAGGTTCCCGTCGTTCCCGAATTCAACGACCCCGACAACTTCACCGAGCCGGTGCATCGGATCTTCCAGGTCGCAGCACCGTGGCAGGAACTCGCCGAAAACGGGGTCGACGCAGCGCACTTCCGATACGTCCACAACACCGAAGAGGTGCCCGAACTCGTCGAATACACGACCACCGGGCCGATCGCCAACATGAAGTCCAAGCAGCTCTTCCCCACCCCCCGAGGTGTCGTGGAGGGCTACATCAACTCCGACTCCTTCGGTCCCGGACTTTCGGTCGTGCATTTCGGCGGCATCATCGACACCGTCTTGATGGGCACCAACGTTCCGGTAGATGAGAACCACTGCGAGATGCGCTTCACCTTCACGGTTCGCAAGCTCGGCGACGACGCTGCGCTCAACTCCAGTGTCGGTGCGGCTTTCGTAGATGAGGTGACGCGGCAGGTCCGAGAGGACAAGCCGATCTGGGAAAACAAGGCGTTCGTGCCCCGTCCCGCCCTCGCCGACACCGACGGCCCCTTCACCAAATTTCGCCGGTGGGCTTCGCAGTTCTATACGACCCCGGTTGAAGCCCCACTCGACTTCTATCCGCCCGACGGCAGCTACCCGGCGGAAGAGTTGGGCAAGTCCGCCAGCCAGAAGTACGGCTCCGCACCCATCGCCTGACCCTCTCGCACACGCGAAAAGCCCGTTCTCCGATAACGAGTGGTCGTGATCACGACCACTCGTTATCGGAGAACGGGCTTTTGGGGGGAATGGCTACCTCCTACTCCGGCTTGTCGGATCCGACGATCCACATGGCGTAGAACTGCGCCGCACCGCCGTAGGCATGGCCGAGCGCACGCTTGGCGCCGTCGATCTGATGCTCGCCAGCGGCACCGCGCACCTGCATGGCGGCCTCGCCGAAGCGAATCATGCCCGACGCCCCGATCGGGTTTGTCGACAACACGCCACCCGAGCAGTTGACCGGCAGCTTTCCGGTCATCTGGGTCTCGCCGGCCTCGGTGAGCTTCCAGCCGTCGCCCTCGGCGGCGAAGTGCAGGTTCTCGAGCCACATCGGTTCGTACCAGGAGAACGGCACGTACATTTCGACGACGTCGATCTCCTCGATCGGGTTGGCGATCCCCGCTTGGCGATACACCTCGGTCGCACAATCCTGGCCCGCTTGTGGCGAGACCTGATCTCGTCCGTTGGCCATCGCCGGCTCTGAGCGCATCGCTGTGCCGTGGATCCATGCCGGGTTCGTCCCGGTGGCCGCAGCGGAGGCCTCGGCTGCGGCCTCACCGGCAATCACCATGGCGATCGCTCCGTCGGAGGACGGGCAGGTTTCGGAGTAGCGGATCGGCTCCCACAACATGAACGAGTCGCGCACCGAGTCATAGGTGATGTCGGGCTCATGCAGGTGGGCATACGGATTCTTCAACGCGTTCAGACGGTCCTTCAACGCCACGAGGATGCCGATGTCCTCGGGAGCATTCGAACGGCGCATGTACTCGCGGATGAACGGGGCGAAGTAGCCGCCCGCGCCCGCCACCAACTGCTGCTGGAACGGGATAGGGAACGACAACGCCCACATCGCCTCGGAACACGACTGCTGTTCCCACGCGATGGTCAACACCCGCTCGGCGGCGCCGGCCTCGACGTGGCTGGCCGCGACGATCGCGGTCGAGCCGCCCACCGAGCCAGCGGTATGGACCCGAAACAGCGGTTTGCCGACCGCTCCGAGCGCCTCGGCGAGATACCCCTCGGGCATCATGATGCCCTCGAAGAAATCTGGGGCCTTGCCGACCACAACTGCGTCGATGTCATCCATCGTGAGTTGAGCGTCGTCCAGTGCTCGAAAGACGGCCTCGCGAAGAAGACCGGCGAGCGACACGTCGCCCCGCACGGCGGAGTACTTGGTCTGACCGATTCCGATTACTGCTGCACGATTCGCCATGTCAGGCTCCTTCCAGGACTGCCACGAGGTTCTGTTGCAGCAGGTGTCCACTCGTCGCATGGGCGACGCCGCGGGTCGCTTCACCGGACATGATCCGGTTGGCGACCTCTCCGATACGAATGAGACCCGCACCCATCATCGGGTTGGCGGCGAGCGCACCACCTGAGGGGTTCACGTCGACGTCGTCGCCAAGGCCGAGGGCCTCGACCAGCATCTTGTGCTGGTGGGTGAACGGGGCATGGAGTTCGGCCACATCGACTGGGCCATTGGCGACTCCGGCGCGTTCGGCGGCGAGGCGTGCCGACGGAACATCGGTCAGGTCGCGGGCACCGAAGTTGTGGCTGTCGATGCGGTGATCGATGCCACGGATGTAGGCCGGACGATCGGCCCACTTCGCGACGGCATCCCCGGCGGCCAGCACGATCGCACAGCCGCCGTCGGTGATCGGCGCGACGTCGTGGCGGCGCAGTGGATCGGCGATGCGCGGCGCCGCCAGCAGCTCCTCGACCGGAGCCGAACCTTGAAGTTGGGCGTTCGGGTTCGCCTTGGCCGCCTCGCGGCTGTCGAAGGCGATCTGGGCCATCTCCGCCTCGGTGATCTTGCCGGCGTCGAGCATCGCACGGGCCTGCAGGCCGGCGAGGGCGACCGAGGTCGGCCACAGGGGCTGGTAGTAGTACGGGTCGAGTTGGCGACTGAGCACCGAAGGCAAGTCGCCCGGCGAACTCTTGCCGTAGCCATAGACCAAGGCGGTGTCGGCATGGCCTGCCTGGATCTTCAACCAGGCCTCATAGAGGGCCCACGCACCGTCCATCTCGACGTGGCTCTCCGACTTCGGAGGCCAGGCGCCAACGGCGTCGAGGGTCATCACGAAACTGAACGCCTGCCCGGCGAGATAGTCGGAGCTTCCCGAACAGACGAAGTCGATCTCGCTGATGTGGGCACCGATCTGTTCCATCGCCTGCTGGATGACCGGCTGGATGAGCTCGACCTCGTTGCGTTCAACGATGGCGCGTTCGTGCTTGGATTGGGCGACGCTCACGATGGCGACGTCGCGGGAGGGGGCGGCGAATTCGGCGGCCATCACATGTGTCCCTTCAGGCTCTCGGCGGGCACATCGGGCTCGTCGATCGGGCGCCAGTACTTGATGCTTTCGAAGCTCGTGTCGAGTTGGTCGTCGTCGACCCAAACGGGCTCGACGCGCATGCCGATGCGTACCTTGTCGTAGTCGATCTCCTGCACGGGTCCGTAGATCGAGATGCAGGCGCCGTCGAGCAACACGAGGGCCGATACGAACGGGGTCGGCGGGGCGTTGACACCGAAGCCGATGTGCACGACGCAATACGACGCGATGGATCCTTTGTGTGGCAACTCGACCTGCACCGTGGTCGGCTTGCCCGAGGTGGGCGACATGCCGCGGGGCGGCACGTAGACATCATCGGAGTCGGCCTCGCGTTCTCCGAGGATCTTCTTTTCCTTCAGCCCCTTGAGGAAACGGGTCGTCGCCACGCCGGGAACGAAGTCGTAGCGAATCGAGGCGGGAAGGCGAACGCGTTGAACAGGGTCGTTTTCCACAACCTCGCCCACAGCAGAGGTGTCGATCGCAGGCTGGGCCCACAATCCGGCCGGCAACTCGGCAATGTTGGATTCAGCAGCCATCTCAGCCCTCCACCAGTTCGAACGCTTCGATGTCGGTGATCGCGCCGCTGCGCTCGGCCGCCCAGCGGATCTTCACGCGGGCACCCGTCGAGAGTGCGTCTGGTCCGGGTGCGTCGACGACCTGCAGCATCGCCGTGTCCGCGCCATCGAGTTGAATCAGGGCCAGAGCGTAGGGTCGATCGAGAGCCTCGACTTCGCGAGGGTTGTCGACCCAGGTCCATGAGGTGATCGTGCCGGTGTCGCCCACCTTCACGAGTTCGGTTAGCGGCGCGCCGGTCGTCGGGTCGTATTCAACCGGAGGACACACGACTCGGCCGTCTGCGTCACGGATACCCACGACGACCTGCTCGCGCAGGCCGGTGTAGAACGCTCCGATGACGGGGCCGGTGGTCCGGTTGAACGGGTATTCGAGCACCAGGTCGGCGCGGAGCAGGTCCGAAGACCCTGCGACATTCCCCATGGACTGTCCCCTTCATTTCGTAGAGCCCACACCCCCGTGCGGGCGAAACGAAATACTAGAACAGATTCTACTTTTTGCCAGCCGAGCCCGGCGCTGCCATGGAGATCTCTGGCAACAGCACACCGATGCGACCCTCCCGCACGCACCCGATCCACACCCCCAGCGTGTATGCAGCATCGTCGAGCAGGCATAACGCGCCGAACCGCACCGGATCCAAACGCGGCGAGCGTTCCGCCCAACGCCACAACAGGTCGACCGCCACCGCGATCATCGCAACACGCCGAATCCGCCGCGACGCCGCCCCGGCGACCAACGTCACCGGAAGCCATGGCCGCACCAGGGCTCGGGCCAGTTGACGACCGGCTCCGGCATCGCCCGACAGCACCAGACGCGCCACGATCCGGGGTTCGATGTCGTCGAGCCGTTTCGACATCGACCGCACGGCCCACGCCGTCAACGCAACAGCGATGCCCGGGCGACGGGCGCCGAGCGCGGCGACCGCCGCCAACGACCAGACGTTGGCTCGCAGCGGCGGCAGCGCTCCGCGATGTCGGCGATCGAGTTGTGCTGCGGAGCGCCCGTAGTCGATGCGCCGCGCCAGCATCGCCCCCAACGACGACCGGCCGCGATGCTCCACCACCGATGCCGGCTCGTAACGACACCGCCACCCGGAATCGACGAGTCGCCAACACAGATCGACGTCCTCCCCGACGCTGAGACTCCGATCGAAACCATCGACCTGGGAAAAGGCTGCGCCGGAAACGACAAGCGCTGCGGCCGGGACATACGACACCCGGGTTCCGGCGCTGATCGCTGCCTGCCGACCGCCAAGGTCGAGCGGTGAATTCGCTTCCTCATAGCGGTCGAGCACACCGCCGTCGGTCTCGAGATGGGCCACCCGCGGCGCGGCCAACGCGACGCGCTCATCGCCAAACAGTCCGAGCAACGGATGTAGCCACGATGGAGACACCTCGACGTCGGAGTCGACAAAGGCGATGAAACCGACATCGGGTCGTTCCAACGACACCCAACCGGTCATCCGGGCCGCGGCCGGGCCGCCGTTGGCGCCGCGTCGCACCACGCGGGCGTCGTGGCGGGTGCAGACCTCGCGAATTTCGTCCCCGTTCGGGGACGCGTCGTCGCACACGACGATGTTGCGGACCCCCGAGTTGCGCAAGGCCTTCAGGCAGCGATCCAACGCGTCGACGCGCTCGAAGACGGGGACGATCACCGTCAGGTCCTCCAGCGCGGCGGCGAGCTCCGCCGGAGTCAGCAGTGCGGGGACCGGCACGGCCATCCCTGCGTCGACAAGCCGTTCCGCCAACGCATCGGCCGCCTCCGACCCGCTGCCGACCACGATGCCGTCATCGCCCCAGGAGCGCGCCAGACGCGACCCCGCTACGGACAGGCGCATCAACCGAATCGGGTCTCCGCCGAGGAGGCCACGCCCACCGGCGACCGATCGAACCGACCCAGCGAGTCGGTACCGGCGAGTCGTCACAGGGACATGCCGCCGTCGATCGGCAACACGATGCCGGTGACGCCCCCACGCTGCGGCGAACACAACCAGGCGATGCCGGCTGCGACCTCGTCGGGGTCGAGGAGACGACCGACGGGCTGATGGGCCACGAATTCGGCGGGATCGGCGAGACCGTACAAGGCTGCGCTTGCGGCCAGAATCGTCGTGTCGGTCGACCCCGGAGACACACAATTGGCGGTCACCCCGAGCGGCGCGAGTTCGGCGGCGAGCGAACGTACGAGCCCGATCACCCCCGCCTTCGCGGCGCTGTAGGCCGCGATCTGCGGACGTCCCGAACTCGCCGCTGCTGACGCGACGGCGACAAACCTTCCGGCCCCCGGGGTCGCCGATTCGATGATCGCCGGCAGGGCCGCCGAGGCGCATCGCTGGACTCCACCGAGGTTGATGTCGACGCACAGGTCGAAGGCCCGGGGGGTCATCTCCCACCCGTGGGTCGCCCCCAGCATCACCCCGGCGCAGGCGATGGCGGCATCGAGGCGGCCGAAGCGGTCGAGCGCGATCTCGACCGCTGCGTCGAGCGCACGCCGATCGCGCACATCAGCGACAACGGCGACACCACGACCACCGCTACCGTCGACGACCGCCCTCAACTCCTTCAGCGTCCCCATCGGGTACCCGAGGCCGTCGATGTTGCCGCAGATATCGGTCGCCACCACACCCCAGCCTTGCGAGAGCAGTCGACGCACGGTCGCTGCGCCGATGCCCCGCGCCGCGCCGGTGACGAGCGCCACCCCGACGATGGCCCCACCATCGGGTCCGGCGCCGGTCGGGTTCTGCGGTTCAGGAGGAGTCGCCATCGATCCAGCGTGCCACCGCGTCGAGAAATTGCGCGTGGATCCCGTCGAGAAATCGCTTCCCCTCCTCGGCCGTCGCCCCTGCGGGGTCGCCGAGCACGCCGTTGTCGGACACGGCCACAACTCCCCCGGCCAGGATCGCCTCGGACAACTCCTCCCAGGGTCCGCTGCGCCCCGGCGCGGCGAGGTCGCTTCGAACCACCTGCGGGGCGATCGACAGCATCATCGAGGTCTCGGTACGTCCCGCGTGGCTGTCGCCGCCAGGCACCGCGCAACGCAGCACCAGCGACCTCCGGCTTTCACTCACCAACGTCGCGTGGGCGCTGCGCAAGGCGACTGAGTTCCCGCCGTGGGCGTTCACCCAAATCACCCCATCGAACGCGTCGGCCGACCGGCCGATCTCGACGATGGCGGCTTCGAACACCTCGGCCCCCATCGACAAGGTGCCGGCGAATCCCGCATGCTCACCGGAGGCGCCGATGGCCATCGCCGGGCCCAGCACGAGATCGGGGCGCGCCTCGACCAGACGCGTCGCACACGCAACAGCAATACGCGTGTCGGTATCGAGCGGCAGATGCGGCCCGTGCTGTTCGGTCGAGCCGAGCGGGATCACCAGCGTTGACAAACGCTGTGCGATCTCCGGCCAGGTCGCGTCGCCGAGCTGTCGTGCGGTCACGGAATCGGATCGTCGGTGAGGTATCCCCACGTCCGCAGCTGTTCGACGATCAGCGCCGCAGCTTCGGCCGGTTCGGCCTCGACGGTACGGGGCGGGTTGCGATCGACGAACGCTCCGGTGAGCTCCGCGATGCGGTCCAGCGCACGGGCGGCACCCGGTGGTGCCAGGACACGGGCCCGCGGACGAATCGGCCCAACGTGTTCGGCCAGCAACCCCGACGGCATCGGAGAACAAGCCGAATCCGCGCTGATGCCTCGTCGCCGCAACTCCATGACCGAGCGCAGCGGCGCCCGCCGCAATCGGGCCGCTGCACCTTCGACCGACACCACCGCAGGTCGGGGCACCCGCAACAGCTCGCGACGACCGCCGTCGAGGCGTCGAAGCACCGAGAGGTCGCAGGGGCCCACCTTCGCGGCCCCCACGGCGTCTACGTCCGCTGACACCTCAAGCGCACCGAGCGCCTGGGGCACCTCGAGATGATGTGCGATGTATCCCGGCACCGCGCCGCTGCCCCAAGCGAACCCGAGGTCGCCGCACACCACCAGCGAGACATCGCCGATCGCCTCGATGCCGTGGGCGAGCGCTCGGCCGACGGCGGCGGCCGACAACGCCGGATCACCGTCGGGGTCACCGTCGATGCGCACGATCCGGTCGGCGCCCGAGGCCGCCAGTTCGATCAGTGAGTCATCCGCCGCGCTCGGGGCGACCGACATCACGACAACCTCCACATCGCAGCCGTCGCCGCGGTCGCGATCGGCAATGCCGAGGCCGACCTCAAGCGCCGCCCGGTCGGCCTCGGAGAACCCGTAACGGCGACGGTCGGTCGAGATCGAACCGTCGATCAGGTCGATCTCCGGGTGAAGGTCGACCCAGTTCACGCAGACGACGATCGCGCTCCTCGGCACGCCAAGAGCGGCCGGTACCCCGCTGGTTGCCGTTCGTCCGAGGGGATTCAACCCATTCAATGCCGTGTCGTTCACCGCCGAACCCCTAGGACTTCGAGAACACGACGCCGTGGCCGCCGGTCGGGTAACTCCACGAGATCGCGCCCTCGGTGTTGCACACCATGTAGCAGGTGCCGCACTCGAAGCACTGCTCGTAATTGAACAAGATGCCGCCGTCGGAGGTGGGGATGAACAGATTCGCCGGGCAGGCCGTCACGCATTGCATCGTCGTGCAGCCGCGACACGCGTCGCCGTCGACGGTGATGTGGGCCGTCTCGGCGACCCGGAACTCAACGAGTCCCATGCGATGCTCAAAACTGATGTCGAGGTAGTTGTCCTCGCTGGCGTTCATCCGAAGCTCCTCAACCCGGTCACGGCGTCCTTGAGGACCTCGCGCATCTTCAGCCCCGACGCCTTGAGCTCGGATCTCACGATAGTGTTGAAGCCCGGTTTCGGCCGAGGGTTCTCGACCGTGAAGATCCGCTCGGCGACGTTGCACGCCAGTTGCGGGTACCGCTGCTGCACCCGTTCGTTCATCAACAGGTCGGGGACCGCGCGGAGCTTGAGGTGATCCGCCAACACGAACGACGTCTCAAGCCGGTGGCGGTATCGCGACAAACCGTCTGCTGAGGTATCGCCGCGACGAAGCGCGTCGACCGCGCTCTGTCCGGCAGCGAACCCCGAGGCGATCGCGAAGTTGACGCCCTCCAGCCAGATGCCGGCGGCCAGGCACATCGCTGCCGCGTCGCCGGCGACGAGCATTCCGTCGGTGACCAGGTCCGGCATCATGTTGTAGCCACCCTCAGGAATCAGGTGTGCGCTGTATTCCTTGACCTCGCCGCCCTCGACGAGCGGGGCGATCGACGGGTGCGACTTCAGGTCGGCGATCAACTGCTCCGGACGCTTGTCCTGCGCACCCAGACCCGGGAGCTGCAGCACGAGACCGATCGCTACGGTGTCGAGGTTCGTGTACAGAAATCCGCCACCGGGGATTCCGCCCGTGCAGCCGACGATCTCGAAGTCCGCACCCTCGCGGCCGCGAAGTGCGAACCGCTGATCGATCACGTCGGAGCCGAGATGGATGGTCTCCTTGACCCCCACCGTGAAGTGCTCCGCCTCGGTGTGGTGATACATCCCGGCTTCTTTGGCAAGAAAGGAATTCACCCCGTCACACGCGATCACCACCTTGGCGGTGAGGTCTCCGTCCGGGCGATCGGTGCGCACCCCCACGACGCGCCCGCCTTCGCGCAGCAGGCCGGTGGCGGTGGTCGAACAGATCAGTTCCGCACCGGCGTCGGTCGCATGGCCGGCGAGCCAGTTGTCGAAGTCGGGCCGGTACGCCGTGCAACCGTTGTAGGGGGCCTCGCCCCAGGTGCTGGTCCGGTAGTCGATGGTGAGCGCCTGATGGCCGGTCATCATCATCGTCGATCGCCGGGTGATCCAGCGTTGGATCGGAGCCTCGTCGTACCAGTTCGCCACGATGCCGTCGAGGATGCGTCCGTAGATCACCCCGCCGTACATGTTCTTCGACCCCGGAAACGGCCCGCGTTCCAGCAACACCACCGACCTGCCGGCTCGGGCCAGTGCAATTGCCGCAGCCGCCCCGGCAGGGCCGGCCCCCACCACGATCGCGTCGACGTCAACCATCGGTGGTTACCTCCTGAGCTGAACCGTCACCAACGTGCAGAAGTTCGGCGATGGCGTCGAGGGTTGCGGCACCGTCCGCGACCACCGCCAGATCGGCCATGGCCATCATCGGACAGTGCGGGTCGAGGTTGACCGAGATGATGTGGTCGGGATGGCCCAAACCGGCGGTGTGCTGCACCGCCCCACTGACGCCGAACGCCACGTAGAGCTCGGGGTCGACGACGACTCCGGTGGTTCCGATCTGTCGGTCATGGCCTACCCACCCGGCGTCGGTCACCACCCGCGTGGCGCCCATCGACGCGCCGAGGGATGCTCCGACGGCACGAAGCCGCTCGAACCGGGCGCGCAGCGCATCGGCCTGACCCTCGTCGGCCATCAGGCCCGCTCCGGCGCCGACGATCCGAGCGGACTCCGCCAGATCCATGGCGGACGCCTCGGGGGCCTCGACGCGCACGACAGCGGCGTCGCGTGCCGTCGCCAAGGGTTCGACCTGCACCGCGAGCGAGACCACCGTCGCCTCCGACTCCTCGGTGTCGGGACCCCCGTGGGCGTCGACCCCGCGGACGTTCGGTTGCAGCGTGGCGATGAATCGACCCGTCGGTCGCAGCGTCGTTTGCACCAGTCCCCCGTGATGGCTGACGGTGACCGCGTCGGCCGAGACGGCGAGGGCACCGGTGACGACGTCGCATTCGATGCGGGCTCCGAGACGTACCGCCAGATCGCGCCCATCCGGAGAACCGGGCAGCACCACGAAGCTGGCCTCGGCCGCCAACGGGGCGAGCAGCGCCGACCAGGCCGCTACTGCGAAGGCGCCCGCTTCGAGCGTTTCGACCGAGTCGGCGATCGACGCGAGATCGGCGATGACCGCTTCGAGGCCGTCTCCGATGAGCACGATGCGAGCATCGCCCGCGGCCTGCGCCTCGGCGATCGATTCGAGCCCACCGGCAGGAAGGACCCCTCCTCGAACCGGCACGACGACGAGCGGACGTCCTGACATGGCCAACAAGTTACAGGAGCGGCAACGGCGGCCCTCAACGACGAGATCGAGCCCCACGGGTAGGTTGGTTCCCCATGACCCGCACCACACGTTGGACAACCGCAGCTCTGGCGACCGCCGTGGCTACGGCACTGCTGTTCGCCTCCGGTTGTTCCGGCGATGACGACTCGGCCTCGGGCGACACTTCCGCGGCGACGCCCTCGACCACGACCTCGACCATCGAAGAGGGGGCCGAAGAGGTGGCCGAGGAGGGCGCCTCGGGGAGCTTCACGCTGCTCAGCTACAACGTGGCCGGCCTGCCCGCGGAGATCTCGTCGGTCGATCCCGCCGAGCATCTCCCGCTGATCAGTCCACTCCTGAACGACTACGACATCGTCGCCACTCAGGAGGACTTCGACTGGTGGGGTCCTCTCGCTGCGAACTTCGATTTCGTGAACTACCACGACCGCCTCCGCGCCGATGCGACCCACGAATTCCGAACCGAGCAGCACCCTGGCCCTGAGGCGGTCGGTCTCGACCTCGCCGCCCGGATGGAACCCTTCATCGGCGACGGTCTCGGCGTGTTGTCGCGCCTGCCGATCGCCAATACTCGTCGGGTTCCATGGGACGGCTGCTTCGGCGGCCTGGACACCTCCGACGGCGGCGCGGCCGACTGTGCTGCCATGAAGGGATTCCTGATGACCGAGGTCACCTTGCCGTCAGGGGACCTGGTCCATCTCTATGACCTCCACGGCGAGGCGGGCGGATCCCCCACCGACCAGGACCTCCAAGTGGCCGACTACCGGCAACTCGCCACGTTCATCGCCGAACACAGCACCGACGCCGCGGTCATCGTCGCCGGCGACACCAACCTGCACACCTACAGCGACCACGAAGACGCCAGCGACGGTGCCGATACCCGGATTTGGGAGGAGTTTCTCGCGTCCACCGGGCTCACCGACTCCTGCGATGCCACCTCGTGCGCCGAACGGGACCAGATCGACAAGGTGGCAGTGAGAAGTGGCGCCACCGTCGAACTCCGTGTCGAATCCCACAGGTTCGTGAGCGATCGGTTCGTCGACGCGGCGGGCGAGCCACTCAGCGATCATCCGCCGTTGAGTGTCCGCATCGGCTGGAAGATCCGCTAGTTCCTCGGGTTCGTGCTCCGGCCGGACGCTGTTCGGACGGGCCGTTCACCGGATGAGCCGAACTTCCCATTCGCCACGCGACGTGACACCTGTCACGATGTCGACATGTTGAATGCAGCCGCTCTCGTCGGACCGTCCGAGCGCGTCATCGACCTCAGCGATTTCGCCCGTCCGAAGCCGCGGAGTCGAAGTCGCCTTTCGGGCGACCCGACCATTTCGGTGGTCTACGGAGGCGGCGGGGCCATGGGGATCGCCTGGCATGTGGCGGTGATCGACGCGCTGCGTTCGCTCGGACTCCCGGTCGACGCCGCTCCGTCGATCGGAACCAGCGCCGGATCATGGGCATGCGGCGCGGCACGGCTCGGACTTAGCTTCGATGAGTTTGCCGGATTCGGCGACCTCGACCTACCGGACCGCTCCCCCGGATTGTTGCGCGGGTTGGCGGCGCAGATCTACGGCGAGGCACGCCTCGACAACGTACGCATCTCGGTGACGGCGTTACCGACGATGCGCCATCACCTGCTCGACGCCTCCAGGTTCCCCCTCCCCGATCTGATCGCCGCATCGTCCGCGGTGCCCGGTGTGTTCTCGCCCCACGAGATCGCCGGCCGGCGCTACGTCGACGGCGGGGTCCGCGCCATGGCCTCGGCGGGTTCGGCCGCTGGCGCCGACCTGTTGATCGTGAGCCTGCCGATCGCGGGGGCGGTGTTCGGCCCCGTCGGACGAGCCTTCGAACAAGCGGCGCGACGAGCAATGGCTCGTTGGCGCGAACGCCATGGCGGCACGACCATCGTGTTGCGACCTGGTGCGGCGTTCGCGTCGCGCATCGGGGTGCGCCCTGGCAACGTCATGGATGTTGAACTGGCGAAGTCGCTGTATCCGGTCGCCTACGACACGGTCGTGCGACGCCTCGAGACCCGCATTCGCCAGATCGCCAGATCGGCCAGCCACTGATGGAACCTTCTGGTCGGTGTCCGATCCCGGTCGGTCCCGACGAGCGGGTCAGTCCTCCAGCGGAATCGACCAGGTCACCCGAGTGCCCGATCCCTGCGGCGTCGCCGGGGTGATCAGCATCGACCCGCCGAAGCGTGCGGCGCGTCCTTCCATGTTCGACAGCCCCTGACCGCCGATCTCGCCCGGGGTAACCCCGACCCCGTCATCGACCACGGTCAGCGACAGATGACCGTCACCCACCGACAATGTGATCGTCACCGCCGTCGCCTCCGCATGGCGCGCCACGTTCGACAACGCCTCGCGAATCACCGCAATCACGTGCACCGCGCGTTCTTCGGACACCCCAGCGTTCACGGGGCCGGTCAGGGTCACGGTCGGCTCGAACCCGAGCACCCGGGCCGCCTCGGCCGCGGTGCTGGCAATCAACTCGCGAAGCGTCCGCGCGCTGCGTTCGACCGCCTTGAGCTCGAAGATGGCCGACCGGACCTCTCGCGCCGTCTCGTCGAGCTCATCGATGGCGGTGTCGATCCGCTCGCGGACCTCGTCGAGGTCGTCGATGAGCATCGCCTGCTGAAGTCCCAGCCCGACGGCGAACACCCGCTGGATGACCGTGTCGTGCAGATCGCGGGCGATGCGTTCACGATCCTCATTTCTCGCCAGGTCGCACACCCGCGAATGGAGGCGGGCGTTGTCGATCGCCATCGCAGCAGCGGACGCGAGGGCCACCACGAGTACCTCGTCCTCGCTGCTGAACACACCGCCGTCTCGCTTGTCGCACAGATAGAGGTTCCCGAACGCCTCCCCGCGCACGATGATCGGTACGCCGAGCAATGACGTCATCGGCGGGTGGTGGAGCGGGAAACCGAAACTGTCTGGATGCTTGGTGAGATCCGGAAGCCGCAATGGACGGGGATCGACGATGAGCACCCCGAGAATGCCGTGGCCCTTCGGGGGCTCGCCGATGCGGTCGACCTGGTCGTCGGGCATGCCAACCGTTTGGAACTCAGCGAGATGCGTTCTTGTCTCGTCGAGCACGCCGAGCGCGCCGTAGTTCGCGTCGACGAGTTCGGTTGCGACCTCGACGATGCGACGCAAAACGGGTGCGAGATCAAGTTCCGAACCGATGTGAATGATCGCGTCGAGTAGACGCCGTTGGTTCTCGCGTCCGAGCGAACCCTGCATGGTGCAAGCCTACGCGGGGGTGACAACCGTTACCCATCGAGTCGCAGGGGACACTGCGAATCGTGCAACATTGAGCCGTGGGATCGCGGATCTTTCTCGTCGACGATCACGAAATCGTCCGGCGCGGCTTGCGCGACCTGTTCAACCGCGAGTCCGACCTCGAAGTGGTCGGCGAGGCGGCGACCGTCGCTGATGCCCTCGCACGGATCCCACTGAGCAACGCGGATGTGGCGGTGTTGGATCTCGGACTCCCGGACGGGTCCGGCATCGAAATCTGCCGCGAACTGCGCTCGAGCGCACCTCGCATGCACAGCATCATCCTCACCTCCTACGACGACGAGGAATCGCTCATCGAAGCTGCGCTGGCGGGGGCGTCGGGCTACGCGCTCAAACAGCTGAAAGGCAACGAGATCGTCGCCACCGTGCGAGCGGCGGCGCAGGGGCGCTCGACGATGAATCCCGATGTCACGGCACGGTCGCTCGAACGGGTGCGAGCCGACCGTGAAGCGAACGAGCCGCTTGAGTCGCTGACCGACCAGGAACGCGAGATTCTTGAACTGATCGCGATGGGCAAGAGCAACCGCGAGATCGCCGAGCACATGTACCTTGCGGAAAAGACGATCAAAAACCGCGTCACCGCGCTGTTCGCGAAACTCGGGGTTTCACGTCGGGCTCAGGCGGCGGTCTACGCTGCGCGGATCATGGAGCGCTACGGCACCTTGTGAAGATGGTCACGCACCCGGGGGACTTCGGTCCCTGCCCGCAAGCCATCGACCCTGTAAGGATGTGCCTCAACTACCAGACATCTGTGGAGGATGTATGTCAACGGAGAAACGTGAGAGCCGGTCTCTCGGGCTGATCATTGGCGCGTTCACGCTCGTCTACCTCATCGGTATCGGAGTGATCGTTCTCGCGACCGCCGCTTGGGGCGGTGGCGGTTCGGGTTCGGGTTCGGGTTCGGGCAGCGATGAGTCAATCCTCAACATCTCGCTCAGCGAGTTCGCGATCAAAGGCGACTTGAACGCCACCCCGGGCAAGATCATGATCAACATCACCAACGACGGTTCGGTCGCCCACGACTTCCAAATCGCCGATCTCGGGATCCTCACCGACGAGATCGCTCCCGGTGTGTCGACCACCGTCGTGATCGAAGATGCCGCCGCTGGCTCCTATGAGATCATCTGCACGGTCGCCGGCCACAAGGAATCCGGAATGACCGCAACGTTGACCGTCGGCGAGTCGGGTGGCTCCGCCTCTGGAGGGTCGAGCAGCCACGACCACACCTCGCTGACCCCCGAGGAAGCACAGGCACGCGACGACAACATGATGGCCGGCATGATGTCCTTCGGCACCGACGAGGCTGCAACCGAAGGTCGTGGCAACACCCCGGCGGAGTTCACCATCGCCGCCGACGGAGCCAAGGAATTTGAACTCACCGCCGCCATCACCAAGTGGGAGGTCGAAACCGGCAAGTTCGTCGATGCCTGGACCTACAACGGTCAGGTTCCCGGCCCGTGGTTCAAGGTCGACGTCGGCGATCGCGTTCGCATCAAGGTGACCAACAACCTTCCACTCGGCACCGACATCCACTGGCACGGCATTCATCTCCCCAACGAGATGGACGGTGTGGCCCCCTACACCCAGGACCCGATCGCTCCCAACGGCGGAACATTCACCTACGAGTTCACCGCCGACACCCGCAACAACGGCATGTACCACGCTCACATGCACGGCGAGGAGGCCGTCCCCAACGGCATGCTCGGCGTGTTCCAGGTCGGCGACGTCGAACTCCCACGCGGCAGGACCGTCTCGGGTATCAACGTTCCCAACGACGTGAACATCGTCCAGGAAATTCCGATGGTCCTCAACGATGCCGGAGCGATCGGCTACAGCCTCAACGGCAAGAGCTTCCCCTCCACCGAGCCGGTCGTGGTGAACAAGGACGACTGGTTCCTCGTGACCTACTTCAACGAAGGTCTGCAGGTTCACCCGATGCACATGCACGGGTTCCCACAACTCGTGGTGGCACGAGACGGCATCACCCTCGATCAACCCTTCTGGGTCGATACGATCACGGTCGGTCCCGGTGAGCGCTATTCCATCCTGGTGAAGGCAACCGACCTCGGAACATGGGTCTGGCATTGCCACATCCTCAACCACGTGGAAACACCAGAGCGCATGTTCGGTATGGTGACCGCTGTCGTCGTCCAGGATCCTGCAGCGGCCTGATGACCCCGACGCGGCGCCTCGCCCTCGCGGCGACACTGGCGTCAACCCTCGTCCTCGGAGCCTGTGGCGACACGGGCTCCGAGGACGCTGCGGTCACGACGACCACAGCTTCTTCAGGTGAGGAAGCCACCACGAACAGCACCTCGAGCGATGGCTCCGACCACGGGGTGATGTCGAGTGAGAGCGATGCGCTTCAGTGCGAGATGCACATGCCAGGCGATCTCCTCACCGCCGAACAGGCACACGTGATCATGGACACCGAACACGTTTGTCTCGGTTACGTCACCGTCACCACCGAAACCCCGGTGACCTTCAACAACACCGACACCGAGCCCCGCACCGTCGCGATACTCGACGACGCCGGTACCGAACTCGAATCCTTCGAGATCCCGGCGGGCGGCGCGGTGGTACGCACCTTCGACACGGTCGGGGTGTTTCGATTCAGCTACAGCGGAATCGAGATATTCACCGGCACCGTCGAGGTTCAAGCTCCTTAGAGCTGTTCGTCGGCGGCGTCCGCTGCGCCAATGCTCACAGGCCGGCTCCGGCGCGTTCACCCTCGATGATCGCTGCGTGTGCGCGACGTGGGGCGACGCAGTCTCCGACCCGTTCGACACCGACTCCCGCCGCACGCAAGGCCTCGTCACCGCTCAGTTCGAGATACAGCTCCTCGACTGGGTCGGCCGGCACTGCCAGCACCACCCAGTCGGGGGTGCGTGAGCGCATCTGTCCCGTGGGGTGATGCTGGAACTCGACGGTCTTGGTGCCGTCGTCGGCCACGCTCACACCCATCGGAACCAGTTCGGTGCTCTGCAGGATGCCCTTGGCATTGGCACGAATCCACCAGTTCTCCATGTCGAGGGTGATGCCGAGGTCTTGACCAACGACCATTCCATTGGTGATGACCTCCACCCTCGCGCCACGGTCTGCGAGGAGTTCGGCCACCGAGGTCGCGTGGTGAAACCCGAGCTCGTCGAGCACGATCACCTGGCCGTCCGGATGGCTCGACCCATCCAGGACGTCGCGAACGTCGACGATCCAGTCGGCATCGCCCGGAGCCCACCACGGCCGCGCGGCGCGGGCTCCGGTGGCGACGACCACGGAATCGGGGCCACGGCGCCGGACCTCCGCCGCGTCGACACGGATGCCGTACTCGATCGACACGCCGAGGCGTCGACACTCGCTGAGCTGGTTACGAACGAGGTCGCCGAACTCGGCGCGGTTGGGCACCGACGCGGCAAGGCGCACCTGACCGCCGGGCTCGGCATGCGCCTCGACCACGGTGACCCGGTGGCCGTTGCGGGCCGCAGCGATCGCCGCCTGCAGCCCCGCCGGCCCAGCACCCACCACCAGGACCTGCTTCGGTGCCGTGGTGAGCCGCACCTCGGCGACCCCTTGGGATTCGCGGCCCGTACGCGGGTTTTCGATGCAACCCAGCCAGCGGTTCAGGCCCATGCGACCGACGCATTCCTGGTTGCAGCTCAGACACAATCGTGTGTCGTCGGTGTGACCGGCACGGGCCTTGCGGGCGAAATCGGCATCAGCGATCTGACCGCGCACGACGCCCACCAGATCGCAATGACCTTCCTGCAGCGCTCGCTCCGCCTGAAGCGGGTCTTTGAAACGACCGACCCCGACCACTGGAAGATCGACGACCTTGCGTATGGCCGACGGAATGAACATCGCGTAGTTCGGCGGGATGTGCATCGACGCCTCGATCATGAACAGCGAGGCGGTCGCCACGCCGATCGAGGTGTTGATGTAGTCGACGTTTCCGGTGGCTTCAACGATCTTGGCGACCTCGAGCGCGTCGTCGATCGTGGTACCCCCGTCGATCAACTCATCGCCGCAGATGCGCACCCCCAACGCGAGCGAGGGGCCGATCGCCTGGCGCACGGCCTCCACGATCTCCACCAGAATTCGCGCCCGATTGGGGATCGAGCCGCCGTATCCGTCGGTTCGCTTGTTCGTCGCCGGCGAGAGGAACCCGCGCACGATCGAAGAGTGAGAGCACTGCAACTCGATCCCGTCGAAGCCGCCCTCGCGGCAATGGCGTGCCACGAGTGCGTAGCTCTCGACGATCTCCGCGATCTCCGCGAGGCTGACCGCCTTGGGGACCTCGCGAAACAGCGGGTCGGGCACCGCCGAGGGCGCCCACACCGGCAAGCGGCTGAACATCGACGACGCCTGACCGCCGTTGTGGTTGAGTTGTGCGAAGATCGGCGTTCCGTGACGGTGGACCGCCTCGGTGATCCGGCGGTAGCCATCGATCACCGCCGGGTTGAACCCGTGGATCAGCTTCTCATAGGGCCAGTCGGTCGGATGGGTCGAGTGCTCTTCGGTGATGATGAGGCCGGCTCCACCCTTCGCTCGCTCGGCGTAATAGGCGACGTGTTGGTCGGAGGGCTTGCCGTCCTGGGTCGCATAGTTCGTCAGGTGGGCCGAGAACACCACCCGGTTCTTCAAGGTCACCGGCCCGAGCCGCAACGGCGACCACAACATCTGCTCAGCCATCAGTGCCCTGCCTCCGAACCCAGCCGCTTCGGCCCCATCGCCACGCCATCGCTCACGGCGACATCGCCGTCGAGCGCTGCGATCGCGGCGCGACCCTCACGAATCGCCTCGAGAATCGAGCGCGGGGCAACCGAGTCGCCAGCCCGCACCACCCGACGTCGCGACGCCGTGGCGGTCCGGTCATCGTCTGACGACACGGCTCGATACAGGTCCTCGTCAGGCAGCCGGTGGCCACAGTCGATGACGACGGCGGCCTTGATCGTGCGCGTCTCGCCGCTGAAACGATCCTCGACCTCGACGCCACCCTTTCGGACGGATCGCAGCAGTGTTCGACGCTCCAGAACGACACCCGCCTGCTGTAGCCGAGCGTTCGCCGGCGCCAGGTCGCCCGAACGACTCAGCTCATTTCCGACGATGTTGTCCTGTGTGGCCAACACGACCGATCGTGACGGTCCCTCGCCGGGTGCCGACAATCGCTCCGCAATCGAAACGGCAACCGGGCCCCCGATCGGATCCCAGACGAAGACAGGACCATCGGGCAGGACCGCCTCGCCTCGCTCGAGAAACTCAGCCGCGGTAACCACCACCGCCGAACGCGACACCTTGTAGGACGCCGGCGCGTCCACCGAACCGGTGGCGATCACCACGTCAGCGTCCGGGTCGAGGTCGCCTGCCGCGACCTCTGAGCCCAATCGAACGACGACTCCAAGCCGTTCGACTTCGACTGCAAGCCACTCGGCGATCGCGGCGAGCCGCGAACGTCCAGAGCCCGCTGCCGCAACCGTCGTCATGCCGCCCAGGCGTCCGCGTCGTTCGTGCAACGTCACCGAGCGGCCTGCGAGGGCCGCGACTCTCGCGGCCTCCAGCCCTGCGGGGCCGCCGCCGACCACCACAACGGAGCGCTTCGGGCGCTGATCGTTCGAAACCCCGGCGACGGCCGGTTCCGCGTCATGCCATTCGTAGCCGCTTCGCGGGTCGACCACACAGGTCACGATCGGGTTCCTGGCATCGCGCACGTTGCACGTTTGATTGCACAGGATGCACGGACGAATGTGCGCAGCGCGGTCGGCCCGGACCTTGGCGACGAGGTCGGCGTCCGCTATCTGGGCGCGGGTCATTTCAACGCCATCGCAACGTGCCTCGTCGAGGGCCCAACGCGCTTGGCCGACATCCACGATCGAGCCCTGAGCGAACACCGCGACGCGTTCGCCGTGACGCTCGCGCACCGCATTGCGCACCTGCGACGCCAGCTCGAGGTTGAACCCGGGCTCGGTGTGACCATCCGGACGTGTGGCCGCGGTCGAAAAGATCGCACCGCGCACGACGGTGATCAGGTCGACCCATTCGGCGAGTTCGGCCGCGATCTGCGCCCCGACCTCCGGGACGATGCCGGCCCACGGGGCGAGTTCATCAGCGCTCAGCCGCAGCGCCATGATGTGGTCGGCGCCGACCGCAGCGCGAACCGTCGTCAGAACTTCGCGTGCGAACCTCGTTCCCGCCGACCACTCGTCACCGCGCTGGTTGGTGAGCGCCGAGAGAAACTGACGTATGAGCGAGTACTGCCCGGCGTTGATCTCCACCCCGTCGCAGCCGGCCTCGACCGCGCTCCTCGCCGCCTCGGCGAACGACGACACGACCACATCGATGTCGTCGACCTCCATCCACTTGGGCACCTCGCGGGTGTTGACCTCGGGAACCCTCGACGGCGCAAGCAGCGGCATCTGGGAGTAGGCCGAGGACCCTTGCCCGCCCGAATGCCCGAGCGCCGCGAGCACCACCGCACCGTGGTGATGGCAGGCTGCGGCGATTGCCGACCATCCCGGACCAGCGTCCGCCGCCAGCGGCGCTCGTTCGTAGGGCCAGTCGCTTCCGTGCACCGAAGCTTCCTCGACCACGATGACGCCTGCGCCTCCCGCGGCCCGACGTTCGTAGTAGGCAACGTGACGGTCCGACAGCGCACGCCCGTGTGCCAGGTTGGTCTCGTGAGGGCCGAACATGACACGGCTCGGCGCTTCGAATGGGCCGATTCGGAGTGGGTCGGTGAGACTCACGTGAACGTGGCCGGTTCGGAAACTCGAGCCTCGACAGGTTGCGGCTTGGCGCCGATGGAGACACCGGTGCGCCCGAAGGTTCGCTCGATTCCTGGCCGACTGTGGTCGACGGAAGGAACCGGCGCCGTTCCCGGAACCCGGGCCGCCAACAGCTCCTCAGCATGGCCCTTTACGCATTCCGGGTCGGGGTCGTCGAGCTCGAGTCCGACGAAGAACTTCGAGGCCATGCAACCACCCTGGCATGCGTCGTAGCTCCCACAGGAACCACAGGCCCCGGGCGAACTCGGCTGACGCAACGAGGTGAACAACTCCGAGTTGCGCCACACCGCCGTGAACCCGCCGGCGTCACGCACGTTGCCCGCCAGGAACTCGTCGTGAATGACGAACGGGCATGCGTACACGTCGCCGACCGGGTCAATAAGACAGACCACACGGCCCGCACCACACAGGTTGAGACCCGGCAGCGCTTCACCGAAGGCGGAAAGGTGGAAGAACGAGTCGCCGGTCAGCACCTCAGGCCGGTCTTTCAACCAGTGATAGAGCTGACGCTGCTGATCCATCGTCGGGTGCAGCTCATCCCAGCTGTCGGCGCCGCGTCCTGAGGGACGCAGGCGCGTCACCCGGAGCTGTGCCCCGTAACGCGCCGCGATCGCGGCGAAATCGTCGAGCTGATCGACGTTGTTACGCGTCACCACCACCGAGATCTTGAACGGACCGAACTGGGCGGCGTGCAGGTGTTCCATCGCTGCGATGGCCTTGGCGAAGGACCCGTCGCCGCGCAGCGGATCGTTGATGTCCTCGGTCGCGCCGTCGATGGAAATCTGGATGTCGAGATAGTCCATCGACGCCAGCCGCGTCGCGGTCTCAGCATCGATGTAGGTGCCGTTGGTCGAGAACTTCACCCCGACGTGATGACTCACCGCGTATTCGATGATCTCGAAGAAGTCGGGCCGCAGCATCGGTTCCCCGCCGCCGAGGTTCACGTAGAAAACCTGGAGTCGTTCGAGTTCGTCGATGACCGCGAAGCACTCCTCGGTGCTCAACTCGCGAGGATCGCGGCGCCCGGAGCTGCTCAGGCAGTGCTCGCACGCGAGGTTGCAGGCGTAGGTGAGCTCCCACGTCAGACAGATCGGAGCATCGAGGCCCCGTTTCATGTCGTCGGTCAGCGTCGACCGCTTCGGCGCCGGCGGCTGCGTCGTGATCACCGGAATCGTTGTACGTCCATTCGGCGCGAGTACGGCCGGCGCAGCGCCGCTCTGGACGTTCAGTTCGAGAGGTTCATGCACGGACACGGATCATCTCCGATGACTCGAGGGTGGCGAGCGCTTTTTCGAACGACGGCCATCGCCGCCGTTCGACTCCGGCCGCCTCCAGCGCATCGGCGACACTGTCGTGTGCGCCGAGGGATTCGACGACGCGCACCATGTCGTGGTTGCGAAGGAAGCTCAGGCGGCGGTTGCCGAAATGGTACGCGAGCGCGCCGAACGGCTCGGGCCGCAGCGAAACCATCGGATCAAGTTCGTAGGGCCGATCGAGCAGCGCTCGAACCGCATTCGTCAACGGGTGGGCCGTTTCGATCGTCTACTGACCAGGCTGCGGATCAGTAGACGCCGCACATGCCGTCGATGGAGATCTCCTCGACGAGCAGTTCCTCTTCGACCAGCGCTGCGTCGGCGCTGGGCGCAACGTCGTTGGCGACGGCTTCGAGTTCTTCGACGACAGTGGTTTCGGAGCTCATGAATCCTCCCCTTGGGCGGCGTGAAACGTCAACCAAAGCTACAGCGCCGCGCAAGCCTGCGGAAACCGAGGCCGACGGGTAGGTCCTTCGGCTCACTTCGGTGCGCCCACGAGGGAATCATCGGCCCTGTCCGTAGCCTGAGTGCATGCGTCGCGTCGCCCGGTTGATGAGTGTCGGCGCCGGTGCGGTCGTGGTGCTGGCGCTGTCGAAGGCACACGCACGGTTCATCGCCGACCCACCATACGACTTCACCGCATCGAGCCGTGTGCTCTGGGCCCTCGCCTACATCTCGATGCTGGCGGTCGCGGCGTACGCGCTCGGCCTCCCCGACCAGCCTCGATCGGCGCGCGCGGCGTTCTTTCATGCGACCGCTGCAGCGCTGGCGGCCGCACTCGGCATGTCGGCGGTTCAACTCGTCCTCGGCGATGCGCTGCTCCCCAGGTTCGTCGTGTTCGGAACCGTCTTGATGGTGTTGCCGATCCAGGTTCTCGCCAATGCACTCGTGCGGCGCGGGGATCAACGGGGGGAACAGCGCGACCGCATCCTGCTCGTGTCGACCGATGCCGAGCGGGCGCGGTTGCTCGACGACCTGGCTGATTCGCCCGAACGCAGCGCGTCGATCGCCACCGCACTGAGCGTCGCAGACGCCTCCGGCGATCCGGGCCGCAACCCGCTCATCGCAACCGTCCACAACGTGGCGGCCACGGTCGTGGTCCTCGACCGGTTAGCCCAGGGCGACGACCGCATCATCGCTCAGGCCGCCTCGTTGCACGCCGCTGGCGTTCGGATCCGCACGCTGGAGGCGTTCTATGAGACCTGGCTGGGCAAACTTCCGCTCAGTGAACTCGAGCGCACGTCGCTGTTGTTCGATATCGGAGAGGTTCACCGCAGTACCTACGGCCGGATGAAGCGCCTCTTCGACCTCGCGTGCGCAGCGGCGGGCCTCGTCGTGCTCATCGGCATCACCCCGGTGGTGCTGGTCGGAAACCTGGTCGCCAACCGTGGTCCGCTCATGTATCGCCAGCCGCGGGTCGGCAAGGGCGGAGTGACCTTCACGATTCTGAAATTCCGCACGATGACCTCGGGCCCCGTCGCCGGGCCGGATGGGACACCGTGGACCGCGGCCGATGACCCTCGCATCACCAGCTTCGGGCGGTTCCTCCGCAGGAGTCATCTCGACGAGTTGCCGCAGGTGATCAACATCTTTCGCGGCGATCTCGCGGTCGTCGGTCCCCGACCGGAACAGCCGCACTACGTGGAACAACTGAGCGAGAAGCTGCCCTTCTACCAACTCCGGCACCTGGTGCGCCCCGGCCTCACTGGATGGGCTCAGGTCAAGTACGGCTATGCGAGCGACGACCGCGACGCTCTGGAGAAGCTGCAGTACGAGTTCTTCTACCTGCGCAATCAGAACCTGAGATTCGACCTGCGCGTCGCGGTTCGCACGATACGAAGCATCGCCGGCGGGTCCGGCACCGGCCGCTGAGCGCCCTGACCTCCCGCCTGCCTGTTCTCCGATAACCAGTGGTCGTGATCACGACCACTGGTTATCGGAGAACAGGCTGGGGCGCGGCGTCAGGGCGCGGTCAGGGCGTCGAACAGGTCGCGGTCGGCGTGAGTTCCTTGTTGCAATACGCCCAGTTGGCCGTCTCGAGGCCTCGCGCGGCCGCGATGCTGAACGTCGAAACATCCCAGTCGTTGATCGTGACATCCGCACTCGCCAAGAGCCGGCCGTCGATCGAGGCCTGCAGGGTCACACTCCGCCCGACCGCTGCGATGCTTCGCGATGCCAACGATCCGACCCGCCAACTGCTGCCCTCACCCGTGGCGCTCAGCACCGAAGCGGCCGCCAACTGACCGATGACCACCGGGAGATCGGTTCCCAACGCAGGAGCGGCGGTATCGGCCCAGATGACCCGCAGGAACGAAGTCGGCAGATACACCACCCCATGCGCGGTGAATGACGTCCCGCCGGCCCGATCCATCCGGACCTCATGGTCGCGCGGAACCCTCGTGGCGAACTCCAGCCAGACGTAGTCCAGGCGGAAGTTCCCGTTACCCGAACCGGTCATGGCGCCGCGGATCTGGATACTCGCCCCCACCAGGTCGTCGGCCGAATCGATGAGTGCCCCGCATCCATAACCCTTGTTCAACAGGTTGATGACGAGATCTCCGGCGGTGTTGTTGATCGAAGGCACCTTGTTTCCGACACCCGAGATGCAATTGGTGCCATCGGCAAGGGTCACGTCAGCGAAGAACTTCGTGTTGCCATCCAACACGTTGAGATCGGTGTAGGCCCCGCGAAGGTGGATCTCCGCTGTGCTCAACGGTGCGTCTTCACCGGTCGGATTGATCGGACCCCAGCCCGACATCCTCCACACCGGATAGCACGGCCCGTCGCACCCGATCCGGTCCCATACACGGGTCGCCTCGCTGTTATCCCACCCGTCGCCGCCCGCGGGAAAGCCGACAGGAGCAACGCCGGTCGTCGCTGTGATCTCCGGAACGGGAATCGGAGCGGTGCAGTCGACCTCCCCGTTCACCCGGGTGCAACGCTCGGCACTCGTCGAGTCCACCGCCCAACGGAACGTCCCGCTGGCGTCCATCGTCGCCGGAGGATCGAGCTGGGTGAGAACCGGGGTGGGCGACGCATTCGTCGCCGGGTCGCCGCACATCGAGATCCGGCCCGCTGTGTGGGCGATCCGGGTCGTCGCGCCCAGCGTGACCGACACCCCGGCCGAATCGGGGTCGCAATGGGGGGCTCCGAGCGTGAACGGCGTCCACGTCGCAGCGCCGGCCCACGTGCCGAACACGAGTTGCATCGACGGGTCCGCAATCGCCAGGTTGGCCATTGTCAACGTCCCACCCGCGTCGAAGCGATAGGTACCGGGTTGGAACCACAGCACCGCGTTCTGGCACGGCCCGGGAGCGAGCCACTGATTCAGCACGGCCACCGCATCGGGGCCGTAACGCCCGGGTTCGAGGGCGAGGACCTTGCCGTCGACACAGGCCGCGGCATCGAGCGTTCGCACCGCCAACCCATCAGTGTCGGGCCGATCGAACTCCGAGTCGGCCGGTGGGCTCGCACAGTTCTTCGCTCCCGTCGCCTCCACGTTACCGATGAAGCCAAGCGGGATCGACACCCCCAACGGTTTGATCGTCCACTCCTTGAGCAGGTTGCAGGCCTTTTCCTTGTTGTCGCCCTGCTGGAACGAACCTCGAACCTCGAGTGCGCTTCTGTTGGCCTTCGGGGTGGCACCGAGGAACCAGTGTTTCACCGCGACATCGCCGTGCACCGTCGGGGGATTCGGCCCGAGCGCGAACAAGCCCGGCGTGTTCGGTTCGACGACGCCCAACGCGTCGAGCAACCCGTCCGCCCAGTTTTCGGAGAACCCACCACCGCCGCTCCACGTCGGTTTCATCAGCTGTTCTTTGAGGTCGCTACGTGCAGGCCACCGTCCGGTGACGGCCAGGGCGGTTCCACCGTCTCCCGTCGTCGGCACCCAGATCGGCGCCGCGTCAGCACGTTTCACACACGACACCTCGACGGTGCGGCCTTCGATTTCGATGCCATTCGAACCGGCCATCCCCACGCATGGATCGGTGGAGGCGCTCAAGGCCGCTGTCGGAACCGCCTTGATCCGGGCAATGCCGGTCTGGAGCCCGCCATCTAGGGCCCGCTTCACCTTGTCGGAGTTGATGTAGGTCGGCTGCACACGAGCGTCGGTCTGAACCATCGAGAGCAGCGCCACCACGATGAGTCCGAAGATCATCGTGGCGACGAGCACCGTCAACAGCACATAGCCGCGTTCGTCCTGCGGACGAGACCGCCGGGCGGGATCGAGGTGCGTTCGCAATCGTTTCATGGGGCACCCGCCGCGTCCGCGCCCACCTTGCGCGAACCGCTGACCACAACCGGCCGCGCGCTCGGCAGATCGACGATCAGGTCGACGCTGCTGACCTCGTCATCGGTGAACGCTCTTCCCTTGTGGGCGACGGCGCGCACGATGGTCGACGCCTCACCGCGAAGGCCGGTTCCAAGATCGGTGGAGCTGAGAACCGGCCCACCGATCGCACATACCCGGCGCACCAACGAGACTGAACCGGCCTCGTCCTCCACGGCTGCGATCACCACCAGCCCGGCGCCATCGCTGGTACGCATCGACACCGCGACGTTGCCCTGAGGCGCTTCGCAGTCGTAGTTGACCACGCCCGGGGCGGCGCCGCCCTCGCTGGTGTAGATCACCCCGGCCGATGAGGCCACATCCCGAGGGAAGTACTGGGTGATCTGGGTGACGAGTTGTGTGCGGGTGGAGGTCGCTCGAACGACGGCATCGGTACGAAACGCCGTGATCATCCACGCCAGCACGGGGACCGCGATGATCGTGGAGATCGCGGAGGTCAACAACACCTCCATCAGCGTCAGCCCCCGCTGACTGTTCATCGCCCGACGTCGAGCGACCAGCAGCGCTTTCACGGCGTCCCCCGATCCCGAATGACCACCTGACCGTCGAGCGCCTCACCCGAGTCGAGATGACTCACCCGAATCGTCACCAGCACCGCGCTGGTGGAGGCCTGACAGGAGGCGGCCTGCGGGTGCGCCGAAGCAACAGCGACCACTTCGAATCCGTATCCGTCGGGCGCCTCGACCAACGAGCGGCTCGTCGAGTCATGCAAACGCGTATCGACCGCTCCCGCAGCGTCACACCCCGGGTACGCAGCGGCTCCTGCCCGCTCGATCACCGTGGACAACGCGCTCCGCGTCGCCGCAATCTGCCCGGTCGACCGCGACACCGTGGCCGTGGTGGTCAGTGCCGCCATGACCCCGAGCAGCAGGATGCTCAAGATGGCGATCGCCAACAGCGCTTCGACCAAAGTGCCACCGCATTGCGAAACGCGACGGCGCGGCGACGCGGCCACGGCCATGACAACAGCGGGCGCCTGTTCCGGCGCCCCGCCCGATGTCCGAATCTGTCGTTTCGACCTCGCCCCGCTCACCGTGGGCCGAATCGTATCGTCGTCATTCACTGCCGTTCTTCACCGTCTAGGGCTCGCCGGGTTCGCCGTCCGACGCTCCCGCAACGACTGTGCGGGCCGCGCCGCCTCGGGTCAAGGCAAGAATCAACGAAATGCGGTGAGACGTTCCACCAACGCGATCGCGGTGGATGCCCGATTCAGGCAGTAGACGTGGATCCCTGGGGTTCCCGCCGCGATCAGTTTATTGGCGAGCTCGGCGGCGGCATCGGCTGCGATCATCAGCCGATCGGACTCATCCGCGGCCTCGACCTTGTCCGCCAACGCCGTGTCGAACCACGTCCCGTTCATGTCGGCGAACCGTTTGACGGCGGTGGGGTTCAACATGGGCATCAGACCCGGCAGGACCGGCACCTCACAGCCCAGCGTTTCGAGATCGTCGCGCATCGCCAAGTAGTGCTCGGAGCGAAAGAAGAACTGGGTGATGCCGAAATCGGCCCGCTGCAACTTGGCGGCGAGGTGGCGACGGTCCTGGGACAGCGACGCCGAACGCGGATGCCCCTCGGGAAACGCCGCGACCCCCACCGCTGCGTCGGAACGTGTTCGAATCAACTCGACGAGGTCGGCGGCGTGCTCGAAATCGCCGATCGCCGGCGATCCGTCGGCCGGGGGATCGCCGGCGAGCGCCAGGATGTTCTCGATTCCCGCGGCGAGGTAGCCGTCGACGAGGTCGACCAATTCCTCGCGGGTGTGGCCGATGCAGGTCAGGTGAGGCATCGCCGGGTAACGCTGCGATTCGGTGATCCGAGCGACGATCTGACGGGTGCGATCGCGGTTGGACCCTCCGGCCCCATAGGTCACCGAGACAAACGACGGATCGAGCACCGCCAGTTCGGCCACTGCGGCATCGAGCGCGTCCACCCCAGCCGCGGTGGCCGGTGGAAAGAACTCGAACGACAACGTCGGCCCCTCGGCCAACAGATCGGAAATCCTGGTCACAGCGGGATTCCGAGCGCTGCGGCGTCGGTCGAACGTTCGGCCGCTGCCACGGTGTTGGCCAGGAGCATGGCCCTCGTCATCGGGCCGACCCCACCCACGCGGGGCGAAAGCCACGACGCCACCTCGGCGACGTCGTCGGCGGCATCCGAGACCACCTTGCCGTCGACGAAGCTCACCCCGGCCGCCACGACGACCGCGCCCGGGCGGATCATCTCCTTGGTCAGCATCGCCGGACTGCCCGCCGCAGCGACGACGATGTCGGCACTGCGGGTGAACTGCCCGATGTCTTGGACTCCGGTATGCACCACCGTGACCGCAGCGTTGCCCCAAACCGACTTCAAACTGAGCAGGTTGGCGAGGGGGCGGCCGATGGTGAGGCCCCGCCCGATGATGACCACATGGCGGCCCGCAATCTCGATGTCGTGATGTTCAAGCAGCCTCACGATCCCCGCGGGGGTGCACGCCAGGGGGGCCTCCTCGCCCATCACCAGCAGACCCAGGTTGAACGGATGAATCCCGTCCGCGTCCTTGCGCGGCAACACCTTTTCCATCGCTGCAGCGAAGTCGAGATGCTTCGGGAACGGATACTGCATGATGTACGCGTCGATCGCCGGGTCGGCGTTCAGTTGCGCCACCGCCGCTTCGACCTCGGCCTGGGTCGCGTCCTGAGGCAGCCGAATGTCGGTCGTCGCCATTGCGAGTTCTGCCGCATCGGCGTGTTTCATCGCCACGTACTTGTGCGACGGGCCGTCGTCGCCGACCAGGATCGTGCCAAGTCCCGGCACGACCCCGCGTTCCGCCAGCGCAGCAATCCGCCCGCGGAGGTCGTCTTTCACCGCAGCTGCAGCCGCATCACCATCAAGTATCTGTGCCGTCATCGTGCACCAGTCTACGCGACCACCTGCGCAGGCTCAGGAGCTCACCTCGCCGGTCTGCACCCGCCACAGCGCCGCGTACAGGCCACCTGCGGCAACTAGTTCGTCGTGGGTTCCCGACTCGGCCACCCCGCCCGCCTCAAGGACCCAGATTCGATCGGCGTCGCGCACCGTCGACAAGCGATGAGCGATCACCAGCGCCGTGCGGTGCTCTGCCACCCGGGCGAGCGACCGTTGAATCGCCGCCTCGGTTTCGTTGTCGACGGCCGAGGTCGCCTCGTCGAGGATCAGGATCGCTGGGTCCCGAAGAATGGCGCGGGCGATGGACAGCCGTTGGCGCTGGCCACCCGAGAGCTTCTGGCCCCGTTCGCCGACAATCGTGTCGTAGCCATCCGACAACGCCTCGATGAACTCGTGTGCCTCGGCGAGCTGTGCAGCCGTGACGATCTCTTCCTCGGACGCGTCGGGACGACCGAAGGCCAGGTTCTCCCGAACCGTTCCCTGGAAGAGGAAGACGTCCTGACTGACGTAGCCGATGGCCTGGCGCAACGACACGAAGCCGAGCTGTGACACGTCGCGGCCGTCGACCAGCACCTCGCCCGATCGAGGGTCGTGAAACCGCAACACGAGACGGGCGAGGGTCGACTTTCCCGCCCCTGTCGCCCCCACGACGGCATGGGTCTGCCCCGCCGGAATTCGCATCGAGATGCCGTCGAGAATGTCGGGTCCGTTCCCGTAGCCGAAATGCACGTCGCGCAACTCCACCTCACCGCGAACCGGCTCGTCGAGTGCGTCGGGTCCGCCGACGAGTTTCGGCTGCACCTCCAACAGGTCGGTGATACGACGGATCGACGCCATCGAACGCTGGTAGAGATCCAACGTCTCACCGAGCGAGGTGAGCGGCCACAGGAGCCGTTGGGTCATATAGACGAGCACCGAATACGAACCCACCTCGAGGGTGCCGTCGATCACCATTCGTCCACCGACGACCAGCGTGCAGGTGAACCCTGCGAGGATCACCATACGGATCAGCGGAACGAAGGCCGAGGAGTACCGGATCGCTCGCCGGTTCGAGTCGACGTAGGCCTGTGACACGACCTCGAGACGGTCGGCCTCTCGTTCTTCGGCGGTGAACGCCTTGATCGTGGTGATGCCGCCGAGGTTGCCCGACAGCAGCGAGGACAGGTCCGCGACCCGTTCCCGGACGTCCGCGTACAACGGCTCGAGTCGGCGTTGAAACCGGATCGACCCCACCACGATGATCGGGATCGGCAGGAAGGCGAACAACCACAGCGTCGGCGAGGTCGTGAAGAACACGATGCCGACGAACACGACGTTCCAGAAGGTCTGCAGGATGTTGTCGGGGCCGTGATCGAGGAACCGTTCGAGCTGGTTCACGTCGTCGTTGAGCACCGCCAGGAGTCCGCCGCTCGTCGTGTCCTCGAACCAGGCCACCTCGAGTTGCTGGACGTGGCGGTAGGCGCCGATGCGGAAATCGTGTTGGATCGACTGCGCCAGGCCGCGCCACAGCAGGTGCGCGATGTAGTCGCTGAGGGATTCCAGAATCCACACCGCGACGTTCAATGCGGCCAACACCAGGAGCTGATCGAAACGATCGGTGACTCCGACGACCCTCGACAGCATCGACGTGTCGCCTCGCACGACCACATCGATGGCGACCCCGATCAGCAGTTCTGGAGCGACATCGCACGCCTTGTTGAAGGTCGAAAAGAACGCTGCGAGCACGAGCCGCGAGCGGTGACGGCGGGCGTGGTGCCACAGCCGCATGAACGGGTGGGAGGACATGGGCGAAGTGTAAGCACGACCACCGTGGCGCTTCGCAGGAGTTCGACCGGTGTTCAGGCGACGAGTTCGGGGGCGACCTCGGGGTAGGCGGCGGCGAGTACCGCAACGAACGCCTCGTCGCCGAATGGGTCGGCGGGGCGCTCCGCCTCGATGCCGCGCGCTGCGAGGTCGTCGAGGAACCGGTCGACGACCATGTCCAACGTGAGCGCGTCCTCACCATCGTCGACACGCTGCGCCGCCTCCGCATCCGCGAAGCACTCCGCCTTCCACGAGACCGTGATTCGTGCGTCGGCATCATCGATGCGCGAGACCAACCGATCGCCGTCGACGATGTCCCAACCGCCGTCGCCCCGAACGAGGTGGCATCCCGAATGCAGGCCCTCGGGCATCGTCGCGCCGGGTGCTCCAAGCGGCGCCACCCCGTGAAAGGTGGTTTCGTTGTCGGCGATGACGCCGACGTTGCTGAACGGTGGTGACTCGACACCGACGGTTCCGCTCGGCCCTTCCGGCCAGAAATGGAAGTCGCCTCCCTCGCCGTCGTAGAACCACGACACCGCCGTGAAGATGGTGGTGCGCCACTCCTCGAACAGCCCTGATGACATCATCACCTTCAACAGCCAGATCGGATAATGAGCGCGGGTGATGCCGCGAAACGCCGCGATGTCGAGATGCGCAGGAAACGCGAACGGAGTCGGACCCATCACGTTCACGTAGACCGCGGTCGGTCGCAGCACCGCGTCGGGACCGGCGAGTTCACGGGCCGCGGCGAGGAAGTTCGGATTATTGAAGATGACCTCGGCCCCGTCGACGAGCACCTCGCCGCCACGAACGAAGTCCTGACGGAACCACGGTGGGGTGAAGGAATTCTCCTGAGTCGACAGCGTGGCCATTTCGGCATCGTTGGCCGCGTAGTTCGCTAGCGGCGACAGTGGCCCCGCGCTGCGGATGAGCGACACGATCGCGTCCGGATCGGACCAAGCAGGGTTCAGGCGGGTCGCTGTGCGGATCACATCCGATTGTTCAAACATCACTCACTCGTCTCGGTCGCCGCCGTCATATCAACCATCATGTCAACGTCCGGGTCCTCCGACCCGTCACCGCGTCTGGCCACGAGCCGCAGGGCGAGTCCGACCACGATGAGCCCACCGACGGCGCCGAGGAAGATCCACGGCAACGAATCGGAGTCGTCGTCGGTCGAGGGACGCTCGGCGGGGCCCGAGTCGGCGGCTCCCCCGCCCGAGGCCAGGTCGGCGGGGTAACCCACCGAGCGCTTCGACCAGTCGCACACGCCCGTCGCGAAGATCGCCTCGAGGCGCTGCATCTCGGACTCGTCAGGGGTCCAGGAGCCGTAGTCGCCGTCGGCCACCGCCGTCGCGACCGGCTTGAGATGGCACTTGTAGACATCGTTGGTGATCGGACCGCCGGCGACGACGCGAGACGTCGAGTGAATCGGGAACTGAGACGCACAATCGCCGACCTTCACCCCATCGACTTCGCGCGGCGCGGCGGAGGTCCATGCTCCCTCGCCACTCAGCACAAGTTCGACCGCACCGTCCCACACGTGGTCGCCGGACGCGATCGGGGTGCCGTCGGTGGCGAAGCACGCGTCCACCGCCTCGACTGGTTTCAACGACGCCGCCGTGGCGTCGGCGTCGTTGTGAAGCGCCAAGACCCACTCGTCCATCACGCGGTACACGCGATCGAGCAGCGCCGAGGTTGCCTCAGTGTCCTCGCCGGGACGGGCGTCGGCGAACCACACGACGTGGTTGTCGGCCGCACCCATCGCCCGCCGTATCCGCTCGCGGATGACGAAAGACTGATGGACGTTGTGCATATCGAGTTCGTCCTCGAGATAGTGGCGAACGTCGAGAATCGGGATGTCACGGCCGAGCTTTCCGTCGAACTCAAGACCCGACTCGAACGCGTTGGTGATCGCGGCGACGTCCGCCTCGCGCCGGGGCGCCACCCCGTTGACGAGTTCGAGGTTCATCTGTCGCGACGAGTACTGGTCGAGTTCATCGCCCTCGCACATCCCTACCGCCTCGGCGAACGCACCCAGGGTCTCCCCGGTCATCTGAGCGACCATGCCGCACGACTCGGGGACCTGCTCAGAAGCCGGCTTCCATGACCCGATCCGAGCGTTGAGATCGAGGAACTGATCAGGAGTGATCTGCCCGTTCGCCACCGCGCGCAGCCCGTACTGCACCCCGACGTTGTCCCACGGCACCAACGCCTCCCCCGTGGCCGGATCCGTTCCGTACGCATCGACCGCATCGTCCCAATGGGTCCAGTCGACCCACTCGGAACGGTCGGTGGAGGTGCGCAACATCGCTCCGATATCCGGGAAGTCCTCCGGGACCGCCGGGTCGCCTGCCCCCGCGAGGCTCAAGAGCTCGCCGGCGAACGGCATCAGTGCGTCATCCATGTCGGCAGCCAGTCCAAAGTTCGGGTTCAACGCCAGCGGTGTGGCCCCTCGCCAGCCTTCGATGCACTCGCTCGAGCCCGAGTCACCGGTCGCTTCTGACCAGTCCGAGCTGAACCCCTCGATGGTGTTTTGCCCCTGGAGGATCTTGCGGTTGTCCCAGTCCTTCCACATCGGATCGTCGGCCGCGGTGACGTCCATGTAGTACTCCAACAACTCGCAGTCACCGACATTGATCGTCTGGGTGGTCATGTCGGGATAGGCGTACTGCGGGATGAGCGCGTCGAGCAGATCCGGAACGTTCTGTGCGTAGACGTACTGCTGAATCCCGCCACCGGACCCTCCGATACCGACGGTGTAGAGCGGCTCGCCGTGTTGATCGATGAAACGGGCCTTCAGTTCCTTTGCGACCTCCGCACCTCGCAACAGGTTGTAATGCACCGAGGTGCGGGTGCCGCTCGAATACACCACCGCGTGGCCGAGGCGCAGCGCCTCATCGAGTTGCGAGTCGCCGCCCGACAGGGAGCCCTGGCTATGGCCGATGCCGACCCCTCCGCCGAAGCTGTAGACGAGTCGGCCGTTCCAATGACTGTCGTCAGGGGCTCCGGAGACGACCTCCGAAAATGGCACGAGCATCGCCACGCTGTAGATGAAGCGGGTGTCGGGCAGTGTTCCTCGTTCGTAGCGGTAGAGATACGGGATGCGGGTGTCCCCGCCGAGGTCCATGTCGTCCGCACCGACAAGGTCGCTGACGGCGAGGTACGCGACGTCGGCGGGCAACGTCGCGTCCACACCGTCACCAACATTGAGCGGCACCACCTCACCGTCGGTGTTGCGATAGCGGTACTCGATACGGGTGTCGGCCTGGCAGTCTTTCGACCAGCCGAGCGGCTCCTGGGAACGATCCGGCGTGTCGGGCTCGGACTCCGGGTACACCGGGGTTCCCCTCCGGTCCTGATTGTCGACGTTCGGCTGGCCGAGATCGTTGTACTCGGTGGTGCACAGGAACGGCTCTTGAACCTCCACCTCGGCGGAGTCGTCGAGCGCCGATGCACCGGCGGGAACGACGGTCGTGGCCGTGACGGCCACGAGCGCGGTCGCGGCCAACAGCGCCTCGACGAAACGACGCGCCGCTTTCGTACCGCGAGGTCGGCCAGCGCTGTTGGCGCGGTGAACGGAAACCACCAAGTCGGTCACGTCGAGATCCTCCCCCTACGACGAATGTCGATTGTGATCGCGACCCTATCGGCGATGCCGTCGCCGACGACGCTGATCTCACTCGTCGCTGTACGCCGACTGCCGGCATGCACAACGACACCGGTCTTGGCACCGTCGGAAATGGGCCAGGAGCCCCAGAGGATTCTCAGCAGACACCCTTACCCTGAGCCACATGAAGCGAACCCTTTGTCTCCTCGCCGCCATGGCGCTCGCACTCACCACTACCGGATGCGAGAAGTTCCCAAACTGCGACGCGCTTCGCGTTCAGTTCCCCCACGGAGTTGGGTTGCCCGGCGCCATCGACTCAACCAGCGGGTCGAATCCAATCACCGATTTTCAGGTGGAGGAGACCTACTACAAGTTCAACAGCCATCTCGATCGCGACAACGACGGCATCGCCTGCGAACAGGCATAGCCGCGTCGCGCCGGAGTTCGCCCTACGCCACGAACGCGTCGGCACCCGACGCGTTGTAGGGCACGAACACCTCGCGGGTCTCGCGATCGCGCACGAGCTCGATCGCCCAGAACACCCCGAGGCCGCGCACCTCGCCGATCGACCGATGCCGCTCAGGCGTCGACGCGAGCTCCGGCCCGATCACCTCGCAACCAAGCCGACGCTCCGCACCCAGGATGTCCTCGTCTGAATCAGCTCCTCACGCTCACGGCGCGGCGATCGCCTCGAGGACGTCCAAGCGTGCGACCCGCCGAGCCGGCCGGCGCGCCGCGGCGATTCCGGCGAGAGCCCCCAGGAACAGGATCATCACCAACCTCGAGACGGGGAACGACACGGTGCGAAGGAGTTCGTCTGATGATGACGTGAGCACAGCCCACGCAGCGAACATCCCGACGGCCAAGCCGATGATGGTGCCGAACGTAGCGATCATGATCGCCTCGAGTCGCACCGTCGTTCGGACCTGGCGGCGGGTCTGCCCGAGCGCCCGCATCAGGCCGATCTCTCGAACCCGTTCCATGGTCGCCAGCGAGATCGTGGTGGCGATTCCCAGCAGGGCGATGCCAATTGAGAGCGCGAGCAACCCGTACACCAACGCCAACATCGTGTCGATTCGTCGCCCGATCGTCTCGGCGTAGTCCTCACGGTCGAGGGACTCGACGCCGGGAGCGTCGCTGATGAGCATGTCGATGCGGCGGTCGAGTTCGATCGCCGAGACGCCTTCGCTGGCTCGCAAGACCACCAGCGATGTCGAAACGCCGGGCGAGTGCGATCCGGCGGTGTCAGCTGGCATGACATAGTCCCCGGCGAACGCCGTGTTGTCGTAGAGCGCCACGACGCGCAACTGCAACTCGACTCCGTCGAGAAACCGGGTTGGCAGCGCATCTCCGACAGCGACGTCGTGATCCGACGCCCACGTGGCCGACACAGCGATGACGTCGCCGGTGGCTCCCGCCACCGACCCGTCGATCACGCCAAGGTCGAACATCGCCGCACCGGCAGCCATGTCGGTTGCCGTGACAAAGGCCGTCTCGCCTCCGACAGTTACCGGCATGAACGACAAGGGCAGCGAGGAGTCGACCCCATCACTCGAGGCGACCTCATCCACAAGCGCATCGTCGAGTCCCGACCCGCTGAAGCTCGTCGGTTGCACGATCACATCACCGGCCATCTGTTCGTCGACACTCCGGGTCACCGCCCGGTTCAGCGACGCTGCGACGACGGCGAACAGCGTGACGACGGCGACGCCGATAACGAGCGCTGTGACGGTTGATGCGGTGCGGCGCGGGTGACGAACGGCGTTGCGTTGGGCGAGCAATCCGGCGGTGCCCCGCGTGCGGGCGATGGGCGCACCGATGACCCTCACCACGGCCGGGGCCAGGGCCGGACCGATGACCACGACCGACAGCAGCGTGATCGCGGCCCCGACGCCGGCCCGCGTCGATGCACCCGAATTGGCGCTGAGCGCAGCCTGAACGGCGAGCCCGACTCCCGCGGCCATCAACGCTGCGCCGAGGATCGTCCGCCGGCGCCCCACACTGCCGCCGTCGATCGCCGCGCTCCGCATGGCCTCGACCGGTGCGATACGTGAGCCGCGACGCGCTGGTGCGATGGCGGCGATGACCGTCGAGACGATACCGACACCGGCACCGATGATCACCGACGATGCCGAAACGACGAGATGGTCGCCGAGCGAGAAGAAGCCGACGCGGCCGATGAGCCAACTCAGCATCCTGGCGAGGAGTAGGCCGAATCCCAGACCGACAGCGGAGCCGAGCACCCCGACCGCGAACGACTCTCCGAGCGTCCAACCGGACAGTTGGCGTCGGGACGCTCCCAGGGCACGAAGCAGCGCCGACTCGCGGGTCCGTTGAGCGACGAGGATGGCGAAGGTGTTGTAGATCCCGAACGCCGCGACGACGAGCGCGATGGACGCGAAGGTCAACAAGACCGCAGAGACGATCGTCGAGAAGGTCTCGCTCACCTTCGCCGCCTCATCCTGCAACTCTTGCCCTGTCACCACTTCCAGCGATCCGGCCGCAGCGCTCTCGTCAAGCGCGGTGCGAAGGCGTTCCACGAGTTCAGATTGGCTGATTCCATCGAGCGCGACGACGGAGATCGACGCGGCGGTACCCGGATCGGCGAGGTACTCCGCTGCGGCATCGGGAGAAAGCAGCGTTGCGGTCATGGGCCCGGCCGATTCGGCGGTGCCGTACGTTGCAATTCCGACAAGGCGAAGCCGGAGCCGCTTGGGGACCAGCACCTCGACCGTGTCGCCGACCGACAGGTCGCCCTGCCTGGCCGACGCCCGGTCGATCACGACCTCGTCGAGGCCCTGCGGTGCGCGCCCCTCGGCGATCCGAAAGGGGTTGAGATCGGGGTCGTCTCGCCATTCAAACCCGAGTTGTGGCGGACCGCTTCCGCCGATCGTGTCGCCATCGGATCCGACGATCATCGCGGGTCGGCTGTACGCAGGCTCGGCGATGCGAACCCCGTCGACGGCACGGGCGATCTCGGCCAGATCCGCCGGGACGTGGCCGCGGTAGGTCTCCTCGTTGGTTGAGATCGAATTCGCCGAGCGAATGCTCGCGTCGATCCCGGCGACCGAGGATCGCATGGTGTCGTCGAAGCTGCGCGAGAAGGTCGCGACCTCGACAAGTACGGCGAACAGAAAGGCGATTCCGACCGCCACCGCGCCGACGGTGGCGACATAGCGGCGGGGATGTGCGGTCAGATTGCGCCGGATGATGATGAGCATTGTTGGTCCTGGTCCCTGGTTCGTGGAGGTGAAGCTGTGGCGGGCCGTCGAGGATCAGTCGCCGAACCGCTTCATTCGATCGAGTACCGCCGAAGCGCTCGGCGCCTCGAGTTCGTCGACGACGTTGCCGTCCGCAAGAAACACCACGCGGTCGGCGTACGCCGCTGCCCCGGGATCGTGGGTCACCATGACGATGGTCTGGCCAACCTCATCGACTGCGCTGCGCAACAGGCGCAGCACCTCGTCGCCGCTGCCGGAGTCGAGGTTGCCGGTGGGTTCATCTGCGAAGATCACCTCGGGTCGGCCGACGAGGCTGCGCGCTACCGCGACGCGTTGTTGCTGGCCGCCCGACAGTTCGCTGGGACGGTGGCCGAGGCGCCCTTCCAACCCGACGCGCCGTACGACCTCGTGGTACCAGCTCTCGTCGAGCCGGGTGCGCGCGAGCATCGAAGGCAGCCGGATGTTTTCCGCGGCGGTGAGCGTCGCGACCAGGTTGAACGCCTGGAAGATGAACCCGATGCGGTCACGGCGCAACTCGGTCAACCGGCGCTCGTCAAGCCCGGAAATGTCGATGCCGGCGATCTCAATCATGCCCGACGTGGGGGTGTCAAGCCCCGCAAGGCAGTGCATCAGCGTCGATTTACCTGATCCCGACGGGCCCATGATTGCCACGAAGGAGCCCGATGCGACGCTGAGCGAAACGTTGGAGAGCGCGTCGAGAGCTCCGGGGCCGTCGCCGTAGCGCTTGGAGAGGATGTCTGCTCGAAGCGCCGTGTCGGTGGCCGCAACCTCCGAAATCGGGGCGCGCAAGGCTGAGGTGTTCATGATGCTCCTTGATGGTCTATGACTGAAGTCGGCGCCCGGGGAGGCCCGAACCGAGGTCTCAGCTGGCGAGAATCTGTGCTGTCACCGGTTGGCGACCCGGATGTTGCCGCCGCGTGCTGAGAGGTTGAGTCGATGCCGGCTCGCAGGATCGACCGGTACCAGCACCGTTGTCGAGCCGGACGAGTCGATGCGATAGGACGTGGCATCGGACGGGACCGCGAGATTGATACTGCCGCCAGTGACAGCGGCGTCGACGCTGAGCGGCGACGCGTCAAAGGCCATGTCGAGCGCTCCGGCGACGAGGGTTGCAGAGACCTGCTCGCTTCGGACGCCGGTTGCCTGCACCCCGCCGCCGAAGATGTCGAGCTCGAGCGGGCCGGAAACGTTCGACAACGATGCGCCTCCGGCTCGAACCGTGATCGTGACCGAGCCGGAAGTGTTGCGAACCTGTACGTCGTTCCCGCCGATGTCGACAGCAACCCGTTCAGGGGCGACGATCTCGACGTCACCGAAACAGATCCGACCGGCCAGCCCTGAACAACGCGACTCGAGATACAAGGTGGTTCCCTCGACGTGGTCGTCGATCGTCGGTTCAGAAAAAGACTGGTAAAGCGTGCGCCGAACCGTGATCTCGTCGGGCGCAACGGAGTTGCCGTCGGGCGCGGAGGCGGCCGGGAACTCCGGCCCGTCGGCGGACTCCGCTGATCCGGACGCCTCGGCGGACTCGATCGCGTCGGGCACGCCCGTGACCCTCACCCGACCGGCGTTGTGCACGACGATGCGATCAATGGCCGTCGCGTCGTAGCGGGCGGTCGAATCTGTGGTGCTGGCGACCAATCCCGTCGCGATGGCGAACGATGCTGTGCCCACACTGCCGAACGACAGCACCGCGCCGACCAGAAGCAGCGCCGGACGCGCGAGCTTGTGCGAACTCGTCATGAGGTCACCTCCAAGTACCGCAAAACCGCTAGAACGCGGCGATGATCGGTGTCGGCCGGTGCGAGCGAGAGCTTGGCGAAGATGTTGGACACGTGCTTTTCCACCGCACCCTCCGACACGACCATCGCCGCGGCCACCGCACGATTGGAACATCCCTCGGCCATGAGCGCGAGGACCTCGGCCTCCCGCTGCGTGAGCGAGTCGAGCGGGTTACGGTGACGGCTCGTCGACAGCAACTGCGCCACGACCTCGGGGTCGAGGGCGGTCCCGCCGGTGCCGACCCGCCGCACGGCGTCGACGAACTCGGCGACGTCAGCGACACGGTCCTTCAACAGATATCCGACCCCGACGGTGCTCCCCGCCAACAGTTCGGTCGCGTAGCGCTCCTCAACCCACTGGCTCAGCACGAGCACCGCTATCTCCGGGTGCCGGGCGCGGATCGCGATAGCAGCCCGAAGACCCTCGTCGGTGTGGGTTGGGGGCATGCGCACATCCATGACGACGATGTCGGGGCGATAGGCCTCGACCGCAGCGAGTCCGGACTCGGCATCACCCGCCGTCGCCACGACTTCGTCGCCTGCGTCCTGCAACAACCGGGCGATACCGTCGCGGAGGAGAACGGAGTCTTCGACGATGACGATTCTCATGACGACGGCCCTTCGGTGATTCGGCGAGCAGATTCGAGCGGGGATGACGACGGCTCGATCGGTGGCGGTGGAGTCGGCGGCGACGGCGGTGGGACGGGCAACACGGCCCGTAGCACCGTCGGACCGCCGGGGGGACTTGAAACCGTGAGCAGACCGTCGACCGCCTCGACCCGTTCGCGCAACCCAAGCAAGCCAGAACGCTGCGTCGGCTCCAGCCCGCGAGCTGCTGGTTCGCCGATGCTCGGGGCGCCAGCAGTCGGGTCGCCGGCGCCACCGTGACCATCGTCGGCGACCTCAACAACGAGGTGGTCCTTCCCTGAGCCTGGAGGGCGCACCTCGAACACGCGCACCGACGAACGGGTCGCACCGCTGTGTCGGGCGACGTTCGTGAGCGACTCCGAGATCACAAAGTAGGCGGTGCTCTCGATCGCCCGAGGTGGCCGCACGTCGAGCTGAACATCGACGGCGACGGGTACCGGACTTCGAGCGGCGAGCCCCCCAACCGCGGCGGCGAGACCCCGGTCGGTGAGCACCGGCGGGTGCAGGCCTCGCGCTAGGTCGCGCAGTTCGGTGAGCGCTGCCTTCGCTTCGCCATGGGCCTCATCGAGCAGCGATCGGAGTTCCTCGCGATCACCGTCAACCTTTTGGCGGGCGAGCCCCAACGTCATCGCGAGCGCTACCAGTCGCTGTTGGGCACCGTCGTGAAGGTCGCGTTCGATCCGGCGCCGCTCAACCTCTGCTGCATGAAGCGCTCCGGCGCGGGTGGTTTCGAGCGTGTCAACGCGCTCTCGCAATTCGAGTTCGATGAGGTCGGTGCTGATGATCTGGCGAGTCAACGACAGCAGCACCGTCGACAGGCCCCTAGTGAGCCAGGGCGCGATCAGGACGAGCGCGAGGCCAACTCCGGCTGCGACGGTGTATTCGACAGCGCCGTCGAGCGACACGAACAAGAGGTTTCCAGCTCCACCAGGCGACCGTGGCGTGTAGAGAGGCACGAGGACGAGCGCAATGCCAACGGCCCACACGGCGACGGCGATCGTGAAGAACAGCCACGAAACCGGCGCATGAAGGAGGTGGAAGATCAACTCCTTCCACGTCCCCGTTTGTTTGAGGTAGGCGACGCCGCGGTCTGTGGCTTGACGCAGGGTCGACGGTGGCGATGGCGCGGCATCGCCCCCCGTCCCAGGAGTCATGGTGGCGGGAGTCATGGTGGCGGGAGGATGCACCGCTGCGCGGGGAGGATGTGGGCTCGGCAGAGATTCGTTGAGCGCCGTCGCCGCGATCCAGCGGGTCACGCGTGCCAACCCGTTCGAGAAGGCGAACGCGAACGCGGCGAGGGCGATGGCGGCCGGCGGGAAGAACACGGTGGCGACCGTTGCGGTCACGAGCGCGACCATCACCGATGTCGTCACCAACGACCACATGGCATCGACGGCGAGGTAGGCGAATGCCACCCAGGTGCTGGGTGCGAACGGGGCGAGCAGCGGACGAACGACCAGAGACGCCCGACCGATGGCACCGGGTTGCGAGGCATCCGGGTGATTCGAGGTCACCGGAGCCGGGGCGGTGGGCGAGGCGCTGTTCACGACTGTCAACGTACGCCGAGATGGGTGCCAACTCGATCCGGCGACCTCCCGAATTCGATCGGGGGCTATCCCCACTCTCGTAGTCGAGTCAGCACCCATCCACATGGAGAGTGGCCGCAGGTTCTGGGCGCGCTAGCGGGTCACATCCGACCCGCCAGCGTTCAAGAAGTAGCGCGCCCAGAACCTCGATATCGGCTGGGGGACACGACTGAAGGCGCCACCAGCGCTCGCCGCGCCAGCGCTGAGTCAAACGCCGGAGTTCGCCCTACGCCACGAACGCGTCGGCGATCTCCAACGCCTTGTCGATCGCCGCGAGCCCGGTGCGGACATCCTCGGGTGAGGTGTTGCACGGCGGCGTGATGTGGATGCGGTTGAAGTGGGTGAATGCCCACACTCCCTGCTCTCGGATCGCCGCCACCATCTCGGCCATCGGCTTCGCATCGGCACCCGACGCGTTGTAGGGCACGAGCATCTCGCGGGTCTCGCGATCGCGCACGAGCTCGATCGCCCAGAACACCCCGAGGCCGCGCACCTCGCCGATCGACCGATGCCGCTCAGACATCGACGCGAGTTCCGGCCCGATCACCTCGCTTCCGAGCCGACGCGCCTGTCCCAAGATGTCCTCGTCCCGGAAGATGTTGATCGAGGCGACCGCCGCCGCTGCCGCCAGCGGATGCCCGCTGTAGGTCAGTCCTCCGGGATAGGCACGCTCGGCGAAGGTGACCGCGATCGCCTCGGAGATCACGACACCGCCGAGTGGCACATATCCCGAGTTGACCCCCTTGGCGAAGCAGATGAGGTCGGGGGTGACGTCCCAGTGCTGCACGGCGAACCATTCGCCGCATCGCCCGAACCCGGCCATCACCTCATCCGCGATCATGACGATGCCGTAGCGATCACAGATCTCACGCACTCCCGCGAGGTAGCCGGGGGGCGGGACCAGAATGCCGTTGGTGCCGACGACCGATTCGAGGATGATCGCCGCGACGTTGTCGCGCCCCTCGAACATGATGAGTTCCTCCAGGTGAGCGAGCGCACGCTCGGTCTCCTGTTCCGGGCTCTGGGAGTGGAACGAGGATCGGTACGGATACGGCCCCCAGTACCGCACCACCCCGGAGATCGCCGGTTCCGACGGCCAGCGACGAGGATCGCCGGTGAGGGTGATCGCCCCGTGGGTTGCCCCGTGATAGCTCCGGTGCGCCGCCAGCACCTTGTGGCGACCGGTGTGGAGCCGAGCCATCCGGATAGCATTTTCGTTCGCCTCCGCACCACCGGAGGTGAAGAACACCATCTCCAATCCGTCGGGGGCGACCTCGGCGATGAGGCGGGCAGCCTCCGAGCGCTCCGCATTGGCATGAAACGGGGCGATGGTGCACAGACGCCCGGCCGCCTCTTGGATCGCTGCGACCAGCTTCGGGTGCTGATGGCCAAGATTCACGTTCATCAGCTGACTTGAGAAGTCGAGGTATCTGTTGCCCTTGTAGTCGTAGATCCACGAACCCTCTGCCCGAGCGACGGGCAACGGATTGATGAGCTTTTGTGCCGACCACGAATGAAACACGTGCGCCCGGTCGTTGCCGAAGGTGTCCTCGGCGTTGTCGTAACCGGGGCCGGATTCGAGCGAGGCATTCAAATCGAACATCGAGGTTCCCTTCGTGGTCGGCTCTGCCCGGGGTCGCTGGGCGATGGATGCGCCGGGCACAGGTGAGAGCCTCCACATCGTGCCACTACATCGAGGTGACGAACGACCGGTTGTGACGGGGCAGACCGCTTGATAGACAGGCGCTGTCCACAGGACGACGAGGGAGGCGCGCAAATGCCTGTACCTGTACCCGCCGGTTACGACCTGACGAACCCCGACATCTTCGCAACCGGGGTGCCGCTGGAGGAATACGCCTGGCTCAGACGCACGGCGCCGGTGTTCTGGAACGCACAGACCGCGGCGGAGAGCAGCTTCGACGACGGTGGGCTCTGGATCCTGTCGCGCCTCGCAGACGTGAAGGCCGTGTCGTGTGCCCGCACCGGCTGGTCGAGCGAGGAGAACACGGCAATTCCTCGCTTCGACGGCAAGACCGTGGGCTACCAGGAGCGCGAGGTCCAAAAGCACATGATGCTGAACATGGACGATCCACGCCATGCCCGCGTCCGCGGCGTCGTGTCCCGGGGCATCTTTTCGCCGCGGTCGGTGGACAAGCTCCACGACCTGCTCGGCCGGTGGGCCGAAAAGATCATCCTCGACGCCAAAGAGAAGGGGTCGGGCGATTTTGTCGCGGACATCGCGTGCGAGCTTCCGCTGCAAGCCATCGCCGAACTGGTCGGCTTTCCGCAGGAGGACCGCAAGAAGATCTTCGACTGGTCCAACCAGATGATGGCCTATGACGACCCCGACTACGACGTCGATCCGGCCGTCGCCGCTGCGGAGATCCTCGGGTACGCGACGGTCATGGGCGAAGACCGAAAGGCCAACCCGCGCGGCGACATCGTGTCGCGGCTGGTGGCTGCCGCCGACGATGAGGTGCTCAGCACCGAGGAGTTCGGGTTCTTCATCCTCATCCTTGCGGTCGCCGGCAACGAGACGACCCGCAACGCCATCAGCCACGGCATGCAGGGGTTCTTCGACAACCCCGACCAGTGGGAGTTGTACAAGCGGGAGCGTCCGACGACCACGGCCGATGAGATCGTACGGTGGGGTACCCCCGTGCAGATCTTCCAGCGCACAGCGCTCGAAGACGTCGAGATCGGTGGGCAGTTGATCACCGGCGGTCAGCGGGTTGGCCTGCTGTACGGTTCGGCGAACTACGACGAAGAGGTCTTCGACGATCCGAACCGTTTCGACATCAGCCGCAACCCGAACCCGCACGTCGGATTCGGCGGTGGCGGCGTGCACTACTGCCCCGGATCGCACCTTGCGAAGCTCGAGATCGATCTCATCTTCAACGCGATCGCGGATCACCTCCCCGACATCGCGTCGGCCGGCCCTCAGCGACGGCTGCGCGCCGGTTGGCTCAACGGCATCAAGAAGATGCCGGTCACCTACCGGTGACGATCGACAACACCGCCCTTTCAACCCCTGACGCGCACACAGCGGTTCGTCTGGGGCAACGTTGGCCGGCGATTCGCGCGTTCTCCTGGATCGGGGCCATCTGCATCGTGGCCGGCGGCCTCGTGGCGGCGGTTACGCGGCCGACCGGATTTGCGATGGGGTCATGGCTCGCCGCATTTCTGGTGCTCGTCGGCGGCGTGGCGCAGTTGGGCCTGGGCATCGGCCAGGGGTGGATCGCGACGAGCCTCCCCGAACCCGACCTCGTGCGCAGCGAGTTGACCACGTGGAACCTCGGCGCTGCGTTGACGATTGCGGGAAGCCTGACGAAATCGCCGGTGCTCACGACGGTCGGTTCGCTCAGCGTGGCGGCGGCGCTGCTGCTGTTCCTCCGGGGCGTCTCCGTCTCACCGCCGGAACTCCAGCGCCAGCGTTTGGCGTACCGATTGCTGGTTTGGTCCGTCCTGTTGTCCACTCCGGTCGGCATCGCGCTGGCGTGGATCCGTCACGGATAACCACCCGCCGTATGGCCGCCGCTGCTCCCGCGCGCGTTGCTCAGGGTTCATCCGGGTTCGTCCGGAGCCGTGTCCCCTGCGAGGGTCAACTTCCCGCGGCGAAGCTCCGGTTCGGTCGACGCGTCGTAGCGGACCCGCAGAACGCAGTTCGCGCTGTCGGGATCGCAAGCGACGAGTTCCTCCACCCGCAGGTCGGTCCCATCGATGAGCCCCTCTGCGATCCCGAGATGCATCGAACAGACCACCTCTCGAGCAACGCTCGCCGTGGATGCGAAGGGGCAGGAGTGCAACACGACGTCGGCACCACCGGGAACCTCGCGGACCTCCGGCTGGAAACCCTGACGGGCCATGGCGATGCTCAGATCGGCAATCGGGTCGACCGAGGTGTCCGGTGCCCGCAGGTGCTGCGCTGAGCGTCGCCCAACCTCCTCGGGCGCCAGGCCGGAGGTGATGACCTCGGCGAGGAGTCGACTGATCTGCTCGTAGGAGCCGACGACCCCCCACCGGTTCTGCGCCGACGGATCGATGAGATACTCGTGCGGCGGTCGGCCCCGCCCGGCCGAACGGCCTTTGCGTTCGATCACCAGGCCCGCTGCCACCAGGTGGGCAAGGTGTTGGCGGATGGCGTTGTGGTTGAGGCCGAAGTGCCCGGTGAGTTCGCTGACGCCGACGGCGTGGTCGGCCTCGGCGATCAGCATGAAGATTCCGTGGCGGGTCGGGTCTCCAAGGGCTCGGGCTTGCTTTTGAATGGTCGACATGGTCGGTCCCCCCGGCGTCGGTGAGCTCCCGCAGTAAATTCCGTCTCAGACTAGAGAAAATCTCGACGCGCCGCCGGGCCGGGGCCTACCGTGGCCCTTGAGCACCCCGGCGGATACCGCCGACACAACCGAGGAGTGACATGAACGCGTTCCTGTTACCCAAGACGCCCATCACCTCGATCGATGAGTACCTCGCCACCGACGTCGGAGGCGTCGGGATCCAAACCGCCCAACGCCTGGGAGCCGCGGCCACCATCGACGTCATCACCGCGTCCGGCCTTCGCGGGCGGGGTGGCGCCGGCTTTCCGACCGGGCGCAAGTGGGCGGGGATCGCCGGCCAACAGACCTCACGCCGCTACGTCGTGTGCAACGCGGCAGAGGGCGAACCCGGCACGTTCAAGGACCGCGCCCTGCTGCGGGCCAACCCCTACCAGGTCGTCGAGGGCCTGCTCGTCGCTGCACACGCCGTCGACGCAACCGAGGCGTTTCTCTGTCTCAAGGCCTCCTTCGAACACGAGGTCGAAGCGATCACCCGCGCGGTCCGAGAGATGCAATCGGCGGGCATCTGCACCGACTACAGCGTGACGATCGTGAGCGGCCCCGACGAATACCTCTTCGGTGAAGAGAAGGCGATGCTCGAAGTGATCGAAGGCAAGCCGCCGCTGCCCCGTTGGTTCCCACCCTACGAACACGGCCTGTTCGCATCGTCGCCCCAAGAAGGGTGGGAGGCCACACCGAGCGCGTCCGGATCGCGACTCGGCGAACCGAATCCCACCCTGGTGAACAACCTTGAGACCCTTGCGAACGTGCCGCACATCCTCGCCAGAGGTGTGGATTGGTTCCGCTCGATGGGCACCACCGAGTCGCCGGGCACCGTGGTCGTGACCGTCGTCGGCGATGTCGTGAACCCCGACGTCGGCGAGGTCGAGATGGGTACTCCGCTGGGTGCGGTCATCGAGGCCGTGGGCCACGCCACGAAACCCGGCCGCACGGTCAAGGCGGTGTTTTCCGGCGTTGCCAACCCCGTCCTCACCGCGGACCAACTCGATACGCCGGTGAGCTACGAGGGGTTCGCCGCCGCGGGTAGCGCCATGGGTTCGGCCGGCTTCATCGTCTTCGACGACGACGCGTGCATGGTCGATGCCGTCTGGCAGTTCTCGCGGTTCCTGTCGATCGAGTCCTGCGGGCAGTGCCCGCCCTGCAAACTGGGAACGGGAGAAATCACCGAACATCTGGCGCAGATCGAGTCAGGGGCCGGAACCGAACACGACATCACCGCCATCGGCGGATGGCTCGAGCGGGTCACCGACGGCAGCCGCTGCTTCCTCGCCACCGAGGAGCAACGGGTCGTCGCCAGCGTCCTGCGCTCCTTTCCCGAGGAGTTCGTCGAGCACCTGGAGGGCGGCCGATGCCCACGCCATTCCCGGCCGCTCGCCAAGTTGGTCGATCTCGTCGACGGAATCGCCACCTACGACGACACCTACCGGCACAAACGGCCGGACTGGACCTACGCCGAGGCGTAGCACTCCTCTCAGCTGTTGATTTCTCTACCCATTACTAGATAAATTAGCGGTACCTGGAGAGGAGACTTCATGACCGACGTCATCGACCAGCTCATCGAACGCGACTATGCCTTCGGCTTCGAGAGCAACATCGAGACCGAGCGCGCCCCCAAAGGACTCAACGAGGACGTGGTCCGCCTCATCTCGGCAAAGAAAAACGAGCCCGAATGGCTGCTCGAATGGCGCCTCGCCGCGCTCCAGCACTTCGCCGCCATGGAAGAACCCGACTGGCCGAAGGTGTACTACCCGCCGATCGACTACCAGGACATGTATTACTGGGCCGCCCCCAAGCCAAAGGGCCCTGCCCCCAAGAGCCTCGACGAGGTCGACCCCGAGATCCGCGCCACCTTCGACAAGCTCGGCATCTCCCTCGCCGAACAGGAACGCCTGTCGGGAGTCGCGGTGGACGCGATCATCGATTCGGTATCGGTGGCCACCACCTTCAAGGCGAAACTCGCCGAGGTCGGCGTCATCTTCTGCTCCTTTTCCGACGCGGTTCAGGAACACCCCGAGCTCGTTCGCAAGTACCTCGGAACGGTCGTTGCACCGCGCGACAACTACTTCGCCGCACTGAACTCGGCGGTGTTCTCCGACGGCTCGTTCGCCTACATCCCTGCGGGGGTTGCCTGCCCGATGGAACTGTCGACCTACTTCCGGATCAACGCCAAGGAGACCGGCCAGTTCGAACGGACACTCATCGTTGCGGAAGAGGGAGCCAGCGTCAGCTACCTCGAGGGGTGCACCGCGCCGATGCGCGACGAGAACCAACTCCACGCCGCCGTGGTTGAACTGGTCGCGCTCGACGACTCCTCCATCAAGTACTCGACCGTGCAGAACTGGTACCCCGGCGATGCCGAAGGAAGGGGCGGGATCTACAACTTCGTCACCAAGCGAGGGCGCGCCGCGAACCGGGCCAAGATCTCCTGGACCCAGGTCGAGACCGGATCCGCCATCACGTGGAAATACCCGAGCGTGATCCTCCAAGGAGACGACTCCGTCGGCGAGTTCTACTCGGTGGCGGTCACCAACAACTGCCAGCAGGCCGACACCGGAACCAAGATGATCCACATCGGCCGCAACACGTCGAGCACGATCGTTTCCAAGGGCATCTCGGCTGGCAGGGCACAGAACACCTACCGCGGGCAGGTCAAGGTGCTGCGCTCGGCCACCGGCGCCCGCAACTACACCCGCTGCGACTCGCTCCTCATCGGTGGCGACTGTGGTGCGCACACCTTCCCCTACATCGAGGTGAAGAACGACAGCGCCGAGATCGAACACGAGGCCTCCACCTCGAAGATCAGCGACGACCAGCTCTTTTATTGCCGACAACGGGGGCTGACCGAGGAGGATGCGACATCCATGATCGTGAACGGATTCTGCCGCGAGGTGTTCGATGAACTCCCCATGGAATACGCCGTCGAAGCACAGGCGCTCATGCGGGTGAGCCTCGAAGGGGCGGTGGGGTGATGCTGTCCATCCACCAACTCACCGCATCGGTCGACGGCCGACCGATCCTCAAGGGTCTCGACCTCGAGATCGGCCCCGGAGAGGTCCATGCGATCATGGGCCCGAACGGGGCCGGGAAGTCCACCCTGTCCAACGTGCTCGCCGGCCGCGATGGCTACGAGGTCGGCGGCACCGCCACCCTCGACGGGATCGACCTGTTGACCATTGACCCCGAGGCACGCGCTGCCGCCGGGTTGTTTCTGTCCTTTCAATACCCCGTGGAAATCCCCGGAGTCGGCAACATGTACTTCCTGCGTACCGCGCTGAATGCGCTACGCCGAAGCCGGGGAGTCTCCGAGGTCTCCGCGGTCGACTTCCTCAGCCTCGCCAGACAGCACATGGCCCAGCTGGAGATGGATCCGGCCTTCCTCAGCCGAGGGGTCAACGAGGGGTTCTCCGGCGGGGAGAAGAAGCGCAATGAACTCCTGCAGATGTCGCTGCTCGAACCCCGATTGGCCATCCTCGACGAGATCGACTCAGGCCTCGACATCGACGCCCTTCGCATCGTTGCGGCGGGGGTCGAACGCCTCCGGAATCCGCAACGGTCGATGCTGATCATCACCCACTACCCGCGTCTGTTGGAAGCGGTGCGACCCGACCGGGTCCACGTGCTGGCCGACGGGCGCATCACCCACTCGGGCGGCTATGAACTCGCGCTCGAACTCGAGGAGCACGGCTACTCCCTGACCGCCGAAAGTGGCGCCGCATGACCACCCCGGCCTCACTGCTCGACCGACTCGCACCGCAGGTCAACACGGGTGTCCGAGCCGAGCGCGGCAGGACCTGGTTTCGCGCTCACGGGTTTCCAAACCCACGCCAAGAGGCGTGGCGCTACACGCCGGTCGATGAAATCGCCCGGGTGATCGCCGAGGGAACTCCTGGTCCTCACGCCACTGCCGGAATCGATGCTGCGACCATCGACCGCCTGGCCGGAAGCCACGGCGGACCACGCATGGTGTTCCTCAACGGAGCGCTCGCTCGCGAACTGTCCGATCTCGATTCCGAGATTCAGGGGCTGGTCCTCGCCGGGGTCGATGACCTGCGCCCTCGACGCCGACCCGATCAGTTGCCCCCTACCGATGAACCTGCGGACGGCTTCCATGCCCTCAACTGGGCGGCAGGACGCGACGTCGCAGGAATCATCGTCGAGTCCGATACGACCCCCGATGTACCCGTTCACGTCGTTCACCTCGCAGTCCCAGGCGAATCGGTTTCGGTCTCGCACCCACGAACCGTCATCGCGATCCGGCCCCGCAGCCGCGCCACGGTCATCGAGTCCTTCGTGGGTCTCGGGGGTCGGGCGGTGACGAACTCGTCGACCCGAATCGTGGTTGGCGACGACGCCACCCTGACCTACCACCGGCTGATGGCCGAACCCGAGGGCACCATCCACGTCGCACGCACCGCCATGATGCAGTCCCGCGGATCGACGGTCACCGGGCGCAGCATCATCTGTGGCGGCGACATCGTGCGAAATGCCATCGAAGTCACCCTGAGCGGAGACGGCGCAACCTCGAATCTCGAGGGTCTGTATCTCCCGATCGGATCAGAGCGTCACGACAACATGATCACCGTCGATCATGCGGCCTCCCACGGCCGGTCGATGCAACGGTTCAAGGGCATCGTGGACGATCACGGTCGCGGCTCGTTCAGCGGCCATGTCATCGTGAGCCACGGCACGGTCGGCAACGATGCCGACCAATCAAATCCGAACCTGGTGCTCACCCCGGCCGCTCAGGCCGACAGCCGACCATGGCTCGAGATCTACGCCGACGACGTTGCCTGCAATCACGGGGCAACGGTCGGTCGTCTCGACTCCGACGCGTTGTTCTATCTGCGCAGCCGCGGCATTCCGGCGACCGAGGCCCGCTCGATGCTCGTGGCGGCGTTCGCTGCCGAGATCCTCGACGCGGTCGAGCCGACATCGCTGCGAGAATGGCTCGATGCCGTGATAGCACGACGTCACGGAAGCAGGACCGCATGAGCGCGGCGTGGAACCCCATCCATGTCTCCAGAGACACCCGCGCTTCGACGGTTCCCGCCGGCAACCCCGTGGTCCTTGCTGAGGGCACCGAGGTCACGATCATCCAACAACTCGGTGGCTCGGTCACGGTTCGAAACCAGATGGGTGCCCTGTTGCGCATCGACGGCGCCGATGCCGATGCGCTCGGTATCGAGATCGAAGACATCGGCCTCAGCGCCCGGAGCGACGGCCCCTTCGAGATGAGTCAGGTGCTCGAGGCCCTCGGCGAGGTTTACGACCCCGAAATCCCGGTCAACATCGTCGAACTTGGCCTCGTCTATCGATGTGAGGAACACCAACGAGCCGATGGCGGACGTCGAATCGAGATCGACATGTCGATGACTGCCCCGGGTTGCGGGATGGGCGATGTGTTACGCCTCGATGCCGAACGGGCCGTGGCCGCGGTGCCGGGCGTCGACGAGGTGGTGGTCGAGGTGGTGTGGTTCCCACCGTGGAACATGGGCCTGATGTCAGACGCCGCCCGGCTCCAACTCGGCTTGATGTAGCGAGCGGGGCACAACACCGAAGTACCCCGCTCGCCGCGCCGACGTCGTCACCTACGCGTCGATCCCGTCGGGGTCGTCGCCGCCCTCATCACCGGAATCCGCCGTGGGTTCATCGGCGAGGATTCGATAGATCGACCGCCTGGCCTCCACGAGCACCTCGGCCACCTTGGCCTGCTGCGAGGCATCGGCACCCATTGCCACCCCTCGAACCGCGTGGCCGAGTTGAGCCACGAGCCCTCGGAGTTCGAAACCGGCGGCGACGTCGTCGCCGGCCCACGGTTCGCGGTCTTGCGCAGCGAGCGATTCGGCGGCCTCGCGACCCGAATCGGTCAACCGAAAGACGCGCTTGCCGTCGGACTCGTTCGCCTCGATCAACCCCTCGTCCTCAAGTTGGCTCAGGGTCGGATACACAGCGCCCGGACTCGGCCGCCACCGCCCGCCGCTGCGTTCGTCGAGGGTACGGATCATCTCGTAGCCGTGCATTGGCGCTTCGGCCAGCAACGCGAGCAGCGCGGTGCGAATCTGCCCTCGGCGCGCCCTTCCTCGCCCACCCGGACCGCCGCCTCGCGGGCCGCCGCCGAATGACCCACCACCCTTCGGACCAGGCGGTCGCCGACCGAACCGTCGCGGGTCTCCAGGGTCGTCGGGGTCAAACCAACGAGCACCGCGGCCAGGCCGGCCCGGAGTTGGCATTGCACCGAAGACGAACATCGCCGGTGCACAAGTTTCTTCATTCTCACGTCGTGTGTTCATGACGTGCTCCTTTCATCGGTCGTGGACGTTCCATCGACCGGAGTAATCTATATCACGATATATCGTGCTATGCCAACTATCTGTTCCCTCACACCTCCTCGCCACCCCGACCCACCATCGGGGGGTGTAGAAAGAGACAACAACGTTCGACGTTCGTGCAGGGGCCGAGCGGTCGATCCAACAAGGGGGAAACCGATGGAAACACGCGCAGCAGTCCTGTGGAACGTGGGCGAAGAGTGGAAGATCGAAAACATCACCCTCGACGACCCCGGACCCGGCGATGTCCTCGTCGAGATGAAGGTCGCCGGCATGTGCCACTCGGACGAACATGTCGTCACCGGTGACATGTTGATGCCGCACTACCCGTGCATCGGTGGCCACGAAGGCGCCGGGGTCGTGCTCGCCGTCGGCTCGCATGTCACCAGCGTCGAAGTGGGCGATCACGTGTCGATGTCGTTCATCCCGAGCTGCGGACGCTGCAAGTACTGCGCATCCGGACGCCAGAACCTCTGCAACGAGGGCGCCAAGCTGTTCGACCTCGGGATGATGAGTGACGGACGCGTCGCCCACCACATCGCCGGCACCGACACCCCCGCGTCGCGCATGTGTCAGGTCGGCACATTTGCCGAACACGTGCTGGTCAGCGAAAACTCCGTCGTCAAGGTCGACAAGGATCTGCCATGGCACGCAGTGGCGCTGGTCAGCTGCGGGGTCGCCACCGGATACGGCTCGGCGGTACATCGCGCCGGAGTCAAGCCCGGCGACAACGTGGCGGTGGTCGGTTGCGGTGGTATCGGAATGAACGCAGTTCAGGGAGCAAAGCTCGCCGGAGCCAAACGCGTCATCGCCATCGACCCGGTCGAGTTCAAGCGCGAACAGGCGATGGAGTTCGGCGCCACCCACACGTTCTCCAGCATCGAGGAGGCGATGGCAACCGTCCCCGACCTCACCTGGGGCGACATGTGTGACGCCGTGATCCTGACCGTCGGCGTCATGACGGGCGACCTGGTGCAGCCAGCGCTCGACCTCACCGCCAAGGGCGGCACCGTCGTCATGACCTCCGTCGCCAACATGATGGAGGGCGAGGTCACGCTCAACAGCTTCACCTTCGCGATGCTCAACAAGGAACTCAAGGGCAGTCTGTTCGGTTCCGGCAACCCCCGCTATGACATCCCCGAACTACTGTCGATGTATCGCGAGGGCGACATCAAGCTCGACGAACTGGTCACCAAGCGCTACACCCTCGACCAGGTGAACGAGGGATACGAGGCGATGCGCGCCGGCGAGAACCTGCGCGGCATCATCGAGTTCTGATCCGCTCCGCGTCTCAGCAGCACTCGGCCACCTCTCACGACCCTCCGATGACCTTCGTTGACCACCGCGGCCTCGTCGATCGCCTCGACGCTCGAGTGGTCGGCCGCCGCACCGAACTCGAGCAGGTGATCGCAGGGCTGGCGGCCGGACGGCATCTTCTTCTGGAGGGACCTCCCGGCACGGGCAAGTCGACGCTTTTGCGTTCCATCGCTGAAGAGCTCGACCAGGGGTTTCACTTTGTCGAGGGCAACGCTGAACTCACCCCGGCGCGGCTCGTGGGCACCTTCGATCCCGCTGCCGTCCTCGAGCGCGGCTACCGCGCCGAGGTGTTCCTCGACGGACCGTTGACCGCCGCGCTCCGAGAGGGCTCGTTGCTCTACATCGAGGAGATCAACCGGATCCCGGAGGAGACCCTCAACGTACTCATCGGCGTGATGAGTGAGGGGTCGATCGAGGTGCCGCGGCTCGGCAACGTTATCGCCGGCGACGGGTTCCGTCTCGTGGCCGCAATGAATCCGTTCGACGCGATCGGCACCGCCCGGATCTCGGGAGCGGTCTATGACCGGGTGTGTCGGCTCGAAATGGGATATCAGGAGGTGGCCGACGAGCGGGCGATCGTCGAAGCCCGGACGAGCGACGCCACCGACATGGTCGGCGCCGAGTTCATCGCTGCATCCGTCGACATCGTCCGCGCTACCCGCAGACACCCGGACCTGCGAACCGGCTCGTCGGTTCGCGGATCGATCGACCTCGTTCTCGTCGCCGCACAACTCGCGGCGTTGCGAAACGCAGCCGCCTTCGATCCAGCGGTCTCCCGCGACGCCGCACAGCTGGCATTGTCGGGCAGGGTACGGGTGCGCGACGGGTGCTCGCGTTCGGCTGCCGAGATCGTCGACGAACTCTGGCGCGAGCACCTCGCCCCTCGCGACGCGCACGACCCGGCTTCGAACGAACCGGACGGGGGACACGACGGCGGCCCAAAAGCGCACCGCCACCCTCCGGCGGTGGCGACGACTCGACGCGGGTGATCGACGGCGACGAAGCGCGCGAAGCCATCGCCCAGGCGGCACGGCGCACGACCGCCCGCCGCGACCTCGAACGCCACGACCGCTTCAGCGAGATCAGCCCCGAGGTCGGCGTCCTCGACGACGGGGCGTTCGGCGATCTCATGGACGACGACCTCGACGAGGCGCTCACCCTGCTCGTGGACATGGCGACCGCCACCGACGCCGAGTTGCGCGCCCAGGCACGGGCGTTGGCGGCACGCATCATCGTCGACCTCGCGAAATCCGGCGGTGCCGCCCGTCGCGGAATCGGACGCTTGAGCTCGCGCCGCGCGTCGGTCGCGGAAGGCGACGTCGACCTCGACGCCAGTCTCGAGTCGATCTCCGCGGCACGTGCCGCCGGGGAGCCGGTATCGCTGGACGAGTTGACTGTGCGATCGTGGGTCCGCCCGGACACCGCAGTGTGCCTGCTCGTCGACCGGTCCGGTTCGATGCGCGGCGAGCGTCTCGCGGCCGCGGCGCTCGCCGCGGCCGCGGTCGCCTATCGCCACCCCCACCACTCGGCGGTCGTCGCGTTCAGTGGAACCGCCGTCGTCGCCAAGGCGATCGACGAGGAACGCCATGGCGACGATTTGGCCGATGACGTGTTGCAACTGAGAGGCCACGGCGTCACCGACCTCGGACTCGCTGCGAGAACTGCGCAGGCTCAACTCGAGCGTTCGAAGGCGGCGCGCCGCATCACCTTGTTGCTGTCCGATGCCCGCTCCACCTCCGGCGGCGACCCGACCGAGGATGCCGCCGCGTTGCGCTCGCTCGGCGAGCTGGTCATCCTCGCACCGGCGAGCGACACCGAAGATGCCGCAGCGCTCGCGGCAGCGACCGGCGCCCGCCTGATTGCGCTGGAAGGTCCGGGTGACGTTCCGCGCGCCATCGCCGAGGCCCTCGGCTGAACCCTCCCGCACAGGGCGTTTCAAGAGGGTCCGGTAGCGAAACAGTACAGAACTGTTGCGAAACCCCGGACGCCACATCTAGGGTCGGTCGGTCCATCCCCGCCAGAAAGCCGCATCACCCATGGCCCACGATGCCTCCCCGACCGGAGCCGTTCCGGCAGACCACGACCCCATCGCGTCGGGCGCCGACGATACGTTCGGTATCGATCCCGGCATCTACGCACGCCGCTGGCAGATCCACTCGGTGCTGTGCGTCAGCCTCGTGGCGATCGTCGCCGCAGTCAGCTCCCTGAACGTCGCCATCCCCACGATCATCGAGGCCCTCGAACCGTCGCCCACCCAGACACTGTGGATCGTCGACTCCTACGCCCTGGTCTTCGCGGGGCTGTTGTTGCCCGCCGGAGCCGTCGGCGACCGCTTCGGACGCAAGAAGGCGCTGCAGATCGGCATCGTCATCTTCGGAACCATGGCGCTCGTGGCCTCCTTCGCCAACTCCGCCAATGCACTGATCGCCGCTCGAGCGGTCATGGGCATCGGCGCCGCGTTGATCATGCCGGCGACCCTGTCGATCATCACCAACGTGTTCCCTCCGCACGAACGCGCCAAGGCCATCGCCGCCTGGGCGGGGCTGTCGGGAGCGGGTGGTGCGCTCGGACCACTGCTGTCGGGGCTGATCCTCAAGGCCGACCTGTGGTGGGGAGCGGTGTTTCTCATCAACGTCCCGATCGCCATCTTGTTGTTCTCCCTCGTCGCCCTGCGCGTCCCCGAGTCCAAAGACCCGTCCGGACATGCGCTCGACCCGGTCGGTGTCGTCCTCAGCATCGTCACATTGGGCTCGCTGGTCTTCGGCATCATCGAAGCGCCGGAGTACGGCTGGAGCTCAGCTCGAGTGCTGGCCGCGCTCGGCCTCAGCCTCGTAGCGGGGTTGGGTTTCGTCGCCTACGAATCACGCACCGCCCAACCGATGCTCGACCCGCGGCTGTTCCGCTTCCGCGGCTTCTCGGTCGGGGCCCTCACCATCACGTGTGCGTTCTTCTGCATGTTCGGTACGTTCTATGCGTTGACCCTCTACCTGCAGTTCGTGAAGGGCTACTCCCCGCTCGGAGCGGCCCTGCGCACGCTGCCCCAGGCGGTGGTGATGGTGCTGGTCGCCCCCCGCAGCCCGCGACTCGTCGCCAAGATCGGCGTGCACAACAACGTCCGTCTGGGGTTCGCCACGCTCGCTGTCGCCTACCTGATCATGAGTCGCTTCACCGTCGACACGCCGTACTGGGTGATCATGATCTGTCTCGTGTTGTTGGCGGTTGGCATGGCGGTCATGACCGCGCCGACCTCCGCCGTGATCGTCGGCTCGCTCCCCCTGGCAAAGGCCGGGGTGGGATCCGCGGTCAACGACGTCACCCGGGAGGTCGGCGGGGTTCTGGGCATCGCCTTGATGGGTTCGTTCCTCAGCACCGGCTACGCCTCGAAGATCGTCGACCGGCTCGCTGGATCTCCCATCCCGGACGGCCCGCGTCATGCAATTGAAGAATCCATCGGCGTCGCGTTCGGCGTGGTCGACCGCGGGCTCGCCGAGGGAACGATCACCAACGACCAGGCCGAGGGGATCCGAGCGATCGCCCGGGAGTCGTTCATCACCGGAAACCGAAACGCGTTCCTGGCGGCCTTCGGTGTCGCGGTGATCGGAGGGCTGATCGTCGGGACGTTCATGCCCAAAGACGCCGGCGATCACCGTCCGGCCGCTGCGAGTTCCTGATGACTCCGGACCACCATGATCCCGACATGTGTGTCGACCCGCGGATCCGCCGCACCCGCGAGGCGGTGCTCTCCACGACGCTGACCCTGCTCGCCGAACGTGGATTTGCCGGGATCTCGATCGACGCCATCTCCAAATCCAGCGGTGTAGCCCGCACCACGATCTATCGCCACTGGCCGAGCCTCGGCGACATCGTGCACGAGGCCTCAACCACCGTCAGCCGACCGGCGAGCATTCGCCACACCGATGATCCATGGGACGACATCTGCCATCTCGTCCACCAACTCGCCGAGAGCCTCCGATCGAGCGAGTGGGGTCGGGTGATGCCGTCACTCGTCGACGCCGCCAATCGCGACGACACCATCTACAACTTGCAGACTCTGCGCAGCAGCCAGCGCCGCGCAGTGCTCGAGTCGCTGGTCGTCCGCGCACAGGACGCCGGCCAGATCGCCTCCGATGCCGACCCGGGCTTCGTCGCTGAATTGCTCTCCGGGCCGCTCTTCGCACGGCAGTACATCAGCCACCTTCCCCTCGATGACCAGTTCGTCGATCGACTGTTGGACTACGTCCGTCACCATCCTGCGAACGAACACCCGGCGCGACCCTGAGTCAAATGATCTGACGAACGGCGGTCGGGGCGGGCAGAATCACTCGCTGTCAACAACGCCGACAAGGAGCGACGTGTACCAGGAACTGATCGCCGCGCTCCGCCTGCCGCCGGTCGAGCTCGAGGAATTCCTCTACAGCCATCGCGACGAACTGCCGGAGGTATGGGCCCTGAAGACCCTGTCGGAGGACCCCGCCGGCGACCTCCACAAGGACAACTTCGCCCACACGATCAAGGTGATCTCCCAGTGTGGCGCCGACGCCAGCGACACGACCTTGCTCGCAGCGCTCTTCCACGATGTCGGCAAGCCCCTGACCCGACACGTCGACGGTTCGACCGTGAACTTTCACGGCCACGAGATCGTCGGAGCCCGACTCATCCGCAAGCGGTTCGGACGTTGGGGTGTCGACCCCGAGGCGGTCATCACCACCATCTTGTGCGCCGCCCGCGCCCAGGCGTATCTCGACTCGTGGACGGACTCGTCGGTGCGGCGCATCCGGGTCGACGCCGGCGATCACTGGCACGACGCCATCCGCCTCGCACACAGCGACGTCACCTCGCGACACGCCCATGTCCACCGACGGGTCCACCAAAGCGTCGACTCGCTGACGACTCGATCGGACGATCTCGTCGAAAGCGATGCGTTCAAGGCACAGCGCCCCGTCCTCAACGGAAACGACCTGGCCGCACTCGGCATTCCTCGCGACGCCCGAATGGGACAACTCCTCACGTGGCTCCTCGAGGAGAACCGGGCCGGTCGCCTCACCGATGCCGATGAAGCGGCCGCCGCCGTCGCCGAGCGGGCGAGCGGCCTCGAGATGAGCTAGACCGGTCGAACACCACACGGACACACCAGCCGTTGGACAACGCCGAGGAGGAAGCGACGTGTTGGAGGGAACCTACGAGCCCAGCCCATGGGAAGCGATCGCCAAACAGGTCGAGGAGTATGAGTCGACCGGCGGTGAACGAGGTCGATTTCTCGAGGGTCGACCGTGCGTCATCCTCACCACCGTGGGTGCCAGGTCGGGCAAACTGCGCAAGACCCCACTCATGCGGGTGAGCGCCGGCGACCACTTCGCCGTGATCGGCTCAATGGGTGGCGCACCGAGCGACCCGCAATGGGTCCACAACCTGCGCGCCACCCCTCGAGCCGAGATCCAGGACGGTCCGCGCAAACACGAGTATTCGGTGCGGGAGGTGGACGGCGAGGAGCGTGCGACGTGGTGGGAGATCGCTTGTCGGGAATGGCCGCCCTACGACGAATACCAAGAAAAGACCGACCGCCGGATCCCGGTCTTCGTGCTCGAACCTGCCGACTGAAACGCAACCAATCTCTGAACTCCGACGGCCCCGCCGCCGGCGGACACGGCTCGGAGTTCAACTAGCCAATTCCGGGCGTCGGGCGATCGCCCAGATCGCCTCGGGGTTGGCGAGGGCGGACGTGTTGCGAACCTCGCGACCGTTGACCGCGTCGGAGACCGCCAATTCGGCCAACTTGCCCGAGCGCGTCCGCGGCAGGTCGTCGACCGCGATCACCACCGCTGGGACGTGTCGGGGGGTGCACCCGATACGGATCACGTGCCGGATGCGGGCGACGAGTTCCTCTCCAAACGCCGCACCCGCGGCGAGACGCACCAACAACACGATCCGAGAATCGTCCTCGTGGTCCTGGCCGAACACCAGCGATTCGACGACCTCCGGTATCTCCTCGACCCGGCGGTAGATCTCCGCGGTGCCGATTCGGACCCCGCCCGGGTTGAGCGTTGTGTCACTTCGGCCATGGATGATCACTCCGCCCTGCGCCGTCCAGGACGCGAAGTCGCCGTGATGCCACACGTGTGGGTCTCGCTCGAAATACGCGCGCCGGTACCGTTCGCCATCGGGATCGTTCGCAAACCCCAACGGCATCGACGGGAACGGTGCCGTGCAGCACAGTTCGCCGCGCTCGCCGGCCGCCACCTCATGGCCGTCGGGGTCGAGCACCGCCACCGCCATCGCGAGGGTCGGACGTTGGATCACGCCGGCATACACCGGGGCGCTCGGGTCGCCGGCCACGAAGGTCGCGCACAGATCCGTGCCACCCGAGATCGACCCCAGGTGGACCGCTGGGGGAAGGTGGGCGACCGCCCATGCGTTCGTCTCCGGTGACAGCGGCGATCCGGTCGATGCCATGGCGCGCATATCGGGGAGGTCCCCCACCTGTCGCGGGTCGAAGTCGGCCTTCCGAATGGAATCGAGGTACTTCGCCGAAGTTCCGAAGAACGTGAACCCCTCACGCTGAGCGAGTTCCCAGAGACGCTGTGGACCGGGGTGAAACGGCGACCCGTCGTACAACACGATCGCTGCGCCGAGCGCTGGCGCGGAGACCAGCCAGTTCCACATCATCCAACCGCAGGTCGTGAAGTAGAACACCCGGTCGCCCGCCTCGATCCCGGCGTGGAACCGGTGCTCTTTGAGGTGTTGCAACAGCACACCCCCGGCTCGGTGCACGATGCACTTGGGCACCCCGGTCGTGCCCGAGGAGTACAACACGTACCAGGGGTGATCGAAACCAAGCGCCTCGAAGCGAAGCTGCGCATCCTCATGCGGCTCCAGCCAGTCCTCGTACCTCGTGAGGCCCGTCCCGGGTTTGTTGGCCTCGCCGACTCCGAGCACCGAGACCACCACCGTTCGGCGCAGGGAGGGCAACCCGGCGACGATCTCGCCGAGGCGTTGAAGACAATCGAGTTCTTTGCCGTTGTACCGGTAGCCGTCGGCGGAGACGAGCACCGTCGGGTTCACCTGGGTGAACCGATCGAGCACCCCGTCGACACCGAAGTCCGAGGAGGTGGAGGTGAAGGTTGCGCCGATCGACGCCGCTGCCAACATCACCAGCACGGTTTCGGCAACGTTGGGCATCCACGCCGCGACCACATCGCCGACACCGACCCCATCGGCTCGCAACGCCGCCGAGATCCGCGCGACCTGCGCTCGGGCCTGCCCGCGGGTCAACGTGAGCGCCGGGCCACCGCGCTCGTCGAGGCTCAGGATGAACGCCTCATCGTCATCGGGCCCTGGTCCGCCGCGAAGAATGTTCTCGGCAACGTTGAGTCGAGCCTGCGGGAAGAACCGCGCCGAACGCATCGTCTCGCCCTCGACAACGACGGGTTCACCGCGATCTCCGATCACCGCGAGTTCGTCCCACATCGTCGACCAGAACCCCTCGGGCTGTTCAACCGACCAGGAGTGCAACTCCTCGTAGCTCGAGAACCCCAACCGCGAGATCAACCGATGCATTGCCGACCGGCGAACCGCGTCGTTCGACGGCCACCAGATCGGCTCCAGATCGTCGCCCTCGACAGCTTGACCACTCGCCCGATTCACCGCAGCACGCCCTGACGGAGCCCCGTGAGGAACCGTTCGACGAACTCGACGACACGAACCGACCGAGGCGAAGGGAAGATGTCGAAGGCGTGGTTCGCTCCGGCTAGTTCGGCGTAGATGACCGGGTTGTCGGAGACCGCGGCGAGCGCTGCGACGAATTCGCGGCCCTGTTCGACCGGAACGAGGGTGTCGGCGGTTCCGTGGAGGATCAGCATCGGTGGCGCGTCCCGGCGCACGCGACGGATCGGGCTGTAGCGGTCCCAACGCTCGCGATCTTCGACGCGTGACGAACCCACCACCATCTGTTCCATGAACTCGGCGAACAATCGCACCATCGTGTGATCCTCGTCGACCAGGTCGTAGACCCCGTAGAACGCGACGGCGGCGGCAACGCTGGTGTCGGCATCCTCGAAGCCCGGTTGGAACTCGGGATCGTTCGCGGTCAACGCGATCATCGCCGTGAGATAGCCCCCGGCGGATCCACCGGTCACAACGATGAAGTTGGGATCGATGTTGAGGCGTTCGGCGTTCGCCCTCACCCAGGCGATCGCCCGCTTGCAGTCGATGAGTTGTTCGGGGAACTTGGCCTTCGGCGCGAGGCGGTAGTTGACGTTGAACCCGACCCACCCCTGCTTGACCATGTGATGTAGCAGCGCCAGGCCCTGTTGGTTCTTGTTGCCGATCACCCATCCGCCGCCGTGCACCTCGATGATCGCCGGCCGGGGTGCCACAGCGGACTCGCCATCGACGACGTCGCCGTGTTTCGGTTCGTAGATATCGAGGGTGTTGCGCCAGCGCGCCTCATCGATATATCCGACATTGCGCGTCATCTTCGTGGTCGACGCCCCCATCATCACCGGAAACACCGCACCCCTTCGCACTGAAGAGGGGCGGTCGGCCACAAAGTCCCGGTCGACGTGGGGAGCCAACGCCGCCTCCATCTCCTCATCGACGCGACGCCCCGCAGCGACGAGCGCCGCCAATCCGGCGATCACCCCGACATCCAGCCCCAGCGCCACCTTGCCCTGAGCGCTGCGATAGCGACCGCGACACCAGGCTCGAGCGATGTGGACGACCCGTCCGGCGGCGAACAGTCCGGCGGCCTCGGTGACGATCCAGCCAGCAAAAAACGACGGGATCGTCAAGGGGAGGTTGCGGATGCGAGGGCGGTGGGCATTGAACACCGCGACCAACCAGATGATCGCTGAACGCAGGATTGATTCCATCGCCCCATCTTCGCGGACCGGAACGAAGTTCGCGGCTCGAGAATTTCTCGCATGTTCTTCGTCCCGCAAGGTCGAAACGCTGGCAGAATCAGGCTCCGAACCTAGAGGGGGGCTCATGCAGCGACTGTCAGGAATCGATGCTTCATTTCTTTACCTGGAGACGCCGAGTGCGCACATGCACGTCTGCATGACCGGGATCTACGACACCTCCACCATGCCCAACGGCTACTCGTTCGAAGCATTTCGCGATCACATCGTCGGGCGGTTCCATTCGATTCCGGCCTTCACCCGACGCCTCGTCGAAGTTCCGTTCCAGCTGCACCATCCGATGTGGGTCGAGGATCCCGATTTTGATCCCGACTATCACGTCCGCCGCATCACCGCCCCCGAGCCAGGTGGGCGACGCGAACTCGCGGCGGTCGCAGCCCAAATCGCGTCGGTGCCACTCGACCGGACCAAACCGCTCTGGGAGGTCTGGGTCGTCGAGGGCCTGAAGCATGACCGCATCGGCTTCGTCGCCAAGGTCCACCACGCTGCGATCGATGGGGCCTCCGGCGCGGAGATCATGACCGAGCTGTACGACCTCGAACCGTCGCCGCCACCCCGACCCGAGGTCGTGCCCACCCCACCCGAGGCCGTGCCCACCGATATCGAGATGATCCTCGGTGCGTTCGCTTCGCGACTGCGGCGCACGGCACGCACCGTGCCGCTCGTGGGGCGCACGGTGCAAAGCGTCGCGAACGTCGTCAGCAACCGGCGCGACCCCGCAGGTTCGGTCGGCGCCGTGCCGTTGACGGCGCCGCGCACGCCGTGGAGCGCGGCGATCTCCCCGCAGCGAAGTGTCGCGTTCGCGCGCATTCCGCTCGACGAGACCAAGGTGATCAAGGACCGTTTGGGAATCACCGTCAACGATGTCGTGCTCGGGGTCGTGTCGGGTTCGATACGCCGCTATCTCGAACAACGAGACTCACTCCCGGACACGCCGCTGGTGGCGGTGTGTCCGGTCTCGGTTCGCCACGAGGACGAGGTGGGCGCCGGCGGTAACCGCGTTTCTGCCATGTTCACCTCGCTGGCGACCCATCTGGACCATCCGATTCAACGGCTCCGCACGATTTCCACCTCGACGGAGGGAGCGAAGGCGGAACACAACGCGATCGGTGCACGCATGTTGACCGAGTGGGGGGAATGGGCAGCGCCTCGTACGTTCGCCATGGCCTCCCGCCTGTATTCGTCGATGGGCCTGGCGAGCATGCACCGCCCGATCCACAACCTCGTCATCTCCAACGTTCCCGGACCACCGTTCCCGTTGTATCTCGCGGGCGCCGAACTCGTCGCCGCGTATCCGATGGGTCCGATCATGGAAGGTTCGGGCCTCAACGTCACGGTGCTCAGTTACATGGGCCACATCGATTTCGGCTTCCTCGCCGATCCGCTCCTGGTCCCCGACGTCTGGGACCTCGCCAAGCACGTTCAGGATGCGTTTGACGAGTTGAGCGAGATCGCACATCGCGGCGAGCCGCACCACACCGTCCGCGCGAAGAAGGCGCCCGCGAAGAAGGCTCCCGCGAAGAAGGCGCCGGCGAAGAAGACCGCCGCCAAGAAGGCTCCCGCGAAGAAGGCTCCCGCGAAGAAGGCTCCGGCGAAGAAGACCGCCGCCAAGAAGGCTCCCGCGAAGAACGCAGCGCCCGAGAAAGTTGTCGCCACGCGGACGCCCACCAAGCGCGCGGCCGCTCGGCCGGGGCCAACTGAAACCTCCGCGTCCAACGACTGACCGTCGACCCGATCGCCTCAACAAACGTTCATTCGACAGCCCAACCCAGCAGTGCTCTAGATTTTCGGCCATGGCCTACCATTTCGCCGACCTCTTTGAGCACATCACCGACGCGGTTCCGGAACGGACCGCGCTAGTCGATCGCGATCGGCGGCTGACCTTCGCCGAACTCGATGAGCGGGCGAATCGCGTCGCACACCTTCTGACCGAACTCGGCATCGGGCCAGGCGACCACGTCGGCATCTACGCCCAGAACAGCCTCGAGTGGTTCGAAACCATGATGGGCGCTTTCAAGATCAGTGCCGTTCCGGTCAACATCAACTACCGCTACGTCGCCGACGAGCTCACGTACCTGTTCGACAACGCCGACCTCAAGGCGGTGGTATTCGACGCCCAGTACGCTCCACTCATCGCCGAGGTGAGCGAGCGAATTCCCGCTCTGACGACGTTCGTTCACTACGAGGTGTTCCCCGAGGAGGGCGCGGCAGCTACTCACGCGCCGGTCCTCGCCGCACTCGGTTCGGTGAGCCTCGACGAGGGAACCGCCGCGGCTTCCCCGTCGCGCGATGGCTTGCCCACACGCAGCGGCGACGACATCTTCATGATCTACACCGGCGGTACGACCGGGATGCCCAAAGGGGTCATGTGGCGCCATGAGGACGTGTATTTCGCTCTCGGGCAGGGCATCAACTCGGTCACCGGCGAGCGGGTGGACAGCGATCACGAGATGGCCGACAAGGCCAAAGCGAACGATTTCTTTCTGTCGATCTTCTTCATCGCTCCGTTCATGCACGGCGCGACCCAACTCGGATCTCTCGGGCAGATGCTTCAAGGCAACACGATCGTCGTCACCCCCAAGTTCGACCCGCACGACGTCTGGGCGACCGTCGAGCGCGATGGGGTCAACACGATCATGATCACCGGAGATGCCATGGGCCGACCGTTGGTCGAACACCTCGAGGCCAACCCCGGAACCTATGACACCTCGGCGCTCATCGCGTTGTCCTCCTCGGCCGCGATCTTCAGCCCCACGATCAAGGACCGCTTCCTCGAGTTGTTTCCGAATCTGGTGATGACCGATGCCATCGGATCCACCGAGTCCGGCTCCACCGGCATCCGCTTCGTCGGCAAGGGCGCTGCGCAGAACCCCAACGGCGGACCGACCGTGACTCCTCGCGAGGACACCGTGATCCTCGACGATGAAGGCGGCCTCCTGGCCCCGGAATCGTTGGGTACCGGCATTCTCGGGCGAGGCGGCAACATACCGCTGGGTTACTACAAGGACGACAAGAAGACGGCAGAAACCTTCATCACCGCCGCCGATGGCAAGCGCTACGCGGTTAGCGGAGACTACGCACGATGGGAACCCTCCGGGGAAATCACGTTGCTCGGTCGGGGCTCGACCGTCATCAACTCGGGCGGAGAAAAGATCCACCCCGAAGAGGTGGAACAGGCGCTCAAGGACCACCCGGCCGTGTACGACTGCATCGTCGTCGGCGTGCCAGATGAGCGGTGGGGACAACGCGTCGCCGCCGTCGTGCAGTTCCGCGAAGGCCAAACAGCCGAACTCGACCAGCTCGCAGATCACTGCCGGTCCTTCGTCGCCGGATACAAAGTGCCGCGCCAACTCACCGTCGTCGACCACATCGAGCGCTCACCCTCGGGCAAGCCGGACTACCCCTGGGCCGTCAACCTCGCCAAGGGAGATCGCTGATGGCCGGACTCACCCCTCAGCCGGACGGTAGCTACCTCGTCATGGGACAACGCGTCGCCATGCCGGTTCTGGTGCGCAAGGCCAAACAGGCCGCGGTGATGTTTCTCGTCGACCACAACGCCGCCCAACGCATGGTGGCACCAACCGGCCTCAAGGTCGTCCGACAACTCGGAGGCAAGGCGATCGTGACCTTGGCCCTCGTCGATTACATCGACAACGACCTCGGCACCTACACCGAACTCGGCCTGGTGTTCATGGTGCACGACAGCGGGGCCACCCCGACTTCGGCCAACTACGGCAACCGGAAGGCCGTCACGACCTACATCCATCGGCTTCCCGTGAACGGGGAATTCACCAAGGAGGCCGGCTACGGCATCTGGGGATTCCCGAAGTGGGTCGCCGATCTGAGCGTCGATTTCGACCGCGACGGGGTCACCGCGCAGCTCAAATCCGGCGACGAGGTGGTAATGACCGTGCGCGCGAAACGCGGACCCATCCGAGTTCCGCGCCGCGCCATGCCGATGAACGCCTACACCTGCGACGAGGACGGCATCGTGCGCCGGACACCTTGGACCACCGACGGAACCCAGAAGCAGCAGGTTCGACTCGGCGGGGCCACCGTCGAAGTCGGCTACGGCCACCCGCTCGCCGACGAGTTGCGCGCACTGGGGTTTCCGAAGCGCTGCCTGGCTACCATCTTCGACGATGACATGCAGGCAACCTTCGGCGCCCCAGAAATCGTCTCGGCCTGAGCGTCGTGTTCGCTTCGCGATCGCGACGCTGATCCTCGCCTGGGCAACCGGAGCGGGATTCGTACCCGCTGGCGCCTCGACCGCCGCAGGCGAAGTGCCCGTCGATCAGACCGAAATTCTCTCCAACGTCGGTACCGTCGCCCCCGAAGCAACCCCGTCGGCCAAGTCCATCGGATCCGTCGTGCTCTCCGGCGACAAGATGGCCGTGGTCATACCGCTCGCCGACGAACGAGCGTTTCCGTTGGGGAGCGAGGCAACCTTCCAACGGATGGGTTCCACCGAGGCGTCTCACGACTGCTACGTCGCCGCACGGTCACCCCGCGGGGGCGTGGCCGCACTGCGTTGCCGGGGACTCGACGGCGCTGGCTTTCGTGCCGTTCGCCCGGCCGTCGCCGCCGGCGCGATGCTCCACGTCGTCACCGACTCCATTCTCGACGCCACTGCCTCCGGCTACGACACGACGAGCGGCCGCCTCAACGTGGTCGTACAGGCGGGCTGTTGCCTGCCCGGGACCCCGGTGCTGAATCCCGACATGGACCTCGTCGGGCTGGTCGCCGCGGCAACCCAACCGGACCAGACCCCCACCGTTTCAACCTCTGCGGTCCACGGCAATGCGGTCGCTTCGATCGCACAAGACGCTGTCGCCCATCGGGACAAGCTCATCTGGCAGGCGCTTGCTGTCTCCAAATGGTGGGTGGTGCTGTCGCTGCTCGTCGGCGCACTGTTGGGGTTCGGGTGGGCGCTGCTGGCACGACGACCCTATCTGTGGCGCATGATCGGGGTCGCACTTCTAGGTGGCGCGGTCGCCGTCACCGTCGTCGCAGCGCTGTCCCAGGGCGACAACCCGGGCCGCTTCCTCGGCTGATTGTCACGCAGAGCAACCCGCTCCGCTGCGACGGGTCAGCCGATCGCCCCAACCTCACGCAACCGCGCCACTTCGCTCGCCGTCACACCCCAGTCGACAAGCTTGGAGTCGGTACTCGCGGCAGGGGCCTCCGGCAGAGTCGGCATGGGGGCAGGGGTGCGTTCGAGCCGCGGCGCCGGGGCTGGCTGTCGCACTCCGCCGAGTTCGATCCAGTTCTGCATCGCAGCGTTGTGGGGGTGATGTGGGGCCTCCGCCATCGTCAACACGGGAGCAACGCAGGCATCGACCTCGGCGAAGATCGCGGCCCAGTCGTCGCGAGTCCGCGACCCGAAGCGCTCGACCAACTCGGCACGCAACGCGGGCCACGCCGCCTCGTCGTTTTGTCGGCCGCACCACGAGTCGTCGAGCCCTAGCGTCGTCACCAGAGCAGCAAAGAACTGCGGCTCGATGGCCCCGACCGATACGTAACCGCCGTCGGAGGTCTCGTAGAAATCGTAGAACGGCGCTCCCGAATCGAGCAGGTTCGTGCCACGTTCTTCGGACCAGAACCCCATCGCGTGTGCGCCGACGAGTGGGGCCATCAACAACGCTGCCCCATCGATCATCGCCGCGTCGACCACCTGGCCGAGCCCGCTCACCGAGCGCGACACCAATGCCGCGCAGATTCCAAACGCCAGCATCATCGCACCGCCGCCGAAATCGGCGACGAGGTTCAATGGCGGGGTCGGGACCTCGCCATTGCGCCCGATGTGCGCCGCAACGCCAGCAATCGACAGGTAGTTGATGTCGTGGCCTGCACGCGGCGACAACGGACCGCCGCGCCCCCAGCCCGTCATCCGTCCGTAGATCAGCCGTTCATTCGCGTCGCGGAGGTCATCGGGGCCGAGCCCGAGGCGTTCGGCAACCCCGGGTCGGAACCCTTCGATCAACACATCCGCGTCAGCGGCGAGCCGCTTGATCAGGTCGCGGCCCTGCGGGTGCTTCAAATCGATTCCCACGCTGCGACGACCGCGGCTCATGACGTCCCACGCGGCAAACCGGTCGCTCTTGGCGATCGGCGACGCAGTGGTGCCGCCCGGCCGTTCGACCCGAAGGACATCCGCGCCGTGATCCGCGAGCATCATTGCGCAAAACGGCCCCGGCCCGAGCGAACCGAGTTCGATCACCTTGATCCCGGCAAGCGCACCGGGTCGCTCGTTCACGAACGTGAGCCGAGCGCGGCACTCGCTGTGGTCGACGCCCACACATAGTCGGCCTTGCCGACCGGTGACCGGACCACCTGATCGACCAGAACGAGTTCGCGCGGCAACTTGTAACCGGCAAGCTCCGAACGGGCGTATTCGCGGAGCCCCTCGAGGGTGACCTCCGCACCATCGACGACGGCGACCACCGCGCAAACACACTGTCCGAATCGTTCATCTGCGACTCCGGTGACGACGGCGTCGAACACGTCGGGATGCGTGCGCAGCACCGACTCGACCTCCTCGGGATACACCTTCTCGCCCCCGGTGTTGATCACCTGGTTGCCACGGCCCAACAAGGTGATGACCCCGTCGGCCTCGACGGTGGCCATGTCGCCGGTCACCACCCAACGCGTGCCGTCGACTTCGACAAAGGTTTCGGCGGTCTTGGCCTCATCGTTGTAATACCGAAGCGGGATGTGGCCGGTGAGCGCCACCTTGCCGACGACCCCCGAACCGGCCTCGACCTCGCGGCCGTCGTCGGAGAGGACCTTGGTACCTGCGTCCATGGGAGAAAACCGGGTCTTCCCGTCGGTTTCGTCGCCGGGAAAGATTCGATGCGACCCCTGGGCGCCCGTCTCCGAGGACCCGAAGCCGTCGGTGATCATCGCATTCGGAGCAATCTCGAAGAGTCGCTTCTTGTAGACGGGGTTCAGCGGCGCACCACCGGACCCGACCGCGTACATCGAGGAGATGTCGAAGGGGCCGTGTTCATCCCAAGCATCGATCAGTGGCTTCGCCATGGCGTCGCCGACGATGATGACCAGCCCGACCTTATGGGTCTCGATCATCTGCCAGGTCTTCAACGGATCGAAGCTTCCCGGAACCATCGCGACCTTGCCGCCGCAAAACAGCCACGACAACGAGGTCCACTGCGCGGCTGCATGCATCATCGGAGCCAGTGGAAGCGTCAACATTTCAAAGTCGATGATGCGGTCGATGAGTTCTGCCGGCGAGGACACAAACCCGTTGAGCCGCATCGGATCTCCACCACCGATCCCGGCAAAGAAAATGTCCTCGTGGCGCCACACGACACCCTTTGGCATGCCGGTGGTCCCGCCGGTGTAGATCACGTACTCGTCGTCGTTGGTTCGGGGCCCGACAAGTTCGATGAAGTCGCGGTCGGCGGAGGCCCCGGCTATCGCCTCCTCGTAGTCGACGAAACCCTCGGGGAGATCGCCTGCCGAGTCGCCCTCGCGAACGATCAGCACCGTGTGCACCTTCGGTATCGCCCCGGCGGTCTCCACGAGGCGTTCGACGAACTCCTCATTGGCCACGACGGCCACCGCGTCGGAGTTGTTGAACAGGTACTCCAACTCCGTCTTGACGTAGCGGTAGTTGATATTCACCGGTACCGCCCGGAGCTTGTACGCGGCGAGCATCACCTCGAAGTACTCGATGCCGTTGACGAGATACGCCCCGATGTGATCACCGGCGCGGACACCGTGTTCATACAACGCGTGGGCGAGACGATTTGAGCGCTCTTCGAGCTCGCCGTAGGTGACTTCGCGGCCTTCGCTGATGACTGCGACGCGTTCGGGCACTCGGTCCGACACCGCCTCCCAGACATCAGCAAGGTTGTAGGTGTGGAGTTCAGTGGCCATGGCCATGGCGATCAGTTGCTCCTCTTCGTCGACCGGTCCGAGGACCGGCGCTTGCGTCGAATCGACTGTTCGACGCTCAGGCAGGCTCCGGTAATTGCATCTCCGAACGATTCAAGCACCGGCGACGTGTGGCCCTCGTCGAAACGCTGGATCTTCGCACCGTCGATCGCCAACGCTAGGTGCAATTGCGCCGTCGGGGCGACCGCCCGGTCCTTGGTCGTCAACAACACCGTGGTCGGCACATCGACTTCGTGAATCCAACGCCGCGACGAGAACGTAGCGATAGCGGTTCCCGCCTCGAGCACCAAGCGCATGTCGTGTCGGCGAAACTCCTGCGCGGCCCAGATCTGAATTCGCGATGGCCGTCCGGTCTGGACCTCGCGGAGGCCCTTGGGGAAATGCGAGCGGACCACCCACGGAAGCCTGGTGACCACCTGGGTACCGCGGGTGGTGCCGGCGAGCAATGCCATCGATGAGGCGAACAGCAGGCGTTGCTGAAGGCCCGGCACGAACATCGAACTCGTCGCAGAGAACACCAGCCCCTCGACGAGGTCTCGATGGCGTTTCCAGATGAGCTGCCCGATCGGCCCGCCCATCGAGTAGCCACAGAAGATGGCGCGTTCGACGCCGATTTCGCGGCACAACGCTGCGGTATCGTCGGCACACGCCGCCAGGGTGAACCTGCGGTGATTCTTGATTCCGCGCCCGTGTCCACGAAAGTCCGGTGCGATAACACGAAAATGCTGACTGAGCGGTGCGAAGGCGTTGAACCAGTTCAGCCCACCGGACGCGACCCATCCGTGCAACAACACCACCGTAGGAGCATCCGGGGTCGGCCCGGGAACCTCTCGATAGAAGGTGGTTCCCCGCCGCGGCAACTTCAGCCTTCGCCCGAGCGGGAGATCGATACCCGACACGCCTTCGGGCACCGGCCGCTCGAACGGCTCCCATTTGGGACTTTCCACAACGACCATGGTCCTACTACGCCTCCCCGAACAGCAGATGCACTGCTGCCTCAAGCTTACGGTCCACCGACGACGCCGGCTCGACTCCGCTGATCCATGCCACCAGCGACGACAACCAGACCTCTTGGAGAATCTCGGTGACGAGCAGCGCTCGCTGCGTGGGCACCGACGGCTCCGAGGAGTCGGGGGTCTCAAGTGCCGACAGGATGATGCCGCCCATCAGGTCGCGCACGTCGCGCACGACGGGAGCCACCAACTCATCGCCCGACACCAGCGCCCGCACCACGGCGACGGTGAATTGCTGCTGACGTTGCAACGCTCCGTTCGCGCGACGCAACACGTCGACGAGGCGTTCCATCGCCGCTAGTCCTTGCGGCGGCTTCACCGCCAACCGCTCGTGCAGCGACTCGATCTGACGAAGCATGGCTGAGACGAGCAGATGTTCCTTAGAAGGGAAGTACCGATACAGCGTCCCGAGCGCGACGTCGGCTTCGTTGGCCACCGCACGCATCTGCACCGCGTCGTAGCCGCCCTCGCGCGCCAACCGCGAGGCGACGTTCAACATTCGCTCACGCCTGTCCTGTTGTGGCTTCGTCAGCGACACGACACCTCCCGTCCCCCGTTCGTCCCCAAAATGAGAACCTGTTCTAACACCTCCGCATCTTCATCGGATGATTTCGAGGAAACTCGCACAATTTCCCGACCGGAGATCAGCGTTCAACTTCCCGATCCCGCCCCCCACGCGGTGATCTCCCCAGCCACATCGAGCAGCAACTCGGTCGCCGATCCATCGACGCCAACCACATCGAGGTGCGGCTCGTCCGAACCGAAGGCCCGCTGCGTCAACGACAGGTGCTCGTCGACCGAGGTGTCACCGTCAACCCAGGCCTGCACCTGAACCGGCACTTGGTGTCGCGCCGCCGCCTCGAGCACCATCAGGGTCGAATCGTCTGGTGGGCCATCGATGACCGCGACGCACGGTCGTTGAGCCAGCCCCGCGACGAATGCTGCTGCGGCGGCGAACCCCGGTTGGTCGAGCGCTGGGACAACCACCGAGTTTTCGATGCCGGTCGGGAAGGCTCGTGCGATCCAGAACCCCGCCATCCCTGCGTCCGCGACCACGACCCCACCGTCCGGAGCGGCCCCTGACAGGTGAAGCGCCGCTCGCGCCGGCGAGATCGGAGCGCCCTCTCTTTCATAGAGCGGCTGCACGACCGACGCGAGCAGTCCGTACAGCGGAGGCCGTTGTGAAACCTGCCGGTGTTTGCGTGGCCAGTCGGCGAGCGCCAGCGGAAGTTGCCACGCCGCGATGTCGACGACCGGCGCTCGACCCACGAGTTGTGTCGCGTCGAACTCGTCCGGGTCGAGCCCGCTCGCGATGATCAGGTCGACGTCTCGGAGTCCGGCGAGTTCGACATCGCGGGCCTGCAACCCGATCGTGCCGAAGTGAAACGGTGAGTCCCAGCGAAACACTCCCTTGGCGCCAAAGGTGTTGAATACACCGAAGCCACCGCGGGCCGCGAACTCACTGATCGTCTCACGCCCCTCTCGGCTGACGCCCGGCCCGACGACCACCACGATGTCGAGGCCTTCGAGGGACGGCGACAGGGTGGACGCGACACCGCCGTCGGGGCGGCCTCGAAAGTCCGCGTCGGTCGGGGCCGGGGCGTCGAGATCGAAATCGAGCGCGAAGGCCAACGTGCGCGGGGTTCGGTCGAGTTCGGCTTCGACGAGTAGGTGTACGAGTTCCTCGACACCGGTGACCACCCGCGGGCGAGCGGTTCCTCCGGGCTGCGAGGACAGATGCAAGAGCTGCTGATCCAGCAGCGCCGCACCCCAACCGGTGCCGATCCTGCCGTCGGCATCAGCGCACAGGAGCGCGAGATCGGCGTGGGGGGGGGAGACGCTCGACAGAGTTGCGCGCCCCCCCCCACGCCGATCGCGCCGTAGTGACGCTGCACCCCAAGTGCGCGCAGCGCGTCGGCGACGACCGCTGCGTTGGTCGGCGCGGAACTCAGGGCTCGCCCCTAGTACCGCAGTCCGGGGGCTCGGGTGAAGAACACGTCGGTGGCCAGCTGGGCACCCAGCTTGGTGGCGTCCCAACGCTTCGAGCCGTTGTTGATGGTCGGGCCGTCGCTCCAGCCCTTCATCAAGATGATGTTCTCGGCGACCGCTCGGATGACCTGACCGGTGACGTGATCCGCCTCGTCGGAGGCCAGCCAGGCCACCAGCGGAGAACTTACGGCCGGGTCCATCCGGTTCCACTCGTCCTCGGGCACCTCGTCGGGTTCGATGACCTTCGGGGCGCCGGGCATGGTGCCCGTGATGCGGGTCGCTGCCGCTGGGCCAACACAGTTGACCGTCACGCCGGCCTTGAAGAGCTCGAGGCTGAGGGTCTGGGTCATCGAGGCGATCGCGGCTTTGGCAGAGGCGTAGTTGCTCTGGCCGAAATTGCCGGTGAGCCCAGCGCCCGAGGTCGTGTTGATGATGCGGCCACCGGTCGGTTTGCCCGTCTCTTTGAATTGCGCAGTCCAGTATTCGGCGGCGTGCTTGGCGGGACCCCAGGTTCCCTTGACGTGCACGTTGAACACCGCGTCGAAATCGGCCTCGCTCATCTTGACGATGGTGGAGTCGCGCACGATGCCGGCGTTGTTGACCAGGATGTCGAGGCGACCGTACGTGTCGATCGCCTGTTGGATCATGCGTCCGGCACCTTCGAAGTCGGCCACGTTTTCGTAGTTGCCGACGGCCTCGCCTCCGCGAGCTTTGATGATGTCGACCGTCAGGTCGGCGTCCTTACCGCCGCCGTCGCCGGTGACCGAGACCCCCAGGTCATTGACGACGACCTTGGCCCCGTGCTTGGCAAGCTCCAGCGCATGCCCACGGCCGATGCCGTGACCGGCACCGGTGACGATTGCGACCTTGCCTTCGAGCAAGCCCATGGTTCCCTCCGGGTTGTAACGAGTGATTCGGCTGAATCTGACGAGCCGTCAGATTCTACGCGTGTCAGGCGTGGGTGAGCGACCCGAGCGCGGTAGGCCCCTCGGACCAGCCCGGACGTCGGTTTGTGGGCCAACGGACCAAATCACCCGAGTAACCCGTTCAAGAACCTCAAGAACGTCCACTGCCACCCCGATACAACTTGCGAGCCTGAGAACGATGATCCCTACGGGCACGATCGACATGGCGACCCAGGAAAGCACCACAACCCCAAGCAAGGAATATCCGACATGTTGACCAGCTTCGAATTCATCTCCGCCTACCTCGTTGCGAAGACCAAGACCGAGCGGGGCGCCTCCCTCGTGGAGTACGCACTCCTCGTGGCGCTCATCGCCGTGGTCTGCATCGCTGCCGTGACGACCCTCGGCCGTAAGGCCGCCAACAACTTCAGCTCCGTCGCAGGCGCGATCTGAGCGAGCCGACGGACGGCGCAACGCCGTTCGAGCAAGACGAGGGTCGGTCCACCTGGACCGGCCCTCGTTGCCGTTTTCGCCCTGTTCGCCGCGGCGTTCGTTGCTGTGACGCCAACGGCAGGGTCGCGCCCTTTAGGCCTTGCTGTACTGCGCCTGGAGGTTCTGTTTGAGGATCTTGCCCGACGCATTGCGGGGGATCACGTCGACGATCTCGAGTTGCTCGGGCAGCTTCTGCTTCATCAATCCCTCCGCCAGCATGAATTCAACGAGTTCGTCGAAGGTGATGTCGCTTTGGCCATCGGCGGTCTGAATCACCGCGCAGGCCCGCTCCCCCGATGCCGCATCGGGAAGCCCGATCACCGCGACGTCCGCAACCTTGGGATGCGTGAACAGCATGTCCTCGAGTTCTTTGGCCGAGATGTTCTCGCCCTTGCGGATGATGATGTCCTTGAGCCGGCCCGTAATGATGACGTTGCCGTGATCGTCGAAACGGCCGAGGTCGCCGGTGCGGAAGTAGCCCTCCTCGTCAAACCCATCGACGTTCAACGACTCGTCGAGGTACCCCTTCATGAGCTGAGGAGCCTTTGCGCGGATCTCGCCGTCCTCGCCGGGTCCGGCGATGGTCCCGTCGGTTTTCACGAGCTTGATTTCAACTCCGGGCATCGGCTTGCCCTCCGAGATCGCGAGTTCGGCGTCGCTGTCGTCGATCGACGCCATCGTCAGGATCGGGCATTCGGTGAGGCCGTATCCCGACAGCACCGGGGCGCCGAAGGCTTCACGAATATCGGTGACGAGTTGCGGCGGCTTCGGGGCGCCACCGCCTGGGAAGGCCCGAACGTTCGGAAAGATCGGCGTCGACGATGCCTTCTGGGCGGCGAGGTAGGCCATGTGGAACGGGGTTCCGGAGCCCGCGAGGGTCACGTTCTCGCGGCTGAGCACCTCGGCGGTCTCGGTCGGGTGGAACGTCTCCATCATGATGAGGCTGTGGCCGAACTGCAGGGCGCAGAACAACCAGGTGATGCCTCCGATGTGGGTGAACGGGAACACGACGGCGCTTCGATCCTCTGCGGTGACGTTCATCCGCCGCCCCATCGACGCCGCCACCGCGGCGACCGATGCATCAGTGTGGCGGGCACCCTTCGGATCCGATGTCGTGCCGGAGGTGTAAAAGAGCCACCGGACCGGGTCGCTGTCGGTGTCGGCCAGCGGCGCCAGTGTCGACGGATCGCCGTCGGGCAACCGCTTGTCGGCCACCAGCACGGCACCATGGCCATTGGCGTTCACGATCTCGGTGGCCATCTGTTGGTAGTTGAACCCCTTCCATTCCGAGGGGACGACGATGAGATCAGCGCCGGCCTGCTTGGTGCAGAACCCGACCTCGCGCTCGCGGTAGATCGGCAACACCGGGTTCTGGGTGGCGCCGAGGCGGCTGAGCGCGGCGACGAGCACCATCGACTCGATCCACGTGGGCAATTGCCAGGTCACCACCGAGCCTTCCCCGACGCCGAGCGCCGCGAGTCCTGCGGCGGCCCGCTCGGACGCCACGGCATACTCGGCGAAGGTCATGGTCCGGCCGTCCTCGTCGACGACGAGCAGCGCGTCGGGAGTCGCCTCAACCCGATCGTTGATGAGCTGCCACAACGTGGTTCCGGTCAACATGGCTCCCCCTCTCGCCGCGAACGATCGGCGGCGCTGAATGCGATCTGACGGATCGTCAGCTTAGCCCCGCCAGTTCCGCGCCCCCGCTTGTTCTCCGATAACCAGTGGTCGTGATCACGACCACTGGTTATCGGAGAACAAGCCTGAGGGGCGGCATAGAGTGAGCGGCCATGGATCGCGAAACCTTTGGTTCGATGTTCGACCTGACGGGACGTGTGGCCATCGTCACGGGAGGAACCCGCGGCATCGGCCTCGCCATCGCCGAGGGGTTTCTGTTGGCTGGCGCCCGGGTGGTGGTGTCGAGTCGCAAGGCCGACGCCTGTGCCGCCGCGCAGGAACACCTCGAATCCCTCGGCGGCGACGTGCTCGGAGTCCCCGCGCACATGGGCGACCTGAACGCGTTGCAGAACCTCGTCGATGTCACCATCGATCAGTTCGGACGCCTCGATATCGTGGTGAACAACGCCGCGAACGCGCTCGCTCAACCGGCCGGCCACTTCACCGCCGATGCGTACCAGAAGTCGTTCGACGTCAACGTCCGCGGGCCGGTGTTTCTCACCCAGTACGCACTCCCGCATCTTGAGGCGTCGGGACACGGCGCTGTGATCAACATGGTTTCGGCCGGAGCGTTCTTGTTCTCTGAACACCTCGCGCTCTACTCGGCCGGCAAGGCCGCCATGGTGAGTTTCACCAAGTCGCTCGCAGGAGCGTTCGCCCCCAAGAACATCCGCGTCAACGCCATCGCCCCCGGACCGATCGACACCGACATGGTGCGAGCAAACCCAATCGAGTTTCAACAGGCGATGGGAGCTTCCACACTGCTCAATCGCATTGCATCGGCCGACGAGGTCGTGCCGACGGCCCTACTGCTCGCGTCGGATGCTGGCTCCTACATCACCGGTCAGGTATTCAGCGTCGACGGCGGTCTGGTGCCCCGCTGAGCCGACGACCGGATCGCCCGGATCGGACAGGGTCGCCAGCGCGCCGAGGCCCGAAGTCAGGAGTGCCGCGATCGCCACCGCCCCGAGAACCGCGCGTCGCCGTTGCTTCGGAGTTGGAGCGAGGAGTTCGTCGGCGTAGCCGTGCATGCGCAAAAGCCTTGCACCCTGGACCCCGGTTGGAAAGCGAAAGAAATGTGATGGCGACGCGCGCCACCGGCGCGAGCCGTTACTTGGTGGCGATCGGCACGACCGGCGCCGAGGTGGCTCCGACGAACGGCTCGGGTGCTGCGACCAGCAGAAACTCGTAGACCCCGTCTTCGGCACAGTCCTCGGCCAGGCTTTCGAAATTCCAGTTCTGACCCTGCAACAGACCCATGTCGCGCAACTGCACCATGTGGACACACAACAGGTCGTCCCAGTTGCCCGACTCGGGCGGCATGACCTCGTAGGTGTACGAATCGATGAACGCGCCGGCGACGTCGTGATCGGCCATCCACTCGACACAACTGAACCCGAAGCCGACCGTTCGCCAGTCCTTGCCCACGGCGTAGCGGCGTCGGTCCCCCTCGAAATACCACTTCAGGTCGCCGGTGCGCACACAGATGGCGTCACCCGGTTCGATGCTCAGCCCCGTCGCCTCGAGCGCTCGGTCGAGATCTTCCGCGGTCACCGCGTGGCCATGATCGACCCGATCCGAGCCGTGGAGCTTCGCGACGTCCAACAGGATGCCTCGCGTCACGACCGACGGCAGCTTCTCGGCCCCGCACCACGTCGCCCCGTTGTGAGCACCGATCGAACGCTTGGGCCGGTTGTTGTAGAGGAGGTCGTCGTAGGAGATATGGCTGAGGGCATCGATGTGGGTGGCCGCACACGTCGACATCATCACGAGATCGTCGCATCCCTCCCAAATGCCCGGCGCCATCTTGTCGCGCTCGTTCATCGAGGTGAACGTGAGGATCGGGTTGTAGCGGCCGGCCGGCTGGCCAACCTGGATGCCGTCGTTTCGCAGGTCGACCGCGAGACTGAACCGCTTACCGGTCCGCACGCACGCCGCCCCGCGCTGGGCGGCCTCGGGGGTCAGGAGGTTGCCACACCCGAGTTCGTCGTCATCACCCCAACGCCCCCAGTTGGAGACCTTGGCCGCGGTGGCGAGCACGTGTTCTGAGATCGCCATGACCACTCAGCCCATCGTCAGCACGCCACGGGCCAACTTGCCCTCGTGCAACTCGTCGAGCGCCTTTTGGAAGTCCTCGATCGGATAGGTGGCACTCACGAGTTCGTCGAGCTTGAGACGACCGGCCTCGTAGAGCCGCACCATGAGCGGAATGTCGTATTGGGGTCGAGCCGAACCGTAGCGACACCCCATGATCGTCTTGTCGTTGTACATGGTGTTGACGACGAAGCTCGCCTCGGAGCCCATCTTCGGCACGCCCAACATGACGAGCTTGCCACCCCAATCGAGCAGTTCGGTCGAGGTCTTGATGAGCGCCGTCGACCCGACGCACTCGAAGACATGGTCGACGCCGTTCGGGCAGATTTCCTTCACCGCGGCGACCAGGTCGAAGTCTGGTCCGTCGGGGCAGATGAAATGCGTCGCGCCGAACTGCCTGGCAAACGCTTCCTTGCCCGGGTTGGTGTCGACCGCGATCACCGGGAGCGCACCGCTGAGGGCGGCACCCTGCAGGGCGTTGAGCCCGATGCCGCCGACGCCGATCACGACCGCCGACTCGCCCTGAGCGACCTGCGCTCGGTTGAACGCTGCGCCGACGCCGGTGAGCACGCCGCAGCCGATGAGACACGCTGTGGTGAGCGGTACGTCGTTGGGGATGCGCACGGCCTGGGTTGCCTTGATGACGGTCTCTTCGGCGAACACCCCGAGGTTGGCGAACTGGAAGCCCTTCTTGGCGTCCTCGCCCTCACCGATGAGATAGGGGCGGTTGAGCTTGCCGAAGGTTGCCCGACAAAACGTCGGCTTTCCACGGTCGCACTGGGCGCACTGGCCGCAGTTTCCGAGGGTCGACATGACGACGTGGTCGCCGACGGCAACGTTGGTCACATCGGGGGCGACCTCGATGACCTCGCCTGCGCCCTCGTGGCCCAACACGACCGGCGGAGGGAACTGAATCGTCCCGTTCAACACCGACACGTCGCTATGGCAGAGCCCTGCGGCGGCGATGCGTACCCGCACCTCCCCCGGACGCACACCGCGGATGGTGACGTCGTTGCGAACTGTTGCGGTCTTGCCGTCGAAGACGAGCGCTTTCATCAGACCCCCAAAGAGCTGTTTGTGGAGAAGACCATGTTACGACACCGCCTAGAACGCGTTTCAGTTCACCGGCTGTGGCACCATCTCGAAACCGACCAGAGCGCCGACGTCGTCGACCCACGTGATGAGCAACCACGCGTCCTCACCGGGGTTCCGCCCGTCGGGGAGGACTCCGGTCCACCTTGCGCCGTCAGCCTCAGAGGCCTCCGGATCGGCGGTCAGCGAAGCGACCGAACGCGACTGGGCAAACCACACGAGCATCTCACCAGGGGCAACCTCGACCCCCTGGATGGCGGAGACCGGGGGCAGTACGGAAATCGTGGAGCTCGAGACGGTGGAGGTGATCTCGGCGGCCCAGGGCATGGAGCCATCGCCGAACGCAGTGCGCCCCGCCGATATCCCGCCAAAGCGCCAGTCACCGTCCTCGCCGTCGTAGACCTGCATCCACCCGTGATGCTGCGCGCCTGCGAGTCGAATGCCGACGCCGCAGCTACCACCGCCGAAGGTGATCGTTCCCGGTTCCGCCAGGAACCCGCGGCCGATGACCGGGGCGATCCGTGCGTTCGCGACCGCTGCTACCGCCTCTTCGATGCCCGGTTCGGCCGAAACGGCCCACGTCGGGGTCTCGCCCTCCCCCCGATACGGGCCGCATTCCCAGTTGCCCGACCCGTCCGAGCCATAGCTCGTGATCTCGGGCGACCCGTCACGCACCGCAACGGTATCGACCTCCCTGGTCGCCTCCCACCAGAACGCAGTTCCCGCCACAACGAGCCCAACCCAACACAGCACGAAGAGAACCTTGGGGCGACGCCTCATGACTCCACGCTATTGCGGCGCGATCGACAACCCGTGCGTGAGCATCTCGCCCTACAGGTTTTGGGCCGTCCGACCGAAGAATCGCTATGACAACGATTGACGACGTGCTCATGGAATTGAGCGATGCGGGCGAGGACGTCCTCGTCGTGTCGAAGGCGCGTCGACTCCCTCTCGAGCGATGGCGCAATCGAGCATCCGCCCTACCCGACAGCGGACTCGTGCACACGGTCGTAACGAACCGTCAGGTCGTGTTTACGCCGCGCCATAAGTTCACCAGCGATCTCGGATCCGCCGCGCCGATCACCCGACCGATCGACGAGGTGACCCGCGCCTTTCGGCCGCACCCGAAGCTGCGCAATGAAACCCTCTGTGTGGAATTCGCCGATTCGTCGACCGCCCGTTTTGAGTTGCCGAGCCGTGAACAGGCGGACCTGTGGCTCCATGGCCTCAGCGTCGCCCTTCGGGACCTCCACCGTTGGGATGCCCTCCGCCGCGACGACCGATCGTTGTTTCCGAATGACGGCGACCCTGCCACCCCTCCCGGCAGAACCTGAATCGACCCGTCGTCGACAGCGGGTAGGGCGTAGGGTCGCGCCTATGACGCTGCCAGCACCTAGTGCCACTTCGACCGCGATCGTCACCGGGGCATCGAGCGGCATCGGTGTCGAGCTCGCCCGTGAGCTCGCAGGTCGCGGCCACGGGGTCACCCTCGTGGCCCGGCGCGAGGATCGCCTGCGCTCCCTCGCCACCGACCTCACCGACCGACACGGCATCCGCGCCGAGGTGGTCGCCGCGGATCTCACCGATCCGGATTCACGGTCGGCAATCCTGACCACCCTCGCCGACCGTGGGCTCGCCGTCGACATTCTCGTGAACAACGCGGGGCTCTCCACGGTGGGTGCCGTGGCGGAGTGCGACCCCGACCGCGAGTTGGCGATGGTTCGCACCGACGTCGAGGCGGTCGTGCATCTGTGCAGCCTCACCATCCCCGACATGGTCCGCCGCGGCCGGGGCGCGGTGCTCAACGTCGCTTCCACGGCCGCGTTTCAGCCGATCCCCGGGCAAGCCGGCTACGCGGCGAGCAAGGCGTTCGTGTTGTCGTACTCCCAGGCGGTGGGCGAAGAGCTCGTCGGCTCAGGCGTCACGGTCACGGCACTGTGTCCGGGGCCGGTCGCCACCGAGTTCGGCGACACCGCCGGTTTCGACCTCGACGACGTCGACTCGTCGTTGCCGAAGTTCATGTGGGTGCCAGCCAGCGATGTTGCCCGTCAGGCGGTCGCCGCGCTCGATGCCGGCCGTGGCGTCGTCATTCCCGGCCTCCCCAACCGCATCAGTGCGCACACCGCCGCGATCACCCCGCGCCGCGTCTTGCTGCCGATCCTGCGCCGCCGACACCCGGGCCTCAAGGGTTGAGACACCAACGGGATCTGCTCCCCGCCTGACACTCACCGCTACGACGTACGGGCGGCGACGGCAGCGAACGCCGCGACGCCGCCTCGAACGCGACCTCAGCCCGGCCAGACGATCGACTGCATCTCCGAGTAGGCGTACATGCCGTAGACACCGCCGTCGCGACCGACACCGGACTGCTTGAAACCGCCGAAGGGCGCCTCATGGTTGCGCTGCAGCGAGTTGATGCCGACGTTGCCCGAGCGCAAGCGCTTGGCGACGTTGAACGCCCGGCCCGTGTCGGAGCTGAAGATGTAGCTGTAGAGCCCGAAGTCCGAATCGTTGGCAATGGCGATCGCCTCGTCGTCGTCGTCGAAGGGTACGACGGCCACGACGGGGCCGAAGATCTCCTCGCGAACCGCCGTCATCTGCGCGGTGGCGTCGGTGATGAGCGTCGGGTTGACGTAGAACCCGGTCTCGACCTGGGGTGAGTCGCCGCCGACGGCGATCGTCGCACCTTCGTCGCGCGCCGATTGGATGTAGCCCATCACCCGCTCGCGATGCGCTGCGGTGATGACCGGTCCGACGACGGTCTCCTTGTCGAGCGGGTCGCCCACCTTCATGTGCTGGGCTGCCGCGGTCAGCCCGCCGACCAGCTTCTCGTACACGCCGCGTTGGACGATCACCCGGGTCGGCGAGGTGCAGATCTGTCCCGAGTGGAAGCCCCACACCGAGGCAATACCGCCGATGGCGGCCTTGAGATCGGCGTCGTCATAGACGATGCACGCACCCTTACCGCCGAGTTCCAACAACAGGCGCTTCATGTCGCCGCCTGCAACCTCGCCGATGCGACGCCCCACGCCCGTCGACCCGGTGAAACTCACCATGTCGACGTGCCGAGAGCTCACGAGTGCTTCGGAGGCGGCGATATCGGTTCCGGTCGTGACGTTGACGACGCCCGGGGGAAAGCCCGCCTCGATGAGTGTTTCGGCGAGCGCGAACACCCCGAGCGGGTCCTGAGGTGCCGGCTTCATGACGACGGTGTTTCCCATCGCCAGCGCCGGAGCGATCTTGCCGGCCATGTTCGTGCCCGGAACGTTGTACGAGGCGAGACAACTCACCACACCTACCGGCGCACGGTTGACCGCTGCCGAGATGATGCCGCCGGGGGCGAGCGGCGTGGTCGGCATGATCACCGGCTCGATCGGGGTGATGGTCGGGTCGAGCGCGGCGCGGGCATAGCGACGCAGACGAGCCGACACCTGGCTGTACTGCATCATCTTGACCGTGCGCACCGTGGCACCGGTCTCGGCCTGCACGATCGGAACGAGTTCCTTCGACTTCGCATCCCACAGGTCGGCGGCCTTGTTCAGCAGTTCGGCCCGGTACTCCGGCTTCGTCTGCGACCACGACCCGAACGCCTCGGCGGCGGCGGCGGTCGCGTCGAGGTTCTGTTGCACCGACGCCTGCGGGGCCAACCCGACCACTTCCTCGGTGGCCGGATTGATGATCTCGTAGCTGCCGAGTTCCCCGTCGACGAGATCGCCGCCGATTCGAATCTGTGCGTTGGTCGTCATCTGACGCATCCCCCATGAGCTTCACGAAGTCAATTGTGCGCCCACGGTACACCGCCCCTGACGATGTGTCAGAAACGCAACCCGGCACGGCGGTCCACGCCGTCCACCTCGTTCAACCTCGGTAAAAGTTGACGATCAGCGAGATGTTCCACGCCACCACCGCCACGTAGAACAACAGCACCGCGGTCACGGCTCGTTCGGCGAGCCTCGACGCGGCCGGTGCTGCAAACAACAACACCGTGACCGCCAGGCAGACGGCGAGCTTGGTGAGCCACGGGTAGGTCGGATGGTTCATCACATCCGACATCACCGGGTTCGCTTCGGTGCCCCCGAGCGACAGGACGACCTTGGTCGACACCACATCGATGAGGTTCAACAGCATCAACCCCGCAGCCAACAGCCAACGCCGCACCGAGATCACGGCCGCGGTCTTGGGAGGTGTTGGCATTGTCGAATCGGAATTGGTCACGCATGTCCTCCACATCGGGTCACCGACCGAACCTTCGGCGCACGGTAAGGAACGCCACGCCCGATGACAAGGGGTAGCCTGCGGTCATGATCAAACGAAATGACCGGCTGGCCGCGTTCCGCTCCATCGCGTTGTTTCGCGCGTGCAGCGACGAGGAACTCGGCCAGATCGACGCAGTATCCGACGAGGTTCGCATCGAGGCCGGGCGCGACCTCATACGCCAAGGCGACCTCGGCCGCGAATTCATCGTGTTGGTCGACAGAGCGGTCACGGTGTCGCGCGACGGAGAAGAGGTCGCCACACTCGGACCGGGCGCGCATTTCGGCGAACTCGCGCTCCTCGTCGATCAGCCACGAAACGCCACCGTCACCGCCATCACCCCGGTCACGGCACAGGTCATCGACCGTCGCGGCTTCCAGAGCATGCTCGACGGCTCACCGCATCTGACCAAGAACCTGCTGGTGTCGTTGGCCCGCCGCCTCAGCGAGATTGAAGAACAGCAGCACTGACCTGCGGCCACACCTCGGCACCGAATCGTTCGATCTGTTCGACCATCTCGGCCGCGGATCGTGCAGCAAAGCGGACCTGCAACTGGTTCGCCCCGACCCCGAGATAGCGCGTCAGGCGCACGGCCATCTCCTCACTCGACGTTGTACCGAACGTGCCCGAGGGCAACTCCCAATCGCCGCCGACCTCACCCAGGTGCAACGGCTCGCTCATCATGCCGATGTCGACCGCCTCGGCGATTCCGGCTTCTGAACGCAGCGCTCGCAACAACTCCACGGCCTTGCGAAATCCCATCGACGGGGTCCCCTGAGGGAGCCATCCGTCGCCGAGCAGCGCCGCGCGCCGGATCGCCGCCTCGGAACTTCCTCCCACCCAGATCGGTGGGCCCTCGCGCCGCGGCGATCGAGGCTCGACCGATGCCCCTTCGAATCGCCCGGTGGTCAACGCCTCTCGCAACACCGGCAGCGCCGCATCCAACGTTGCACCGCGCCGCTTGAACGTCGCTCCGAGTTGGGCGAACTCTTCTTCGACATGGCCGATTCCGACGCCGAGAATCGCCCGTCCACCCGACAACACATCGAGAGTGCTGAACGACTTGGCCACGACGAGCGGGTGGCGATACGGCACCACAAAGACGTGGCTCAACAGGTTGAGCCGCTCGGTCTTCGCTGCTAGCCATCCGAGAGTGGCGACGGTGTCATACCACGTCGCCCCCATGGCCTCGACCTTGTCGGCCGGGATCGCGATGTGGTCGCACACCGCGACGTAGAAGGCCCCGGCCCGATCGGCCGCCTGTGCCACCCGGGCAAGCTCGTCCGGACCGGCGGCGTCCTCCCACGGCTGGACGAACAGCGAACTCTGCGACTGGATCGGAAGCTGCATCCCCCATTCGACCGCGTCGGCTGCGATGACTGAACTCACGGGCAGGTCCTCTCGTCGTGGCGAAACCTCAGCCGATGACGTCCATCAAGGCCGAGACCGCCCACATCTGTTCGGCGAGGCGTTCGAGTTCCGCGGTCGTGCACGACAGGATGACACGGTGAGCCCCAGCGGCCCGAATCGCCTCGACGGCCGCCTCGTCGATCGATGCGAGCGAGCCCCGCAGCGTCAACTCGATGGCGTCGGGATCGCGGCCGACCGACTCGGCACTGCGGCGCATCTCGACCATGCGTCGTGCGAGGTCGTCGCCGGTCACACCGAGGGGCTGAAACCCGTCTCCGCGAAGACCGGCCCGACGTGCCGCCGCCATCGAATGCCCACCGATGTGAATCGGCACCCCGCCCGGCTGAAGGGGTTTGGGGTACGACATGGCACCCTCGAAGCTGAAGTACTCACCGTGGAAATTCGCCGGGGACTCGTTCCACGCAGCCCGCATCGCGTCGATCAGCTCGTCGGTTTGCCGACCACGACAGTCGAAACGACCGCCGCATGCCTCGATCTCCTCGCGCATCCAGCCGACGCCGAGGCCAACCATCGCACGCCCCGATGAGTAGAGGTCGAGGGTGGCGAGGCGCTTCGCCAGCATCAGTGGGTGGTGGTGCGGAGCCACCAGCACGCTCGTACCGAGACGGATGCGATCGGTCACCGCCGCGAGGTAACACAGCACATCGATCGGATCGGGGATCGCACAGTCGTTGCGAAGCGGCACCCGCCCCGATTCCGCGTAGGGGTAGACGTCGCGGTGTCCGTCGACCATCACGATGTGTTCGACGAGGTATACCGACTCGAACCCGCTCGCCTCGGCATCGGCCACGAACGACCGCATCCATTCCGGATCACCGGCGACGCCTGCGCCGTACGGCAAACTCAAACCGAACTTCATGGATTCGACGCTACAGCCGACGACGGTGTCGAATCGGTCGGGGCAGGGATGCTGCGGGCAACCTGTGCCATCGTTGACGGATGGACCTCGCCCGTCTCGAAGGCTGGTTTCGGCGCTTCGCCGACATCGAGTGCCGCGACCTGCCGATGTATCACCGACTGTGCCACGGCGTCGCCGACCATAGCGACCTGCTGGAGCGCCTGCTCATCGCCGCACCCGGTCAATGGCGACCGAACCTGATGCTGGCGGCCCTGCACGACATCGTGTTGTGGGACCCAGAGGTGCCGCTTGCTCGCTGGTACCCCACGGTCGGTGGCGCACCTGACGCCGCTGGCGATCTCATCGACGCCGTCCGCTCGACGATCGAGACCCACCCGAATCGGTTCGCCGAACTCATCGCCACCCGCTCGACCCAGACCAACGAGGTCAACCGGTCGACCCTGTGGCCGTTGGCCCTCGCGGCAGCGACCGCCGATGTGGATGCCGAGGTTGCGCTGCTGGAGATCGGCCCCTCGGCGGGGCTGAACCTGCGATTCGACGAATATGACATTCGCTATGTCGATTCATCAGGTGGGACGGTCGGGAGATTCGGCACCCGGTCATCGCCAGTGCATCTGCGCTGCGAGGTGCGGGGCGACGCTCCGACAGTGCGCCATCACGTCGAATCCACGGCGACCGTCCCCCCGATCGTCGCCCGCATCGGCATCGATGCCGCGCCGGTCGACCTGGGAGACCCCGACCAACGTCGATGGCTCAAGGCCTGCATCTGGCCCGAGCAGATCGAACGCCATGAACGATTCGATGCCGCGGCCAGCCACATGGTTCGCCGCCAGGCCATCGACCCTCTCACCCTGATCCGTGATGACGCGCTCGACGGCTTATTCGACGCGGTCGAGCGGTTCCCCGCTGAGGCCCACCTCGTGGTGATCAACAGCTGGATGATGACCTACCTGCACCGCGACCGGCGCAGTGCCTTCGACCGAGCACTCGACCTACTGGGCGACACCCGCACCCTGACCCACATCAGCGCCGAGGGCGAGGGGGTCGAGTCATGGGTGCCGGCGGGCGACGGCCCGACCGACGACACCGTCGTGGGCATCTCGCGGTGGCGCCAGGGTGTGCGCAGCGACCAGCGCTGGGCGCTGTGCCATCCGCACCTGACCTGGTTCGCGCCGCTCGATTGAGCGGCACGAACCGATGTCGTGATCAGAATCAGCCGAGTTGGGATCCGTAGATTCCGACGAAGCTCACCATCTCGCCCGGGTATCCACCGAGGTTGTGGGTGAGGGCGAGGCCGCGATCCGCGGTGGCGATGCGCCGCTCCTCGGGGGCTTCGCCACGCAGCTGCAACCAGGCTTCGTAGATCATGCGCAGACCGGACGCTCCGACCGGGTGGCCGAAGCTCTTCAGGCCCCCATCGGGGTTCACCGGCAACTGGCCGCCAAGGTCGAACACCCCGGCGTTGACGTCCTGCCATGCCTCGCCGCGCTTGGAGAAACCAAGGTCCTCCATCAGCACCATCTCGGTCGGGGTGAAGCAGTCGTGCACCTCGGCCATGGCGAGCTGGTTGAGCGGATCGGTGATACCGGCCTGTTGGTAGGCATCATTGGCCGCCGCCTCGCACTCACGGAAGGTCGTGTAGTCATAGGTCGAGTCGATGAGGCCCGAACCGTTGCCGGCCACGAACGACAGCGCTTTCACATACAGCGGCTTGTCGGTGTACTTGTGCGCATCCTCGGCGCGCACGACGATGGCTGCGGCCGAACCGTCGGCCACGCCCGCGCAGTCCATGACCGAGAGCTGACCGGCAACCGCCGCCATCTTGCAGATTGCGTCAACCTCCATCTCGCGGCGATACATCGCCTTGGGGTTGCGGGCACCGTTGAAGTGGTTCTTCGACGCGATCCGGGCCACGGTGCGGCGCAACTCGTCGCGGTCGACGCCGTATTTCTCTGCGTACGCCGGCAGCACCAGGCTGAACATCGCCGCCGCGGTCAGCGTGCGGGCGGTGCCGTCGTTCGGGATCGGGAACGCGTTGAGCCCCTGATAGCCAGAGTCCTTCACCTTCTCGACGCCGATGGCCATGGCGGTGTCATACGCACCCGAGGCAACGGCGTAACACGCCTGGCGCAGAGCCTCGGATCCGGTGGCGCAGAAATTCTCGACGCGGCTCACCGGCTTGTTATCGAGCTTGAGAGCCGAGGCGAGCGGAACGCCCGACATCGCCGACTGAGCGGTCCCGAACCAGAACGCGTCGACGTCGTCCTTGGCCATTCCGGCCGACGCGAAGGTCTCCTGGGCGGCGTCGATCAACAGGTCGTCGGCGCCTTTGTCCCAATGCTCCTTGAACGGGGTGCATCCCATCCCGACGATGGCGACGCGGTCCTTGATGCCATGGCTGCTCATCGGATGGGCCTCGCTTTCCAGAAGTAGTTGGAGATGCCGTCCGCGCTGTTGATGCGGCGGAAGGTCATGTCGACCCGGTCGCCCACGGCGATCGCGTCCTGGGTGACGTCGCAGACCTCGACGGGCAGACGCCCGCCACCGTCGAAGTCGACGACGGCGAAGATGACCGGCGGACTCGGCGAGTAGACGAGACGGTCGACGGTGAAGGTCACGATCGTGCCGGCGGCGTCCGCCATCGGCCACGGTTCCATGTCGTCGACGTTGCCGCCCTCGAAGCTCACGCGCGCCGGCGGGAGGTGCACGGCGCCGGACTCGCGGTCCTTCGACCCGACGAATCCGTATTTCCAGTCGTAGCTGCGCCCGGCGGCCGAGCCGGAGGAGCGGGCGGGTTCCGGGCGATTGGGCGGGTTCGGCACGAGCGTGCCGCGCCAGGCGAGGAACTTGTTGTACGGCAGCGAAGTGTTGCCGGCCTCGATCTGCGATGCCACCGAACGTGCGGGGGTGTAGGAGCCGATGGCATCGGTGGTGCGGAAGATCAACACGTCAGCGCCGTCGGCGAGCGAAATGAGCGCAACCGTCTGGCCGGGGGTCGCCCCCTCGAGCCACTCGACGAGTTGGACCATGGCCTCGGCCGATCCGGCGTTACCGATGGTGGAGGAATGGTCGACGGCGTTCGCCTTGCCAAGCCTCTTCGCCAGCGCGTTGTTGGCGCGGGTGTGCGGACCGGCGACGAGCACCGCATCGACCCCGTCGGCGTCGAGCCCGGTGGAGTCGAGCGCCGCGTTGAAGGCCTCGAGGCCGCGGTTCAGGTATTGAGTCTCGCTGAAGCGCTCTTCCCAGGCCTTGGTGCGCACCTCGCCCGGGGCGCGCCAGCGGTCGAGGAACTCATGGGTGCTCGACGCGCCGCCAAGGTACTCGGCGATGACCGCACCCGCACTGTCGTCGCCCACCAAAACGGCCGCGCCGGCGTCACCACCGGCCGACTCGTCGGGCGAGTTGGCCGGGCCGGTCCGGATGTCCGCGGCCGTCGCCAGGACCGTGTCGGAGCTTCGCACCGCGCTACGCAGGACCCCGATGCCCGAACGCAGCGCGCCGGTGGCATCGAAGGCCGCGACCGAGGTCGGTAACCGCAGCGCGGCGTGCACGACCGAAGCGTTGGTCTTTTCGGCATACGTCGGCGCCGAGGTGGCGAACCACAGGGTCTCCGGTGACACATCGGTTCCGACGACCCGGCTTCGCAGCGCCAATCGGCCCGCCTCAACCGCCAGGGTCGTGGTGTCTTCGTCGTAGGAGGCGACACTGCGAACGCCGGCGCCACGACCACCGTGGAACGCCGCGATCGCCGATCGCTCGAGGCGCCAGTACGGCACATATGCCGCGGCGCTGATGATTCCTCGCATGCCGCAAAGTGTACGCCGTTTCTGACGATCCGTCAGAAACGGCCGGTGGGAGACCGTCCGTCCCGGCACCGAGCCGCGACGTAGCCTCGGGGTATGGCCACCTCAACACCCGCCTTGTTCGACGTCGTTCCCGAAAACTGGGAGCGGGCCCTCGCCATCGTGGCCCATCCCGACGACCTCGAATACGGCGCTGCCTCCGCCATCGCCCGGTGGGCCTCACAGGGCAAGCACATCACCTACCTGTTGGTGACCTGCGGCGAGGCGGGGATCGACTCGATGCCGCCCGATGAATGCGCGCGGGTGCGCATGCAGGAGGAGATCGATTCCGCCGCAGTGGTCGGCGTGGAACGGGTCGAGTTCCTCGGCCACCCCGACGGCCTGGTCGAGGCATCGCTGGCGCTGCGACGCGATCTGGTCGGGGCAATTCGGCGACACCGACCCGACGTGTTGATCGGGCTGAACTTCCGCGAGACCTTCCCGTTCGGCGGGTTCAACCACGCCGACCACCGAGCCACCGGTTGGGCGATCCTCGACGCAGCACGCGATGCGGCGAATCGCTGGCTCTTCGTCGGCCACGGCGGCGCCCCACACGCCGCTCGCTTCGCGCTGTTCGCCAACTCCCCACAGGCAAACACCTACGTCGACATCGGCGACACCGTGCACCTCGGGGTCGAGTCACTTCGGGCGCACGGAATCTATCTTGCAGCCTTGGCCGACGGCACCGCCGGCAAGGATCCCGAGCCGTTCATCCGCGGGATGGCCACCGCGGCCGGCGAGGCCGTCGGCGTCGATTCAGCGGTGTTGTTCGAACGCATCGACCTGTAGACCGGCACCTCAGGCCGGGTTCGTCAGGCCGGGTTCGTCAGGCCGGGTTCGTCAGGCCGGGTTCGCCGCAGTGATCAACGAGGTGTAGCCGATGAATTTCGGGGTGCTGTTGAGGTAGCGCTGCGAGGCGTCGATGTCGATGAACCCGGCGTCGCTCAGCATCGCCACTGGATCACGATCGAGGTGACATCCACCTCCGAGACGCTTCTGGATCGGGTTGAGACGCCGCTGCCAACGCACGACCGACTCATCCGGAGCGAGGCCATGTTCCAACACGTGCAGCTTCGCCCCCGGCTTCAAGATCCGGCGCAGTTCGCCCAAGGCGGCCGCCACATCAGGAATCGTGCACAGCGCGAATGTCACCAGTCCAGCGTCCGCCACATCGTCATCGACGGGAACGCGGGCCCCATCGAGACCGACGAATTCGACATCGACCGATGAGGCGGCCACCCGCGCTGCAGCCCGATCGCGGCTCAGTTCCGATGGTTCAACCGCCAGCACCCGCGTGACGTCCGGCGGATAGAACTCGACGTTGGGCCCCGCGCCAAACCCGACTTCGATGACCGTGCCGACCAATCCGGCGGTGGCCTTCGGGCGTAGGCGACGAATCCCGGGAGCGTTGCACGCCCGCTCGACAAATCGCGGCAACACCCGCTGCTCGTACCACCGCGCAATGCCCGATATCGGCGAACCCATGCTGCGACGCTACCAATCCGAGCCGTCCTCTGACGATCCATCAGGTTCGCGCCTACGCTTCGCCCATGCGCGTCGGAGACATCGCCAACGAAGAAGCCCTCCCGTTCGGAAAGCCCCTCGAAGGCGTCCGAATTCTCGCCGCCGAACAGATGCAGGCGCTGCCCTGGGCGACCCAGCTCCTGGCGCGGCTCGGTGCGGAGGTCGTCAAGGTTGAGCACCCGGTCCACGGCGAGTCGGGCCGGGCCTCGCTGCCGGGCATGACCGACCCCGAGGGCCGCAACGTGGGCGCTACCTTCCTGCGCAACAACCTCAACAAGCGAAGCGTCGGACTCGACCTCAAGCACCCCAAAGGCCGCGAGCTGTTCATCGAGATGGCCGGACAGTTCGACATCGTCGCCGAGAACTTCAAGGCCGGCACGATGCAGCGCCTCGGCTTGGGCTACGACACCCTGTCGAAAATTCACCCCTCGCTCATCTACGTCTCGGTGTCGGGATTCGGCAACACCGGCGAGTCGCCGTATCAGGACTGGCCGGCGTACGCCCCTGTGGCCGAAGCCATGTCGGGTATCTACGAGTACTCACGCCGCGAGGGCGAACCGCCACGGATCCTGCCCGTCGGCGCACTCGGCGACATCGGCACCGGCCTCTTCGCCACGATCGGCATCCTCGCCGCGCTGCAACACCGCCAACGCACCGGGGTCGGCCAGTACGTGGACATCGCGATGCTCGACTCGCTGGTCTCGATCACCGACGTCGTCACGACGATCTGGGCGATGGGCATGCGGCCGAATTCGCTCAGCGGCATCATGAACGCTTTCAAGGCCTCCGACGGCTATTTCGCGGTGCAGGTCGTGCGCGAGCACCAGTTCGAGAACCTGGCGAAACTCATCGGCGCCGAGTGGTGGCTGACCGACGAACGCCTCGCGGATCGCTCGCTCTGGTTCCAGAACACCGACTCGGTCATTCGGCCGACGTTCGAGCAATGGGCGTCGCACTACACCCGCCTCGAAGCCTGCGACCTCATGGGCAAGGCCGGCATCGCCGCCGGACCGGTGGCGCACCCCGACGAGATCCCCACCGACCCCCACGTCCTCGCCCGCAACATGATCACCGAACTCGAGCGCACCGACGACAGCGACGTACCGGTCTACATCCCCGGGAACCCGGTCAAGATGTCGAAGGTCGCGGATGGACCCGACACTCGCATCCCCTGGGTCGGCGAACACACCGATTCGGTCCTCCGCGAGGAGTTGGGCATCGACTCCGGGCGTCTCGCAGAGCTTCGTGCCGAGGGCGTCATCAACTGAGCGCAGCCGCCTCTGCGTTCCAGCCACGGCGGCACACCGCAGCCACACCTCAACTACAGGCCGCGGCACACAACGCCCGGTCGGGTTGTTCCACATCGGTCATCGTCACCGCCCAACCTGCATGGGTCTGGGCGACATCGATCTCGACGGTCGTCCCGGCGAACACGGGGCGAATCATCGAGATCCGAAGATCGCGAACTCGTCCCCCGAACGTGGACACAACCACTGCCTCCATCAGCGCCGAAAGATGCGGCGTCGACATGATGATGTGGCGCAGTCCCGCCGCCTGCGCGGCATTTCGGTCGTGGTGAACCGCAACGTCCACGCCGAACGCCGACGAACCACTCCGGATGAATTCCTCGGTGACCTCGATCCTCACGTCACAGCAGCCTTCGGGTGATAGCCAAAGGCCTCATAGCTCTCGACGGCGACGACCGTACCCCCGGCATCGAGATGTTCGACGTCGATGCGCCAGCTTCGCCCCCGCCCGATCGAGCGGTCCTGCTCACGCCCCACCGTGCGCAGGATCTGCTGGTGGGAGTACCGTCCGCCGATCGCCGGCGCCGACTCCGCCACGACGCGATGCTCGGTGATCAACGCGTGGCGATAGCCGAGCGCCTCCTTCACATCGAAGTGCAGTTGCAGTGGATTGGGCTCCGCACACGCGCGCATGAGTACCGACCACGCCGCCAGCGGTACGCCAACCTCGCCGGTTCCGGCCACCGCAGCGTTCATCTGCTCGACCACCTGCGAATCCAGCACCCATTGTGCCGATTGCCGGTATCGAGGTCGACCGATCCAGTCGGCGACCGCGTCACCGCGTTGGCTTGGCACCACAGATCGACGAATACAGGAGCCGTTCCAACGCTCGCTGCGTGTCGGGCACCGCGATGCCGTGCACTGCGAAGTCGTTACGGTGCCCCGCGGTGTGCGACAGCATCGACACCAGAATTCCGGCCACCGCCATCGGGTTGATGTCGGCGGGATGCTTGCCGGCGTCGCGGAACCGACCGATGAGGTCCGCGAGTTCCACCGTCAACTCGTTGAGCAATTTGGTGCGGATGGAGCGAAATCGCGTGTCGCCCTCGGCCGAGGTGAGATCGAGCACCCGCATGAGCGCGGCGTTGTCGTCCCAGAACGCGAAGAACGCCGCGACGATCTCCGCACACGTGTCGTACGCGTACTTCAACCTCCAGTCACCCTCACCGACGATACGGGTGAGCCGATGATTGCCGTCCTCGGCCATCTGCTCGACCAGGCTGACCAACGCGGACTCGACGTCGGGGAAGTACTGATAGAAGGTCGCCGGAGACGTGCCAGCCTCACGGGCGATGTCGACGACCTTGAGGTCGCGGTAGCTCGTCTCCTGCAACATGTTGAGCGTGCACGCGATGAGCCGCTCGCGGGTCGCACGGCCGCGACGGCCGGGCACGCGACCGTCGGCGGCGCGTAGGTCGTCGCTCGTGTTCACCCCTGGGTCGGTGTGATCCATTGCTCTCCGTACGAGCCGACGAGGTCGAGCGCGTGCTCGAGCGACTCGGGGGTCATCACCCCTTGGGCGATCCACGCCGAGGTGGTCAGCGCGGTGACGCCGGCGGCGTCGAGCCTCTCCAACTTGTCCGGGGTCGGCAGCGCCAACGCCGAGACGACCATGTCGTAGGGTTCATCCGCGACGCCGAGTTCCTCTCGATAGGCACGAATCGATGCCGCGTGCTGCTCGATCTCGCCGACCCGATACTGCGCACCCACCCACCCGTCGTTGCGCGCGGCGCGACGCAGCGCCAACTCGGAGTGACCGCCGATCCAGATCGGCACCGGCTTGGAGGGGGCTGGACGCATCTCGATGGCCGGGAAATCGTAGAACTCACCGTGAAACTCGACGAACCCGCCCTTCCAGATCGCGCGCAGCACCTCGAACATCTCGTCCATCCGCCGACCGCGGTTGGTGAAGGATTCGCCGACGACGTCGAACTCCTCGCGCATCCAGCCCACACCGACGCCGAGGCGGACCCGGTTGTCGGACAGCCGAGCCAGCGAGCCCAACTGCTTGGCCAACAGCACCGGCTCACGCAGCGGAGCGATGAACACCGAAGTGTGCATCGTGATGCGCTCGGTCACCGCGGCGATTGCGGCCATCGTCACCCAGGGGTCAGGGAAATCCCAAGCCGGGTCGTACTGCGGCGTCCCGTCGGGACTGTAGGGGTACTTCGACTGCAGGTCCTTCGGGTAAAAGACGTGGTCGCTCAACGCCAGGTGTCCGAACCCCGCCGCTTCGGCCGCTTTGGCGACCGGGACGTACCACTCGGTAGGAATCCCCATCAGGGACTGGTTGAATTCGACGGTCATCAGCGGTTCCCTTCCGCCGCGGCGTGGTCGCGGAGTTCGTACTTGAGCACCTTGCCCGCGGCGTTGAGCGGGAACTCCTCGACGATGCGGAAGGTGCGCGGCACCTTGTAGTTCGCCATGTTCTCCCGTGCCCACTCCCGCAATTCCTCCGGGGTGGCGCTCACGCCCGGACGAAGCTGAACGTACGCGAATCCGACCTCGCCCATTCGTTCGTCGGGCACCCCGACGACAGCGCTTGCGGCGATCGCCGGATGGGTGCTGAGGATCGACTCGATCTCGGCCGGATAGGCGTTGAACCCGCCGGTGATGAACATGTCCTTCATCCGGTCGGTGATGCGCAGATAGCCGTCGGGGTTAAGGATGCCGATGTCGCCGGTGTGCAACCAGCCGTCGGGGTCGATCGTCTCTGCGGTCTGTTCTGGGGCCTCAAAATAGCCGAGCATGACCTGGTAGCCACGCACGATCACCTCACCGGGTTCGCTTGCGGCGACGTCGCTGCCTGACTCATCGACGGTGCGGATCTCACAGCCGGGAATCGCCCGGCCCGAGTAATTGGCGATGATGTCGATCGGTGTGTCGTGGCGCGAGACCGTCACGATGCCCGAGGTTTCGGTGAGCCCGTACGCGGTCAGCACGGTGTCGAATCCGAGGATCTCGCGCATGTCCTCGATGAGTTGCACGGGAACACTCGACGCCCCGGTGACCGCCAGGCGAAGGCTCGCCACCTTGTCGCGTTCGAACGCTGGATGGTTGATGATGGTCTGATAGATGGTGGGCGGGCCCGGGAGGCAGGAAATACGTTCGGCCTCGATGGTGGCGATCGCCTCGTCGACATCGAAGGTGGCCTGGGGAACGAGGGCGGCGCCGCGAACGAGGCTGGCCACGATTCCCGCCTTGTACCCGAACGAGTGGAAGAACGGGTTGATGCACAGATACCGGTCCTCGGCCTTCAGACCCGCGAGCGACGCCCACGACTCGAAGGCGCGCACAACCTGTTCATGGGTGCACATGACCCCCTTGGGGGCGCCCGTCGTTCCCGAGGTGAACAAGATGTCGGACAGGTCTCCGGGCGACAGCGCGGCGAGACGTCGGTCGAGTTCGGCCTCGTGTTCGGCGGTGGCGCCTGCCGCGATGAAGTCGTCGCAGCTCACGGTTCCCGCCGGGACGTCTCCGCGTAGAATGACCGTCGCCTTCAGATGGGGCAGGTCGTGGCCTTCGAGCATCGACACGTAGTCGTTCCCCAGGAACCCTTGCACCGTCACCAACGCCGTGGCGCGACTGCGGTTCAAGATGTAGGCAGCCTCCCCACCCTTGTAGCGGGTGTTGAGCGGAACCACCGCAGCTCCCGCCATCTGCAGGCCGACCAGCACGACCGGCCATTCCCACGTGTTCGGCGCCCAGATCGAGACGCGATCGCCCGGCTGCACTCCGGCGGCGATGAACCCCTGCGCCGCAGCCCTCGCCCGATCGCGATACTCACGCCAGCCCAGTCGTACCGGCGGGTCGACGCTGCGGTCGACCAGCGCCTCGCGATCGCCGAACCGCTCGACCGCGTGATCCAACAGCCCGGGCACCGTCAACGTGGCGCCGACAAGATCCTCAGGCAATTCGGTGGTGGTCATCAGGTCCCCCTCGGTCGCCGTCGTCCACTCAGCCGACCGTGCCGTTGGCGCGAAGCTCAGCGATCTTCGCGGCGTCGTATCCCAACACGTCATTGAGCACGGCATCGGTGTGCTGGCCCACCGTCGGGGCCTTGGTCATCTTCGGCATGTCGACGTCCATGAACTTGAGGGGGGTTCCGATCATGTCCGCTCCCACCTCGTCGGCCGGCATCCACTCGAAGCGATCGAGGAACTGCGGGTCCTCGGCGATCGTCTTGGGAGTGTTGACCGGGGCGATCGGGGTGTTGTGTTCATCGCCGAACAGGATCCATTCGGCTGCGGTCTTGGTCAGGAACACCTCGTTGAGGATTGCCTGCAGTTCACGGTTGCCCTTGGCATGATCGCCGTATTGACTGCCCGGCCAACGCTCGAACAACTCGGGGCGACCCACGCCCTCACAGAAGTTCTTCCAGAACTCCTGCTCGGAGGCCATGAACAACACATGGCGGCCATCGGAGGTCGGGTAGAACTGATAACGCACTCCGTCGCGCATTCCGGCGGTTCCCGGTGCCCGGCGCTCGTAGTTGTCGCTCGGGTTTCCGGTGACCTCGTCCTCGGGCCGTTCGTAGGCCTTCCAGGTCTCGCTGCGCAACCAGTCCATCGCCGCGGACGCATCCGACTGTGCGATCTCCAACGCACACCCCTCGCCGGTGGCACGCGCCCCGAGGATCGCCGACACGACGCCGAACGCCCCGAACAGCGGGCCTGCGTGGATGCCGACCGATGCGTGCTCGGGGATGTAGCAGAAGCCCTCGTCGTCGCTTTCCACGTTCACCAGGCCCGCCCAGGTGTCATAGGCGATGCCGTGGCTCGGCATCTTTGCGTACGGTCCGGTCATTCCATACCCCGAGATCGTGCAGAACACGATCTTGGGGTTGATCTCGCGCAGGTCCTCATATCCGAGACCGCGTCGGGCCAGGCCGCCGGGGCGCATGCCCTCGATGACCGCATCCGCGTCCTTCACGAGCTCCTTGAACAGCTCGACACCCTCCTCGGTGCGCAGGTCGAGCACGATCGATCGCTTGCCACGACTGATGTGCAGGTGCATCAGCGACACGCCCTCGATGATCGGCCAGGTCATGCGACGGATGTAGTCGCCGGATGGAGACTCCACCTTGATCACATCGGCGCCGAGATCGACCAGATGGGTCGTGAGGGCGCCCGGGCCCAGAATCGAACATTCGATGATGCGCACTCCGTCGAGCGGTGCAGGCTTTGCCACGGGGACCTCCGAGATCTGACGAGTCGTCAGAATCTACCGCCGATCTCCCCGCCCCTCAATCACGCGACACCCGACGCGAGCCGCACACAAGGTGCAAGTATCTACCTTCGTGAGGATCGAACGACAACACACGTTTTCCGCCCCAGCACCCAAATGTTGGGAGATGTTCCACGACCCTGCCGCACACGTGGCGAAATTCGAGGGCATGGGCCACCACGGTGTCACCGTCGTCGAGCAGGACGCGACCGACACGTCGCTATCGATCACCATCACCCGCGAGGTCGATGTCGACGGTATTCCGGGGTTCGCCAAGAAGTTCCTGAGTCCGCGCAACACCGTGGTCAGCGTCGACACCTGGACCGACAACGGCGACGGCACCTACTCGGGGCAGTACACCCTCGACACCAAGGGAACGCCGATCGAGATCTCGGGAAACACCCGGCTCGACCCGGACGGCGACCAGACGATCTACTCCGTTGAGGTCGACATCCGCGTCAAGGTGCCACTCGTCGGCTCCAAGCTGGAGAACTTCGCCAAGGGCATCGCTCTCAAACAACTCGACCAGGAATTCGAACTCGCCGATGCGTGGCTCGAGTCCCACTGACGCGGACCTGGCGACCCAATCCGAACTACGGACCCTCGACATGCAACGACCCGCACGGCTCACCCGTCTCCGCGGCATCGCCGCTGCGCTCGCCGCCGCGCTCGTCGTCGCCGGATGCAGCGACGGTTCGGGCACGAATGCCGAGCGGGCCTCCTCGACCGCCGCGGCTTCGACGACCACCGCGCCCGACCCGGTCGACGCCCTGCGCCTCAACGAACTGCAGTACATCGGAACCCACAACAGCTACCACATCTCCCCGAACACCTCCGCAGCCGCAGCAACCCCTGACGAACAGGCGGGAGAGCAGGCCTCTGCGGTGGCCGGGGTCCCGATGCTCGACTACACCCACGACCCGCTCCCCCAGCAACTCGCGACCGGAACCCGGGCCTTCGAACTCGACGTCTTCGCCGACCCCGACGGCAACCTGTTCGATCACCCGATGGCTCCGACGCTGCTCGGAGAAGGCGACCCGGGCCTCCCAGCTTCGATGAGCCAGCCCGGGTTCAAGGTGTTGCACCTACCCGACATCGACTTCCGTTCGACGTGTTGGACCTTCGTCGAGTGCCTCACCGAGGTTCACGAGTTCTCCGATGCCAACCCCGACCACGTGCCGATCTTCATCCAGATCGAGCTCAAAGACGACACGTTGCCGGCGCCGCTCGACTTCACCGCCACCCTGCCCATCGGCGCCACCGAACTCGACGCGCTCGACGCTGAAATCCGCTCCGTCTTCGACGAGGAACACCTCATCACCCCCGACACGATTCGCGGCGATCACCCCACGCTCGCGGAGGCGATCGCCACCGACGGATGGCCCACGGTCGGCGAAAGTCGCGGCAAGGTCGTGTTCTTCCTCGACAACGGAGGTTCGGTTCACGACACCTACCTCGCCGGATCGCCGAACCTGCAAGGACGTGCCGCCTTCACGAGCGCAGCGGATCCCGGCGACCCGGACCGGGCCATCGTGAAGCTCAACGACCCCTTCGAGACCTCGGAGATCGCTGATGCGATCGCCGAGGGACTCATCGTGCGCACCCGAGCCGACGCCGATCTCGAACAGGCTCCCTCCAATGACGTCACGATGCGCGAAGCCGCGTTGACCTCCGGCGCCCAGATCGTCTCCACCGATTTCCCTGCCACCAAGGTCGCGGCCTCGGGGTATGTGGTCGGCTTTGGAACCGGCCTTCAGGTCCGTTGCAACGCGGTCGTGGTCACGGCCTGCCCGACCACTCCGGTCACCGGCTGATCCGGTTCGGCCCGAAGCCTAGGCGCTACAGGACCCAGGCGTCGTCGCTGCGACGCCGCCGCCAACCCGACGACGCGAGGTTGCCGCCGTCGAGATGAATCGTCGTTCCGGTCACGAAGGCGCTCAACTCACTCGCCAGGAACGCTGCGACGTTGGCAGCGTGCTCGGCCGACCCCATCGTCCCCAGGGGCGTCGGGTAGTAGCGCCCATCGCTCATCGCTGCCGACTCCTCGCTCAATCCCGCGTCTCCGGGGGTCGGGATCATGTCGGGAGCGATGCAGTTCACGCGGATACCGCGGGGCGCCAACTCGACCGCCAAGGTCCTGGTGAGGTTCTCCAGTGCGGCCTTCATCGCCGAATAGATGGAGAATCCCGGTCCGGCCCGGTGCGCCTCGATCGAGGTGACATTAATGATCGAGGCCCCCGACTCTGGCACGTGGGGCAGGCTTCGCCGGATGAAGTCGGTGACCTGGGTGAAATTCTCTGCGATGAGCGCCGCCTCGCCCTTCGCGCTGATTCCGGCAAAGGGTGCGTGGAACCCGCCACCGGCGTTGTTGACCAGCACGTCGATACCACCAAAGCGCTCGACCGCGGTTTGAACCGTCGCCTCGACCACGGCGGTATCGCGAACATCGCCCACGATCGACGCCACCGCGGCGCCTCGACGATCGAGCAGCGTCGCGGTCGCGTCGAGCACCTCGCCGGAACGGTCCACCAGCACGAGGTTGGCGCCCAGATCGGCGAAACCGGCGGCGGTGGCGGCGCCGATTCCCTGCGCAGCACCCGTGATGACCGCGGTCCGGCCGTCGAGCCTCAGGAGTCGTTCGCGTTCAGACATCACGACATCATTATCGAGGATCCATCCCGAACTACCGGATAATTGCCTATTGCCCTATCGTGATAGCCGATGTCGATGAGCGGGACCATCCAGACCGGGCCACTCTCCGCCCGGTTCAACCACGACGGCTACGAGCGATTGGACGATGTGTTCGACCTCGAGTCCATCGCAGAGTTACGAGCGGATTTTCCGGGCCAACTCATGCGCACTTCCAAACTGGTGCGCTTCAGCCGCCACCTGATGTTGGCCAGCCTGGCACGACAGGCCCTCGGACCCGAGTCGCGGGTCATCAATGCCACCTACTTCGAAGTCGCGCAGGGCAACGGTGTGGGACCGCGTTACCGCGACGACCAGTACTTCGAACTCGATGCAGGCCAACTGCTGACCTGCATCGTCGCGCTCGACGACGTGACCGACTCCTCGGGGGCATTCGTCGTTGCCCCCGGCGGGGGTGACGCGACCGCGCGCACCGTAGCCATGCGGGCCGGTTCCGTTCTGATGTGCGCCGACTCGCTCACCCGTTACACCAACCCGAATCGAAACGACGAGGCCGCGGTGTACGCGGTCTTTCAGTACTGCAGCGCCGTCGACCTTCCCACGCCACTCCCCGGGTTCGCACACGGCTTCGCCACCTTGCTGCCGTCGACCGATCGGGTCAGCGTCGTCGCCAACGGCCGCTTCGTCGCGTTCCCCTGAGCACCGGCTCGCCTCGACCTGCCCCGACGACAACAATGTCGGTCGTGTTCGGTGAGATCATCGCTGAGGCTGCAGTGCGATTCGGCGACCGTGAGGCCCTCATCGAGGACACGGGCCGAACGCTGACGTACGCACAGTTGCATCACCGATCCGATGCGATCGCACACTCGCTGCGCCGGGCCGGCGTGGGCGAGGGGTCGGTGGTCGCCATCACCCACGGGTCGGGGATCGACTACCTGCTCGCGTTCGCGGCCGCGGCGAAGCTCGGCGCCACTACCGCGGGGATCAATCCGTCGCTCGCCGAACCGGAGCGCGAACGGTTGCTGAGGCAGCTCCAGCCGGACCTGGTGGTCGCCGCGCCGATCGACCTGGACGGTTCCGTCACTCCCCGGCTGGAGCCGGTCGACGACGACTCCGAGCGTGTGGTGGCCATCGTCTTCACCTCAGGAACCACCGGCTTGCCCAAGGGGGCAGTGTTTCGCAACCGCCAGCTCGAGTCGATCATGGCGTGCGACCTGGGTAACGACTGGCGTGAACGCTGGGACGGCGGCGGACACATGTTGGTATCGACCCAGATGGCTCATGTCGGATTCATGACCAAGATTCCGTGGTATCTGCGCACCGGCGCGACCATGCACGTGCTCGCGAAGTGGCGTCCCGAACCGGTGCTTCGCCTGATCGACAAGTACCGGATTCGGAGCCTCGGCGTGGTGGCACCTCAGTTGGCGTTGCTGTTGCGCCACCAGGCGCTCGACGACATCGACGTCTCCTGTGTCGACACGATCATCGCCGGCGGGGCCGCCTCCCCCTCGGCCCTTGTACGCGAGGCCACCGAACGCTTCGGCGCCAAGTACTCGATCCGCTACTCCTCGACCGAATCGGGAGGGATCGGTCTCGCCACGGCATTCGACGCGTCCGCGGAGGAGATGTTCGGCACCGTCGGTCGCGCCCGGCCCGGAGTCCAGGTCCGGGTGATCGGCGACGACCACCTCCCCGTGCCCACCGGGACCGTCGGTCAACTCTGCATCAAGACCCCGACCGGGTTCGACCGATACTGGCGCAACCCCGAGGCGACGGCATCCACACTGATCGATGGCTGGATTCACACCGGCGACCTCGCCTCGGTCGATGACTCAGGGCTCGTTCGCCTGTCGGGACGCCTGAAGGAGATGTACATCCGCGGCGGCTACAACGTGGCCCCCGCGGAGGTGGAGGCCGTCTTGTGCGACCACCCGCTCGTCGCGGAGATCGCGATCGCACCCCGAACCGACCCCGTGATGGGCGAGATCGGCGTCGCCATCGTGCGGCCGAGCGATCCGGCCCACCCACCGACGCTGGAGACGCTGCGCGAGTTCGGTGCATCCGAACTCGCTGCGTGGAAGCTGCCCGAGGCACTGGTGATCACCGATTCGCTCCCGCTCACAGCCATGCAGAAACTCGATCGCACCGAACTGGCGCGCCTCGCCGCCACCCGATAGCGCCCGGGCAGTAGGTTGCCGGCAATGACCGATGACGTCTTTCCCGACCGCAACATGGAGCACCTCGACAAGATCTCCTGGGTGATCGAGACCAACGGGTGGTGTGCTGAACCCGTCGCTGCGAGCGCGGACCCGCCCGCACCCGGCTACACCTACACGATCGGATTCGAACCCTCCTACGGTGCCTCGGAGGTCGTGATCTTCGGGCTCCAGCCGGTGGCGGCGCGTGGCCTGCTCGAGCTGATCCATGCCCAGATCAGCAACGGGCTCACGATTCCGGATGGCATCTTCGTCGGCCTGCTCGACAACGACCTTCGCGCGGCGATGTTGCCACTCGACCTCGATGAGGTCGCCGACCTGTTTCCCGATGCCACCGCCTTGCTCGGAGCCGACGGCTATCGCATGTCGCAGTTCGTGTGGCCGGATCGCAACGGGTTGCTGCCGTGGGAAGACGGCTATGACGAGCGCCTTCGCCTCGCCCAACCGGTACTCGCCGCCTGATTGCCTTCATCCGCGGCCGATCCGTGCCGATAGAGAGTCGTGTCTGCTCTCGGATCTCTCACCGCGCCCCTCGCCGCGACCACTGGAATCGATGCGTTCTCGACGATCGCCCTGATCCCCGTCGTCGTGTGGGCGTTCATCGCCGGGACCACCGCAACCTGGATCGCCCACCGGTATCGCGAAGCCACCGATTCCGACGGTTACGAGTTCGCCGAACTCGCGGCGGCGACGTGTGAGCGATGCGACCACACGGTGTCCCTCGCCGAAACGATTCCCGGTCGTCTCGGAATCTGCGGCGGCTGTGGCCGAGCGTTGCCGGCGACGTGGATCGGCGGTGTGCTCGCAAGCATCGCCGGCTGCCTCGCGATGTTGGCCACGTTCGGAGCTCGGGCGATCGTCGTGCCGTACCTGTGGCTGATCCCGGTGCTGGTCACCGCAGCCTTGGTTGATCTTCGAACCATGTTGATCCCCAAGCGAGTCGTGTGGATCGGCGTCGGGGTCGGATTGGGGCTGATGACGGCGACCGCCGCTTGGATGGGCATCATCTCCAGCCTCACCAGCGCGTTGATCGGTGCTGGCGCCTACTTCGCCGTCATGTTCGTGCTCCACGTGGTCAACCCGAACGGGCTCGGCTTCGGCGATGTCCGCCTCGCCGTGTTGTTGGGCCTCTACCTCGGCTGGATCGACATCCGTCTCACCCTTATCGGCCTGTTCATCGGCAATGTGTCCTACCTGGCCTACGCACTCCCCCAACGGATCCGCCACGGTAAAGACGCCGGACGGTTCTCCCCATTCGGTCCGGGCCTCGCCGTCGGCACGATCGTGGCGGTGTGTTGCTACTCGCTGGTGGTCTGAGTGTCGCCGTCGTGAAATCACGCCCGCAATGCACAAACCCCGGACCATCGGTCCGGGGTTTGTTCGTCCTGGTGGAGGTGATGGGAGTCGAACCCACGACCTCCTCGATGCGACCGAGGCGCTCTAGCCAGCTGAGCTACACCCCCAGGGGCACGAGAACGATAGCCGAGGCTGGAATTCCCGTGCGAATCGAGATCGTCTCAGCCTCAGCGGGCGATACGGCGCCGATCGTCATAGGCCGCTGCGACCCCGCGCTGCAACGCAGGGTTCGAGTACCCGACCACCGGCCCGCGCACCCGCTCCCGCTTCGTGACCGAGGCCAACGCTGCGATGTAGGCGACCAGCGCGATGTCGACCACGAAATGCAACGCCATCGCGATTCCACCCATGCTGATTGCGGCGAGGAAACTCAGCACCGCCGCCGCGACCAACCCGACGAGAACGTCTTGGCGGCGCTGCTGTTGTGCAGACTTTCGACCCGGCTGAGGTGAGACCCTCCGAGGTGCCGCCTGCACGACGTTCGGGCGAAGATCGATCGTGCCACGCCGATCTCGGGTGTTGAGCTGGTGGACGTTCGACAGATTCCGCGAGGCGCTGGAGAACTGACTCATCGGATCGTGACGGCGCGTGGTGGACATGCGACGAAGTACGTCGGGAGCCAAGACGGCCGCCCATGCAACGCCAAGTCCAAACAACAACAGCCAAGTCGACACGGTTGGGTTCACTCATCCTTTCGCCCGTTCGCCGCTCCATCACCGAAACCGCAGCTTCGAAATGTGAAGGATCGATGACGACCGAGACGTGGGGTACTACGGACCTTAGGTGCCTTCATCCGTAAACGACACCAGCGGGATACCCCAAACATAGCGATCTCGTCCCAGGCGGTCCACCCAGTGTGACGGATTTGTAACGAATCCGTGACAAGACGCCACGAGAGATCACAATTCGAATGAAGCGCTCTCAGATGCCATGTGGGCGGTCGTCATCGTCGAAAGGTGACCCCTCACGGCGGTAACTCCCCGAGCGCCCGCCGGTCTTCTCCCACAACGCGATGTCGCCGATCACCATCGATCGGTCGACGGACTTGCACATGTCGTAGATCGTCAGGCAGGCAATCGAACATGCGCTCAGGGCCTCCATCTCGACCCCGGTTCGGTCGACGGTGTCGACCGAGACCTCCACCTCGATGAACGTGTCCTCGATCCGGAAGTTCACCAGCACGGCACCCACCAGCAGCGGGTGACACAACGGGATGAGGTCCGAAGCCCGTTTCGCGGCCTGAATTCCCGCAACCCGCGCCACCGACAGAACGTCTCCCTTCGAGATCGCGCCGCGAGCGACAAGCGAGGTGGTCTCCACCGACATGTTCACCCGACCGCGGGCAATCGCTCGCCGGTGAGTCGGATCTTTGGGGGCCACATCGACCATGCGCGCACGGCCAAGTGGGTCGAGATGGGTCAGTCCCCGTTCTGGCATGGGCTCACACTACCGATCGATTCGATTCACGGAAGATGTCGAGATCGCCGGCATTCACCGATTCCGCTGGTCAGCCGATGCCGTACCGGGAGACGATCTCTCCGAGAACCTCGCGAAACTCTCCGCTCAGGTCATCGCGTTCAAGCGCCAGTTCGACCGTCGCCCGCAGGAAGTCGATCTTGTTCCCGATGTCGAAGCGGCCGCTGTCGAAGATCTGCCCCTTGACCGACTCCTCCTTGAGCAGCAGACCGATCGCATCGGTGAGTTGAATCTCACCGCCGACGCCCGGGGTCACGTGCTCGAGTGCTTCGAAGATACCGGGGGTGAACAGGTACCGCCCGACGATGGCCAGATTCGAGGGCGCATCTTCGGCTTTGGGCTTTTCGACCACGTCGACGATGTCGCACAGCGTGCCGTTTCGATCCGAAGGGGCCGCACATCCATATGCGGAAATCGCAGCGGGCTCGACCTCCATGAGCGCCACCGTCGACGCCCCTGTGGCCTCGTAGGTGGAGATCATGTCTTCGAGCAGCGTCGAACGGCGGTGCATGATGTCATCGCCGAGCAACACCACGAACGGGTTGTCCCCGACGTGTTTGCGAGCGACCGACACCGCGTGGCCCAGGCCGAGCGGCTCGCCCTGGCGCACGAAGTGGATGTCGGCGAGGTCCGCCAACTCGATCACCTCGGAGAGCTCGTTCTCCTTGCCCTTCTCGCGGAGGTGGTATTCCAACTCGAAGTTGCGGTCGAAGTGATCCTCGAGCGAGCGCTTGTTGCGGCCGGTGATGATCAAGATGTCGTCGATACCGGCGTTGACCGCTTCTTCCACCACGTACTGGATCGACGGTCGGTCCACGACCGGCAACATCTCTTTGGGCTGGGCCTTCGTGGCCGGCAGGAACCGGGTGCCGAGCCCCGCTGCAGGAATGACCGCCTTGCGAACTGCTTTGTCGGTGTTCATGGTTCCCTCAACTCCTCGAAAGGTGCGATCCCAGGTTAGGCCCCGAGCTCGTTGGACCGTCGACAGGGCCACAGAACCCGTACCGGCGACCAGGTCAATCTCCATCGCTGTCATCGGAGATGACCCCGCCACGAGCGTCGGTCAAATGACAACAGGACCCACGGTACGGGTCGGGCCGCATGAGTCAACTGAGTCATCGGACCCAATACGCGCACACCCGCGACCGCCAGACCGTCGGGCGTTGTGACGTGACACGCTGCGACCGGTATCGTTGGCACTCGACCCAATCGAGTGCCAACGCGGTCCAGGAGTACCTCCGATGCCCACCTACGACTACCGCTGCCGAGCCTGCGGCCAAGAGTTCGAAATCCACCAGTCGTTCAAAGACGACCCGCTCACGCAATGTCCTGAGTGCGAGGGTGAACTCCGCAAGGTCTTTTCCAACGTGTCGATTTCGTTCAAGGGCTCGGGGTTCTACAAGAACGACAGCCGCTCCGGCTCGTCAAGCTCAGGCTCCGGCTCGTCGTCCTCCTCGACCAGCGACTCGTCCTCCTCGAGCGATTCCTCCGCCTCTTCGACAACCGCTTCCGCTGCGTCGTCGAGCAGCGGAAGTACCGCGTCGTCCTCCGACTGAGTCGGTGACCTAGCCTCTTCACTGCCATGGCACGCCGCAAGAACCGCACCCTCACCCTGCCGCCTCCACCGTCACCCCCGGTGACCCCTGGATTGCAGAGCCCACGTCGCAGCGTGCCCGCGTCGATCCCACGGCCCGAGTACGCGCTCACCGGCGAGCCGAACTCGCGCGAAGGCCGGGCAGTGCGAACCCCCGAGGAGATCGAGGCGATGCGGGTCGCTGGCCGTGTCGCCGCCGAAGTGCTCATCGAAGTCGGCCACGCCGTGAAGCCGGGGGTGACCACCGACGAGCTCGACCGGATCGGCCACGAAGCGTCGATCGCCCGCGGCGCCTACCCGAGCCCGCTCAACTACCGCGGGTTCCCCAAGTCGTTGTGCTCTTCGGTGAACGAGATCATCTGCCACGGCATCCCCGATAGTCGCAAGCTTGTCGACGGCGACATCGTGAACATCGACGTGACGTGTTTCATCGAAGGGGTCCACGGCGACACGAACTGCACGTTCACCGTCGGCGACGTCGACGACGCATCCCTCGAACTCATCCGGGCGACGCGCAAGGCGATGCACGCCGGCATCGACGTCGTGAAGCCCGGAGCACGGATCAACGAAATCGGCCGAGCGATCGAAGCCTCGGTTCGCGGTGGCCCCTACGGCGTCGTGAGGGAGTTCATCGGCCACGGCATCGGAGATCAGTTCCACACCTCACTGCAGATTCCCCACTACTACTCCTCGCATTACCGCACCGCGCTCGAGGAGGGAATGACCTTCACGATCGAGCCGATGATCACCCTCGGCAACCCCGCGCTCTACGTGTGGGACGACGACTGGACCGCTGCCACGATCTCCGGTCAGCGCTGTGCCCAGTTCGAACACACCATGGTCGTGACCGCGAATGGGGTCGAACTGCTCACCGTGCCCGCCGATCAACCGCCCGCCGAGGAACAGTTCGCCGTCTGACCGACGGCCTCCGGTCCGACCGCCGAGGTCGACCAACTGCGTTCGACACCCGCTTCGGTGTCCTCCCCACCAGACACACCCGGAGGATTCCATGCCCAGGTCGTTCGCCCACCGGCGCCGCGACTCGCTGCGCTTCAACTGGTCGGTGCTACGCCACCGACTCGGCCGATCGGCGGTCTTCTACTGGTTGGCAGTAGCTGCGCTCGGCATCGTCACCTACCTCGCTGCGACTGGGAACACCCCCGGCGATCGAGCGACTCGACAGGTGATCATCGCGACCGCCGCGGTCGACCCCGGAGACACGTTGTCTCCCGCCGACATCGCCGTCGTCGCCGTTGCCGAGGCCGCGGTGCCCGACGACGCCCTCGACGACTACCCAGATGGTTCCACACCCGGATCCCCCATCCGCGTCGGGGTCGGCCTTCATCGCGGGGACATCGTCACCCAACGCCACCTGAGCCGTGCCGAATCCGAACTCGCCGCGATAGTCGGCGACGGGCGCACCGCGGTTTCGATCGACCACGACAACGAGGCCCTGCCGATCACGGTCAACGACGTCGTCGACCTGTATTCGGTGGATACCGGCGGGTCCATCCGCAACGTCGCACGATCGGTTGCCATCGTGTCGACCTCACCGCGACACCTCGTCGCAGCGGTGCCCAATGTCCGGGTCCCCGAGATCATTTCGGCACAACTCGGCGGCGTTCTCACCGTCGCGCTGTCCGGGCAATAGGGCCTCCGGTCCCGCCGTCACCGCCCGCCGAGCGACACGTCCGCGATGACCAACGATGCCGCCGCATCACCACCCGGTGTCCAGGTCAGGTCTGCGCCGACCTCGACGATATCGAGCAGCAGGCGCTGCAGGGTCGACGCGATGGTCGCTTCGCGGATCGGCTCTGCGAGTGCGCCGTGGCGGATCATCAGCCCGTCGGTGCCGACCGAGAAATCACCCGAGACCGGGTTCACCCCGGAGTGCAACCCCTGGAAGCTGTTGACGTAGAGACCGTGATCGATCGACGCGATCAGGTCCTCGAAACTGCGCTGGCCTGGCTCCATCACCAGGACCTGCGCACCGACTCCGGGCAGCGACCGGGCACCGCGCAACGCCGAACCGGTCGAGACGGTTCCGGCCCTTCTCGCGGTGCAGGAGTTGTGCAGGAAGGTCTCGAGCACACCGCCGCCGATCAACACGTTGCGACGACATGCCAATCCTTCGCCGTCGTAGGCCGTCGCAGCGATCGAGCGGGCATCGGTCGGGTCGTCGAGGAGCGTCAACAGCGGCGACGCCACAACGTCCCCCAGGCGATCCGCAAAGGGCGAACGCCCCTTGAGCACCGATTCGCCGTCGAACATGTCGGCGACAATTCCCAACAGGGTGAGGGCCAGTCGAGGCTCGAGCACGACGGTGAGCTTGGCGCTCTGAGGTTTCGTCGCGCCGAGCAGGCGGGTTGCGCGTGTCACCGCGTCGTCGATGACCCGATCGAGATCGAGGCCCTCCAGCGACCGGGCCGCGTCGCCCCCATGGCCGGTCTGGGTCTCGCCGTCGTCGCTACTCAGCGCCTGAACCCCCACAGAACACGACGTCCCACGATCGACCACTGCGACCCCGTTCGAGGCTGCGTAGGCCACCTCTCCCGCCGAATCACCCCACGCAGCAACCCGAACTCCGCTGATACGCGGGTCGCGTTCACGCACCTCCCGTTCGAGGCGTAGGACCATGTCGATCTTGGTCTCCGCCGTGATCGACAAGATGTCGGGATTCCACTGGTCGTGGTGGGTCGCCTCGACTCCATCGGGTTCGGCCAACCCGTAGAACTCGTCGACCTCACCGAAGGGCACGTTGTCTCGGGCCTCGGCGAGGGTCTCCGCAATGACCTCACGATCGAGCGAACCGGCGGCCGCGAAGCCCTGACGGCCTCCGTCGATCACGCGAATTCCGACACCGTAGGACTCGGCGGAGGTGAACGACTCGATCTCGCCGCCATACCCCCGCACCGACGTCGAACGGCCATGGGCAACCATGACGTCGATCTGTTCGGAACCGGTGGCGGACTCGGCTACCGACCGGGCGATGGCGAGCAGGTCATGGGGGGCGACACTCATGAGGACAGCTTCGCAGGCTCAGTCGCCCGATACCGACACGTCGCCGATCGCGATGGTCACGCCCGTCGCCTCGAGGGGCATGGCGGTGACATCATCGGCAACGTCGGTCACATCGCCGAGCATCCGCTGAAGGGTCGAGGCGATCGTCACCTCCTTGACCGGCTCGGCGAACTCGCCACCCCGGATCATCACCCCCTCGACACCAGTCGAGAAATCGCCTGAAATCGGGTTCACGCCAGAGTGCAGGCCGGAAACCTCGAAGACGTACAGCCCGTCTCCCACCGAGGCGATCAAGTCCTCGCGGCTCCTCGGGCCCGGCAACAGCGACAACGCCTGCACCCCGGCGGCCGGCGTCGACTTGAACCCGGCCCGCACGGCCGAGCCGGTCGACGCGACCCCGTTGGCCCGCGCCGAGTACCCGTCGTGGACGAAGCCGTTCAACACGCCGCCGTCGATGAGCACGTTTCGCCGCGTCGCCAACCCCTCATCGTCGATCGGCGACGCCGTCGGCCACCGACGATCGGTTGGGTCGTCGACGAGGGTGACCATCGGCGAGGCGATCCTCTCGCCGATCCGACCGCCCAGAAACGACCGGCCGCGAAACACCTCGATGCCGGAGAACGACTCGCCGATCACCCCGAGGAACTGGGCGGTGACCCATGGGTCAAACACCACGGTGAGCCGCTGAGACGCGACCCGCGAGGCCCCCAACAGCCGCAATGCCCGATCGACGGCCTGGTGTGCCGCCGCCTCGGCGTCGAGCGCGTCGGGCCCACGACCCACCGAAAACCCGAACCCCGTTGTCACCTCGTCGTCGTCGCCGGCGAGGCTGTAGACGATCAACGCGTTGGCGGTCTCCGAACTGGCGCTTCGAATGCCGGTCGTGGATGCCAGTACCGCGGTGTCGATCGAATCGCTGTATTCGGCCATCTCGACGCCGAGGATGCGCGGATCTCCTTCGAGCACCCGCTGTTCGAGTTCGATCGCCAAGGCGATCTTCTCCTCCGGGGACATCGCCGCCACGCGAGGGTCGTAAAGATCCATCTCGACGACCTCAACCCCGTCGGGGCTCACGAGTCCGACGAACTCGTCACCGGTCGAAAACATCGCGTTGTCGCGCGCCTCGGCCAACGTTTCAAACACAACGTCCGCTTCGATCGATCCCGCATAGGCGAAGCCCTGTCGCCCGTCGTGCACCACCCGGATACCGACACCGCGAGACTCCGACGAGGTGAACGCTTCGACGTCCCCATCGTAGGCGCGCACCTCGGTCTCGCGGGCGTGGCTGACCACCACTTCGATCTGTTCGCCACCGCGAGCTGCATCGAGCACGCTGTCGGCCACCTGAAAGAGGTCGTCGGGAGTCATGGCGGACAGATTGCCACAGGCGGGCTGGGTACCCTGTGACATGCTCTTCGGCCTCCGTTTCGACCTCCGCAACCCGGCGTTCGCCAATACGACGATGACCGAACGTTATGAGGCGGCGCTCGAGATGGCGCAGTGGGCCGACGAACGTGGGGCGGCGTTCATCTGTGTGTCCGAACATCACAGTTCGCCCGACGGCTATCTCCCTTCGGCTCTGACAATGGCGGCGGCGATGATCGCCCGCACTCGAACCACCCGCATTTGGGTGAACGCCATCGCGGCACCGCTACACCATCCGATTCACCTCGCCGAACAATGCGCGGTGCTCGACAACCTCAGTGGCGGCCGTTTCGACCTCACGGTCGGCGCGGGCTACGTGCGAGGCGAGTTCGAGATGTTCGGGGTCGCGATGAACCGGCGCCCCAGTCTCATGACCGAAACCGTCACCGCCCTTCGACAGGCCTGGAGTGGCGAGCCGTTCGAGTTCCGAGGTCGCACCGTGCGTGTCACCCCAACGCCGGAGTCGAAGCGAGGGCCTGGTCTCACGATGGGAGGCAGCAGCGAGGCTGCGGCACGTCGGGCAGCACGCCTCGGCGTCGGGTTCATCCCCTCCGAGCCTGCGCTGTGGGAGTTCTATCGTGATGAACTCCTCCAGCTCGGGCTGCGCGATCCCGGCCCGTTCGTCTCTGGAGCAGACACGAGCGTGGTCATCCTCGCCGACGATGTCAGCGCCGGCTGGCGGGAACTCGCCCCCTACTTTCTCCATGAGACGAACGCCTATGGCCAGTGGCGCGAACCCGACGATGTCGCGACGTCCTATCGCCCGGTGGAAACGGTGGAGGACCTTCAGGACCTTGGCCAGTACCGGGTGCTGACACCGGATCAGTGGCGCGACGAATTGGAGGCGGCCGGGCCGTTTTCGCTGGCCCTCCTCCACCCGATGGTCGGCGGGATCCCGCCGAAACGGGGCTGGGAACATCTTCGAATGTTCGAACGCGACGTCCTCGACTTCGATGCCGCCAAGCCCGAATGAGGATCGAACGACGAACATTTCTCAAGCGGGCGAGTGCTTCGGCGATCGCGCTCGGCGGGCTCAACGGAGCCTACGAAGTCGGTCGGCGCCGAGGGCACAGCCGGGCACGCGAGGCGGCCTTAGCCCTAGCGTCGTCAGGTCCGAGCACCGAGATGGGCTTGCCGATCGGAGGGTTTCGCACGATCTTTTCGGCACGCACCGACGCCAACGTCCTCTCGCTCACCTTCGACGATGGTCCCGATCCGGAGTTCACAGAACACGTCCTGACCGTGCTCGATCGCTACGACGTCGGTGCGACGTTTTGCATGATGGGACACAACGCGCTCGAACATCGGTCGCTCGCACAATCCGTCGTGTCCCACGGCCACGAGGTCGCCAATCATTCCCTGACCCATCTCGATCAAACGCGACTGTCGCCTCGCGAGCTTCACGACGAGATCGCGCTCGGACACCAAGCCGTCGTGGAAGCGACCGGCTCTCCCGTGCGTTACTTCCGTCCGCCGCGCGGTCGACTCGTCGGACGGGCGAGCCGGGTTCTCGCCGAGCTCAACAGCGACGCGTTGTTGTGGTCGATCAGCGGTTCGCTCCGTGCCCCCACGACGACCGCGAAGCTGACCAAATTGGTCATCGATGCCCTTCACCCCGGAGCCATCGTGTGCTTTCACGATGGGATCGGTCGCGGAACGTTCGCCCGAGAGCAGCGCTTCGCCCGGGAACTGAAGGCGCGCCGCAACGCCGAGATCGAGGCCCTCCCTGCAATCATCGAAGCGGTCATCGACCGCGGCTATTCGTTCGCGACGGTCACTGAGCTGTTGGGCTTCGAAGCGACGAACCCATACGAGTCGGAGATCACCTCACTCGACGAGCCTCAGATCGTCGATGGAGAGGACTCGGTCATCGATTGGGACGACGGTTCCGACGACGTCGACTCACCGTTGAACGCGGCCGACCCCGAACCCGTCGCTGCCGAGGAGACAGCGCTTGAGTCCGGGGTCGGATGAAGCGAACGCGTGCTTGGTTCTGTCCGATTCACTCGGCTTTGCGGATGTGCGCGAGGCCGGCGATCACGAGCACCGCCATCAGCAACGCTGCACCAAAGGCAACCCAGGCCGCGATCGCCGCGATCTGACCGATCGTCGCCCACGCGTAACTCGTCAACAACAGGCCACGAAGCGTCTCGCCCTTGAACAAGCTGTCGCGCAGTGACGTCAGACGGTCGGCCTCGGCCTGCAATTCGTCAATCACCGCCTCGTCCTCGCCGTTCTCGATCGCTTCTTGCACCGCAGCCCTTGCCGCGCGGTCCTCGATCTGGCTGTAGGTCTTGCCATCGGCCATACCGTCAAGGTGGCCCTGGATATAGCTGGCGTAGCGCTCGGCGTGAGAACCGGTGGTGACCTGCAGGCCAGCGAACTCCAGCAGGTCGTCACGTCCTTCCGCCTTCAATGCATCCGCATCGGGAAAGAAGACGTTTTGTGAAGCGAGTTCATCACGAACGTAGTCATTCGAGAAATTGGCGCCCCACGTCAGCAACGCGCCGGCGACGATCAGCACCACCGTCAAGAGTGCACCCACCCCGATCAACAAGCGATCGATGGTCCGTCGGGTCAGTCGGATCTCTGGTTCGCCAGACATCGTGTCTCCTTAGAGGATGCGCGGGTAGATCAGGTTGGTGGGTCCCAGCGGTTGCGCCAGTCGATCAGTTTGGCGGCGAGGATGAACACGATCGCTAACGCGAGTTGGGCTTCGCGGTGGGCGCGTTTGCGGTCGGTGTTTCGGCGGAGTTGGCCGTAGTTGACCAGCCAGGAGTTGGTGCGTTCGACAGGCCAACGCAGGCCGAGACCGACTTTGGTGTGGGGCGGGTCGCCTGGTTTGCGTCGTTTCGCGATGACCGCGTCGTCAAGCCCGTAGCCGGCCAGGGTCGCTCGAACGGTGTTGGCGTCATAACCGCGGTCAAGGTGGATCGTGTCGATGTCGGCGAGGAGGTGTCGGCCAGCGATCGAGTCCAACGTGGGGGCCAATAGTGGAATGTCGTGACGGTTGGCGCCGTCGGTCGCCCAGCCGACCGGTATCCCGTTGCGGTCGGTACCGATGGACCATTTCCAGCCGGAGCGTCCCCGGTCGGTGGGGTTGGGGCCGGTGCCGTCGCCGCCTTGGGGGGCTTTGTGGAGGGAGCCGTCAACAGCTACTTCGCTGAGGTCCAAGCCGATGATGCGGTCATAGGCGTCGAGGGCGTGTTCGAACGCTCGTCGGAACACGTCGTGGCAGACCCATAGTTTGAACCGTGCTCGGGCGGTGGTGTCGGAAACTTGCCAGCCGCAAAGCGCTTCGGCGTCGACCCATGAGCAGCCACAAACGAGGCGGACCAGGATCAGGTGGAACACGATTCGGTCTGGGGTGCGGGGCCGGTGGCCGCCTTTGGGATGGTTGTCGACGTGTTCGGGAAGGAGCGGTTCGAAACTCTTCCAGACGGCATCGATGACTTCGCGGTCCAGAGCGCGCATACTGGTGGGGTCCTCCGGTTTGGTTGGGTTGGTGCACCCGCGATTTCATCACGGGCAACCTTCCAACCGGTGGACCACCAACACTGTCGGGCGAGACACGGCGCTTCGCAGCGCACACCCCGATCTATCCGCGCGACCTCTTACAAATCCAATGGAGCGAATCTCGCTCGATCTCACGCTAGGAAACAGATCGCTCTGCAAAAAGGGACCGACGTCCCGCGGTTGCGAGACGTCGGTCATGGTTGTTCGGTTGAGGCTTCGGCACTCGGCCTTGGGCCGGGTTGTCAGTCGATATCGAGGTGCAGCATCCGAATCGCGTTACCACGAAGGATCTTGTACTGAACGTCCTCCGGCAGGTGGCCCATCATCTTCGTGGCCACTTCGAGGGTATTCGGCCACGTCGTGTCGGTGTGGGGGTAGTCGGTCTCGAAGGTCACGTTGTCGACCCCGATCCGATGCAGGCTTTCCAGGCCGTGGTTGTCCCGGAAGAAACAGCCGAACACGTTGCTGTAGTAGTAGCTCGACGGCGGATTCGGAAGGATGTCCGCAACACCGCCCCACGCACGGTGCTCACTCCACACGTCATCGACACGCTCGAGGATGTAGGGGAGCCATCCGATCTGCCCCTCGGAGTAGGCGATCTTCAGGTCCGGGAAGCGCACGAAGGTTCCGGAGAACAAGAAGTCGCACAGCGACGCCATCGAGTTGTTGAAACTCAGCGACGCCGCCACCGCGACCGGAGCGTCGGGCGATGTCGCCGGCATGCGCGACGACGAACCGATGTGCATGTTGATCGTGGTCTTGGTCTCTTCGCACGCACGGAAGAACGGATCCCAGAACCCGGAGTGGATCGACGGGAGACCGAGGTGCGGAGGGATCTCGGAAAATGCCACCGCGTGCACGCCGCGGGCCGCGTTCCGGCGCACCTCGGCTGCCGCCAAGTCGGCATCCCACAGCGGCACGATGATCAACGGGATCAACTTGCCGTCGGAGTCGCCGCACCACTCCTCGACCATCCAGTCGTTGTAGGCGTACACGCACGCCTCGCCGAGTTCGCGATCCTTCGCTTCGGTGAAGGCCTGACCGCAAAAGCGGGGGAAACTGGGAAAGCACAGCGACGCATCGACATGGTTCATGTCGTTGTCCGCGATGCGTGCGACGGGGTCGTAGCACCCCGGCCGCATCTCGTCATAGGTCATCGGCGTCATCGTCATCTCGTCGCGCGAGTAGCCGACCGCGGCGACGTGACGCTTGTGGATGTAGACGAGGTCTTCAAAAACCCAGCAATCGGCCGGAGGACCGTCGGGGTCGAAGGTCTGTTCGTAGGCACCGCCACCGATGTGTTTCATCGTGCCGATGCCACGTCGTTCGACCTTCGGACCGCGGTCGCGATACTTCGCCGGCAGCCAGGTCTCCCAGACGTGGGGTGGTTCGACGACGTGGTCGTCGACACTGATGATTCGTGGGATGGTCTTTTGACCGTCCGCCTCGACGGGACGTGATTCCGTGGTGGTCATGCCGCTACCCCTCTACGTTCGGATGGGCAAAATCTGACGGACCGTCAGATTTGGATTTCAGGGTAGCCGACAACGACGCCACCGCCTAGTCGACCGCCGACGCGCGGCTCAATATCGGGTCGGGTCGCCGGACTCGCGATGGTGAAGTTCCGATGAGGCCCGCTGATACACGGCGTTCGCCGTCACCATCGCCCCGAGCATCGTGCCGGACCAGAATCCGCTGAACAGCCCGAGGCTGAGCGCCGCCTGAGTTTTCAGACCCACCGCGAGGCTTCCCACGCCGACGAGAACGAACACAAACACGAATCCTGAGATCACCCCGACGATCGCGTTGTGGCTGATGCGATGTTCAACGCCGGCGTCGGGGTTCCACGTGATCTCACGCAGCGATGGGTCATCGAAGCCGTCGTCGCTTCCGTGCTGAAGGGTCGTCATGTCAGTTCCTGCTTTCGTTAGGTTCTCGGTCGCCGTCCCGACTCGGCGACATGGACGGGAGGCGGCTCCACAAGCTCGTGAGTTGGTCACCGATTCGCGACAGTTCTTCGAAATGCGCGGCCGTGAGTCTGCGAAGCACCGCCTCCCCGTTCGGAGTCAACCGCACCCGCACCACTCGCTGGTCGTGCAGGTCGTCGACCCGTTCGACCAGGTCGGCAGCCGTCGCCCGGTCGAGCAGTTCCACCACGCTGTGGTGGCGTAACAACAGGTGGCCCGCGATGTCCGACACGCTCGCCGCCCCGCGATGCCCGCGCACCGCCAACAACAGCTGGTGCTGCGCAGCGGTGATTCCGGCACCCTTGGCCTGCTGCTCGCTCCAGTTCAGGAACTGACGGAGCCCGTCCCGAAAGGCCAGCAGCGATTCGAAATCACCGTCCTCGAGTTCGTCGCCGCGCAGGTGCGATGCCAGGGTTTCATATCGGGTCACGATATGATCGTAGCACGATATATCTACGATGAGTGCGCCCGAGCGACGTTGCGCACAGAGGACCGGAATCGTATAGTCGCTCAGTATGGGACTTGAGGTAACAGGTGACGACCAAATCGACCCCGGCGAAGGCGTGCGGGTGAAAACCCACCCTGGTCTGTGCATGGGCTATGGCAACTGCCAACGATTTGCCCCCGACGTGTACCTGCTCGATGACGAGGGATACATCGCGGTGCATCGCTTGGGGGTTCCGCCCGAACTCGCCGAGCAGGCTTGGCGAGGCGCATCAGCATGCCCGGAGCGGGCCATCACCGTGATCGGCGAACCCGAGCGCTACTGGGTAGAGCGACGCAACTCCGCTGGCCACAGCCACGACCACAGCCATCACCACGGGTCGGTACCGTGAGCACCGTGGATACCGCCGCACCTCAGCAACGCAGCGCGCTGCGTTCCGTCGCCATGCCGACCGAACACGGCGGTTGGGGAATCACCGTCGAACCGGGCATTCTCGGGCTGATGATCGCCCCGAGCCTCTCGGGGTTGTGCCTCGCCCTCGCAGCGGTGCTCGCCTTCTTGGCCCGCACCCCCCTCAAACTGGCCCTCGTCGATCGTCGGCGCAACCGCATGCTTGCCCGAACCCGACGGGCTTGGCAGGTCGCGATCGCCGAACTCACCGCTCTCGCCCTGCTCGCGATCGCGGCCGTCGCCCTCGCCGAACCGTGGTTCTGGTGGCCCGGTCTGGTCGCCGCGCCACTCGCCGGCATCGAGTTGTACTACGACATCCGATCCCGCGGTCGACGCATGGTGCCCGAACTAGCGGGCGCGGCCGCAGTGTGCTCCGTCGTCGCGATGATCGTGTTGGCCGACGGCGGGTCGGCGACCATCGCCATCGGGGCGTGGCTGGTTCTCGTCGCCCGGACCGCGACCTCGATCCCGTCGGTTCGGGCACAGATCGCCCGGCTTCACGGCCGCGGGGACGCTGCCCGATCCGTCCTCATCGGAGACGTCACTGCGCTCGCGCTCGCCGCGATCGCCGTCGTCGTCGATACCGCGTTGAGCGCCGGAGCGGTCGCGGTGGCGGTGGTGATCGTTGTACAGCGAATCCTGGCAAGCGGCGCAACTCCCCGTCCGCCGAAGATCACCGGCATTTTCCAGATGGTGTTCGGTTTCGGAGTCGTGTTCGCAACGGCGGCCGGCGTCATCATCGCCGGCTGAAACCGGCAACCGCACCCCGTCTGCTCGTTCTCCGATAACCAGTGGTCGTGATCACGACCACTGGTTATCGGAGAACGGGCCGGGGGTCAGGCGGCGGTGCCTCCGATGGTGAGGCCGTGCACCCGCATCGTCGGAACCCCGTCGCCCACCGGAACGCCCTGACCGTCCTTACCGCATGTGCCTGGCGGCCCCATCTCGAAGTCGTTGGCCACCGCGTCGATATTGCGCAGGACTTCGGGACCGTTGCCGATGAGGCTGCCTTCGCGCAACGGTTCGGTGATCTCGCCATTTTCAATGAGGTACGCCTCGGTCATGCCGAAGACAAAGTCCCCGGTCGCCGTGTTCACCTGTCCGCCTCCGAGGTGAGCGATGTACACCCCGGACTCGGTGTCGGCGACGATCGAAGCCTTGTCGTCGGTTCCACCGATCAGGTAGGTGTTGGTCATCCGCACCATCGGCAGGTGTTGGTAGCTCTGGCGCCGGCCGTTGCCGGAACTTGCACGTCCGGCCTGACGGGCCCGGAGTCCGTCCCACATGTAGTCGACGAGCACGCCGTCTTTGATGAGCACGTTGCGTTGGGCAGGGCGACCTTCATCGTCGATGGCGAAGCACCCCCATTCGCCCCCCATCGTGGCATCGTCGACCAGCGTGACCAACGGCGACGCGACCTGTTCACCGACTCGACCGGCGAACACCGACGCACCCTTTGCGACCAGGTCGGCCTCGAGTCCGTGGCCACAGGCCTCGTGGAACATCACGCCTCCGCCGCCCGAACCGATCACGACGGTCATCTGACCACTCGGCGCCGGGCGGGCGGCGAGTTTGGTAATCGCCTGTAGGGCCGCTAGACGCCCCATCTCCTCAACATCGATCTGATCGAACAGTTCGAAGCCGACCGTGTGGCCCACGGTCTGGCGACCGGTCTGCATCCCGGTGTCCCCAGACGCGACGGTACCGACGGTGAACACGGTCTTCACCTGATCGTCCTCGCCGAGGACGCCGTCGGTGTTGGCCACCAGGATTCGACGTCGCGAATCCGAGTACCGCGCCATCACCTGCGTGATCGCAGCGCCCTGCGAACGCGCTGCCTCGTTCGCCCGGGTCAGCAACTCGACCTTTCGCGCCTTGGCCACATCGCCGGGCAGTATCGCCACGACATTGGGTCGCGCCACGTCGACCCGGGCCAACTCGGCCACCGTTGTCCCGCCGCCGGACCCCCGTGCCGCTGCGGCGGCGATTCTCGCGGTTTCCAACAGCGACGCCTCCGACAGGTCCGCGGTGTGGGCAAAGCCGGTTGATTCGCCCACCACCACCCGGATTCCCGCCCCTCGGTCGCGCCCTGAGGTCAGCTCCTCAACCTTGCCGTCGTCGAGCACCGCGCTCGAGGATCGCTTGTCTTCGGCGAACACCTCCGCGAAATCAGCACCTCCGCTTGCAGCGACTGCGAGCACACGCTGCAGGGTTGTCTCGTCGATCATCGACCTCTCCGTTCGAGCATTTCGAGGCAGGCACTTGGCCCTTCGCCGTTCGACTCCTTATGGTATCGAGCGTGAGTTTGGACACCGGCCTCGAGGCCACCATCGAACTGGTGATTTCCGACGCGGACACCGCTGTCGCGATGCGCTCGGGCAGCGTCGAGGTCCTCGCCACCCCACGACTGATCGCGCTTTTCGAACAGACTTGCGTGGCCGCGCTCGGCGACCGGGTCGATGCCGGCAGCACCACCGTCGGGCTTTCGGTGCAGGTCGACCACCTTCGACCGGTTGGAGTCGGCGATACGATCGCCGCCGAAGCACACCTCGACAAGATCGACGGACGACGTCTGCATTTCAGCGTCGCTGCGAAGGATTCCCGGGGCCTGATCGCCGCAGGACGGATCACCCGGGTGGTCGTCGAAGTCGACCATTTCATGGAGAAGTGCCGGTAGCGACGGGTTGACGTTCGCCGGAGATTTCTCAGGTGGACAACGGACCACGTCGATACCCGGCAGGTGAACTCCCCCACTCGCCATACGACTCACCCCACCGGAACCCGCTCGGCAGTCGAGGTGGCCGCGTGGTGCATGACACTGGCCGGTGCCATCTGCCTGACAATCGGTATCGGTGCGATGGTGATCGAGTCGGCCGGACTCGGCGGCGGGCACGGCTGGATCGCGACGACGATCGGTATCGTCGCTGCGGTGGCAGGCCTGGCGGTGTGCACCCCGGCCAGCCGACCATCCTCGCCAGAGGCAACGTGGGTGGGGCTTTCGCCCTATCGTGCCCGCTCAACGGGTCCGTGCCCGGTTTCGGTCGATGCCAACCCGCACCTCCCAACCCCTCCCGAGCGGATCAAAGTCGTGGCTTGGCGCGACACCCCGGCGCTACCCGCCGTTCGCTCGTAGGCTCGCTCACAGATCGACGACAACGGCGTCCGTTCCGCTCACCACCGCTGTCAGGAACTCCGACAACGAAGCGCGCCACGCCTCGGTCGCCTCGAATTGTGGGCAATGACCGCCGTCGGCCAACACATCGAGGCGCGCGTTCGGGATTCGCTCGGAGAGTCGCTTCGACGGTTCCACAAACCCGACGTCGAGTTCGCCGACCATGACCAGGGTCGGGACGAACAACCCCTCGAGTTCATCGAGCCGATCCACCACCGTCGGTAGTTGCCGAATCATCGCCGCGTACATCGCAGGCGACGTATTCAACATCTTGTTCTCGGCCCACTCCCGATAGCCCGGTCTCTCGGCGCAGGTCCGTTCGAACGCCGGGTTCTGGGCCGGGTCGGCGCCGAACTTGAGCAGTTCGTGGAGCACGCCCAGCCCCTGATGACGCACCACGTCGAGCGCAGCATCGAGCAACTCCTCATCGATGCCGGTGATGCTCCCGTGGTGTGTGTCCATCAACACGAGCGCCTCAAGACGTTCGGGCGCGGAGATGGCCATCATCTGCGCGATCATGCCGCCCATCGAATGGCCGAGCAGCGAGAACCGTTGCCATCCGAGACGGTCGACGAGCTCCCACATGTCCGCCGTATACGCCTCGAGCGAGTACGCCGACTCGTCGTCGAACCAGACGCTGTCACCGTGGCCGCGGAGTTCGGGGGCGATCGCGTGAAACCCGTCGGCGGCCAGCCGATCGAGTTCGTCGGCGAAGTCTTCCTTGGAGCCGGTGAATCCGTGCACCAACATCAACGGGCGCCCACCGGCACCTGCCTCCAGAAACACGAACTCCCCCGCTTGCAGGCTCACCTGTCGCTGTTCCATGACCGCACACGGTACCGCCGGTCGCCGAGTCCGCACCGCGGTACACCCCGAAGCGTCGACCCAGATGAAATACTGTGCGGATCGAACCTGAGCTCACTCCCCCACGGCGGTCGATACTTCACAGCGTCCCGCTTCGAATCCTGCTCAGCGCGGTCATGATCGCCGTGCTCATCTGGCGTCTTCCCGATGTGAAGTGGGGGGACCTCGGGCCGCGATGGACCCGCGCTTCGCCGCTGTGGATGGCGGGTGCCGGGCTGGCGATGTTGAGCGCGTTCGCGTTGTCGACACTTCGCTGGCAACGGGTGCTCGCAGCGATGACGACACCACCGTCGTACAAGCGGATGCTCAATATTTTCCTCGCCGGACAGTTCGTCTCCAACGTCTTGCCGTCGGCATTCGGCGGCGACGTGATCCGAGTGGCGCGGCTCGGCAAGCGGCTCGAAGACCGACCGACGGCGTTCGCTTCGGTCACCATCGACCGCCTGACCGGTTGGTTCGTGTTGCCCATCATCACCCTGGTGGCACTTTCGTATCAGCGGGAGTTACGCGACCTCGGGCACCAGACGACGGTCGCGGTGGCCATCGCCGTGGGCACCCTGGTCGCGCTCAGCGCGGTCCTGTTGATCGCTTCCAACCGACGGTTCGCGAAGTTCGCCGACGACGCCGTCGGATGGCGACGGTTCCTGATCGCCATCCACGTCGGCATCGACGCCCTTCGACGCCGGCCAGCAGAGGCGATCGAGGTCATCGCCATCGGTCTGGCGTTTCAGTTCCTCCAATGCCTGGCGTTGTGGTTCGCCGGCCACGGCATCGGAATCAAGGAGATCGAATTCGGCGTGGTGCTGGTGTTCTTCCCCGCCGTCGCGATCGCACAGAATCTGCCGATCGGCCTCGGCGGTCTCGGAATCCGGGAGTCGATGTTCGTGTCGTTCTTCGGTGCGGTCGGAGCCGAACCGGCGTTGTGCATCACCCTGGGGCTGACCTTCTACCTCATCACCATCGTCACCAGTTCCCTCGGCGCCCCGTCGTTCGCGATGGGCCACCGGGTGGGCGACGACGACGAGGCGCTCGCCGAGGCGGAGGCCGAGGTGCTCTCGCATCATTCACATCATTCACACCGCCACGATGTCGCACCGCCTCAGGCCGGGACCTAGATTGATTCCACTGCCTCAACGCGGAGGATTCCTCTCCTGATGCTTCTCGACACGATCGACGGGCCGGCCGATCTTCGCCGTCTCGATGCTGCGTCACTCGCCACACTCTGTTCCGAAATCCGGGAACTCGTCGTCGAGACGGCGACCCGGGTCGGCGGGCACCTCGGCTCCAACCTCGGAGCCGTCGAGTTGACCATTGCCCTACACCGAGCCTTCGACTTCCCGAACGACATCTTGTTGTGGGATACCGGCCATCAGGCGTACGTCCACAAGATCGTGACCGGCCGACGGGCCGAGTTTGCGAACATTCGTCAACCCGGCGGAATCTCCGGATACCCGTCGCGAGCCGAGTCGCCACACGACTGGATCGAGAACTCCCACGCGTCGACGGTGTTGTCCTACGCCCACGGACTGGCGACGGCACAACACCTCTCCGGCGACCCGATGCGACACATCGTCGCGGTCATCGGCGATGGCTCGATGACCGGCGGTATGGCCTATGAGGGCTTGAACAATCTCGGGCATTCGGGCCGCAAGGTCATCATCGTGCTCAACGACAACGGGCGCAGCTACGCGCCGACCGTGTCACGCCTCGGCGAGTCGCTGTCGCGGCTCCGATCGAACCCCGTGTACCGGCGCCAGCAGGCCCGGGTTGAGCGGATGCTCGGCGATCTCCCCATGGTCGGCGGATACATCGAAAAGGGCGTCGGCGGCGCCAAGGCGGCCGTCCGCGAAATGCTCGAACCGCCGGCGTTCTTCGAGGACCTCGGGGTCAAGTACCTCGGGCCCTTCGACGGCCACGACATCGCTGGTCTCGAAAAGGCGTTCGCCAACGCCACCGAAATCGACGGCCCCGTCGTGTTGCACGTGCGCACCCAGAAAGGGCGCGGTTACGCCCCGGCCGAGAACGACACGATCAAGCACATGCACGATATGGGCGCGGTGAAAGACGGCTCCTATACGGCTGCATTTCGCGACGCGATGTTGGAGCAGGGCGCGAAGCGTCCCGAACTCGTCGCCATCACCGCGGCGATGCCTGACTCGACCGGCCTGTTGCCCTTCGGCGAGAAGTTCCCCGAACGCCTCATCGACGTCGGCATCGCCGAACAGCACGCGGTGACCGCTGCTGCCGGCATGGCGATGGGCGGGCTGCGGCCGGTGTTCGCCGTGTACTCGACGTTTCTCACCAGAGCCTTCGATCAGGTGAATCTAGACGTCGGCCTCCACGGTCAACCCGTGGTGTTCGTTCTCGACCGCGCCGGCATCACCGGAGACGACGGCGCGAGTCACCACGGTGTGTTGGACATGGTGCTGCTCACCAAGGTGCCCAACATGACGGTGTTCGCTCCGTCCTCCGCCGCCGAGGTCGGCCGGATGCTCGAAGACGCATTCGAATTGTGCACCGACGGCCCGGCCGCGATTCGTTTCCCCAAGACGATGCCCCCCGAAGGCGAGGACGTGGCGGTCGGAAGCGGTCTGAACGCTCGCCGTGTCCGTTCCGGTGACGAGATCTGCATCATCGGGGTCGGCAAAATGTTGTCTCGAAGCGTCGAGGCTGCCGATCTGCTCGCCCGCGACGGCCATGAGGTCACCGTCTGGGACCCCCGTGTCGTCAAGCCGCTCGACGCCGACATGTTGACCGACGCCGCACGCCACCGTCTCGTCATCACGATCGAAGACGGATTGCGCGACGGCGGTGTGGGATCCGCAATCGCGGATGCCCTACGCGATCTTGCCCCCACCGGCGGCCCATCGGTTCGAGTCCTCGGCGTCCCCTCCGCCTATCTCCCTCACGACAAGCCCGACTCGCTGCTGGCGAATCTCGGCCTGACCTCGGAAGGCATTCTGAGCGAAATCGCTGCATGGCAGCGCGCCAGCGCCGACCACTGAGCCTCGGCGTCAGTGGTAGAAGGGATTCTCTCCTGCTGCGTGGTCGGTCGCGTCGACCACGTCGACCACGTCGGGGATGTACTCCTTGATTTGGCGCAGGATGCCCTGGGTGAGCGTCATTTGCGACGCGGCACACCCTTGGCAACCCCCACCCATGGTGATGTACACCTTGTTCTCGTCGTCGACGCCGACGAGTTTCGCGAACCCACCGTGGGCCGCGAGGCTGGGGTTGATGGCCTTTTCGAGTAGCTCCTCGACCTGTTCGGCAATGGTGCCATCGAGGTTGAGTTCGACGCCGGCCAGCGGATTGGGCCGGTTCGGGTTGCGAATAACCAGCCCACCCTGACCCGCGGTGCGCGGCAGATCGAGCACCGAGCCTCGCAGGTTGTCGACCGAGCTGTTCGGCACGATGACCGAGATCTCGCCGGTTTCGACGATCGTGTCGTCATCGGTCGCTGCGGAGAGTTCGTCGAAACACAACGAATACTGATACTCGGTGCCGCTCGCGCCGGTGATCTCGACGTGGAGGGCCAACGATTCGGGGTCGGGCTCCGAGTTGCGGATGCGCAGCACCTCCACAAGCGCGGCCTCGCTGATCTCGATGACGGGTGCTTCGACAGCGAACGGACTCACCTTGGGTGAGATTCCAGAGGCACGTTCCTCGGCTGTGGTGGTCTCAGTGGACACTGCGTTCTCCTTTGGCGCCGTCCAAGGGCACCCGACAAGGGTAGCTTCCGGCCTGCCAACCGTCAGAACCCGCGTCGGCCCGCGAACATTCCCCGTCGCCTCGCGGCGACGTCGCCGCAGCACAGCGCGGCGACGTCATCTCCGGCGGTTCCGCAGCCTCGGATCAACCCTCGGAACGGATCTCGGCGAGTCGACCGTCGAGCCAGTCGTCAAGCATCGACACCGAAATCGGGTCGATGAACTGCACGTGGGTCAGCAGTCGCTTCAGCAGAGTGTCTGGAATCTGCTGGGTGGGAATCTGGCCGAACCCGCGCCCGTCGGCCGGCATCGTTGCGAGCGCGCCCTGCGTCAGGCGCTCGGGGATCGGCCCTCGCTGGTCGCCGACCATCGGCAGGCCGAGAATCTCCGCCATTCGCTCGGTCGACTGGTTGCGCACCAGACCGTCGTCGATCGCATAGCTCAAGAACATCGGGATGCCGCGTTCGCGAATCCGGCCCAGGTAATGGGTGTTGTCGGCACGGTCCAGAAGCGTCTGGGCAAAGAAGGTCAGCACATGGGCATCGCCGTAATCGGCAGCCGACGGAACGAGGGTGTGGAACAGATCCCACGCCAAGGAGTGGAACAGGGTGTCGATAATCCCCGAGCCGGGAACCTGGAAGTACGCACCGTCGACATCCGGGGCCAACCCGACGGCCGCGGCGCCAAGGACGCCGCCGAGCGAGGTGCCGGCGAAGTAGAGGTGATCCGGGTTGAGGTCGGGGGTGCCGTCGCCGTTGCCCCGCACAGGGTTCGCCGGGTATTGATCGAGTTCCGCACCGTGTTGTTTGACCGCTTGGATGAGCGACACGTCGTCGAGCACCGCCTGGAGCAGCAACGATTGCACCCGGGGGAGATTTCTCGGCCAGATCAGATCGTAAATCGGCCCACCCTGCAGCCGGGACCCGTGGTTCGGCTTGTCGATGGCGATGGTCGCGAACCCCTTTCGAGCGTTCTGATCCGCGACCACCAGCATCGTCTCTTTCGAAGCGATGAGTCCGTGGCTGTAGACGATGACCGGGGCGCCCTGCGCCGTCGCCGGCCGTTGCGGCAACACCAACAGGAAATCGAGCCAACGCTCCTTGCCGACCGCCGACCCATCCCGAGGGATGGCTCCGTACTCGCCACGGAAGTCCAGGGAACGGATCTGACCCGAAACCAGCAGTGCCCCGCCGAGCACCGGCGGCGCCACCGAGATGTTGCGCATCGGATGGTCGGCCGCTTCGATGAGGCCGACCATCCGGTCGACATCGGTAGTGAACGATTCGTCAGACCGTACGGTGAACGACGTCGCTGCCAGGTACTGATCCCAAGGAATTCCCGGGGTGACCTGTGCCGCGGCGTTTCGGGTAGCGTCCGACGCCCACGCTTTCGAACCGGATGCGCTCGCGAGCCCTCCGGTGACGGCGGCAACCCCCGTCACAACGCCACCGAAAATGCGATGCCCCGGTTCGAATCGGGTGGCGGGGTAGGCGACGATGATGTTGTGCACGCCGCGCTCGTCGGTTTGGAGGTTCGATACCTCAACGTTGACCCGCACCCGCTCGCCGGTCGTCGCGTCCCACACCTGGATGAGTTCGCCGCCGTCGGCCGGAACGGCATCCCTCGCGAGCCCTTCGGGCAGTTGCCAAGCCATCGGGGTGACGGGGGAGAATCCGTCGGCGTTCACCATCGCGTCGGCCAACACGTCGTAGTCGCCGAACGCCGAACGCACGTTCTCGGGGACCACATCCGTCGGGATTTCCAACCGCACGCCCGTGGCGGTCGACGCGTCCTCGACCAGCCAGCGATCGCTCGGGTAGGGGAGGTTGCACGAGAACGAGTCGGCGACGCCACACTCGGCCGCGACGGGCCACGCGGCGCGTGCCAGCAGCGCCAGCTCCGGCGGAATGCAACTGACCGCAACCGCGAGCGAAACTGCGATCGCGATGCCTGCGATGCTGCGACGACGAACCAGATGCTTGTGTTCCCCCATGTCGGCGCACTGTACGAGGCCCACGCCGACCGGCACAAGGCGCTGTTTCGCTTCCGATGCCGCTCACCGCGACCCTTGTAGGGTTGGACCCATGTCTGACACCGCGATTGTCACCACCCGAATCGACGGCGATGTCGCCGTCGTCACCCTCGACGACGGCAAGGCGAACGCCATTTCGTTCGCTGCGCTCGACCAGATCAACGCCGCGCTCGATTCCGCGCTCGAAACCTCCAAGGCCGTGGCCTTCATCGGCCGCGAGGGCAAGTTCTCCGCTGGTTTCGACCTCAAGGTCATGACCGGAGAACCCGAGTCCGCCCGCGAGATGCTTGGCAGGGGCGCCGAGTTGGGCATCCGCATGGCCGAGTTCCCCATCCCGCTCGTCCTCGGCGTGACGGGCCATGCGTTGGCGATGGGGGGCATCATGACCGTTACCGCCGACTATCGGGTCGGAGGCGAGGGTCCGTTCAAGCTCGGGCTCAACGAGGTCGCCATCGGCATGCCGGTGCCGAAGTTCGCCGTCGAACTGTGCCGTGCACGGTTGCAGTCCTCGCATTTCACCCGGGCGCTCCAGCACGCCGAGACCTTCGCCCCCGACCCCGCCGTGGCCGCCGGGTTTCTCGACGAGGTGGTCGAACTCGCGCAGGTCGAATCGCGCGCGGTCGAGGTGGCGGCCCACCTCGCCGCCACCCTCAATCCCCGAGCGTTCGCCCTCACCCGACGATTCATGCGTGGCGCAATGATCGAGCAGATCCGCGCCGGGCTGGCCGAGGATCTTGCCCTGTTCACCGTCGAGACCTGACGTCGACCAGACCGATCAGTAGTCGAGCGAGAACCGGTTCGGGGCGACGCACGGCCGGCCGTCGCACGTGTCGGTGATCTTGCCGTCGGGCCGGAAGAACGCATCCTTCTGCTGAATCGCCGCGGGCGCCCGTCGCGGGTCCTCATGGGAATCGGCGCAGCGCGCGTCGTGTTCCCATTCCTCCTCCGCCATCGCGCCACAGGTCGACTGCCACAGGTCCGAACTCACCGGCGTGATGTTCGCTGCGGGCGGCGGCAGGGTTCCGCTGTCCCAGTACACCAGCAGCGACCGCTCGGTCGCCGCGTCGGGAATCATGTCGAGGCCGAAGAACGGCATGGCGTCGGGGTGGCGTCCCTCCGCGAGCGCCGGCTCGCGGACTCCGGCGCCGATCGTGCGCGCCATCACTTCCGCGGCCACCTGGGCGACCTGATGATCGCCGAAGCCGACGTGCAACAACACCTGGTGTTCGGGCGTGCCCTCGTAGGGATCATCGGTCATGTGTTGCGCATAGCCGGCCGACTCGGCGCGGTCCCACAGCATCTGCAGGACCGGATAGAGGATCGCCTGGTCGAGTTCGTTCGGATAGGCACCGCGCAACACGGCGAAGTAGGTGTCGAAGTCAACGCTTCGGCTGAGCAGCAACGAGTAGTTCATGCCCGGCACACCGAGCACCGCCTTGGCCCATTCGGTGGACACCGCCGTTGCTGCGCCGCCCATGATGCCGCCCTGGCTGTTGCCGTCGAAGTACACCTCGGAGGTGTCGATCACCGAGGCTCCCGCAGTGTTGGCGAACGCCGCGTCGGAGCTGAACCCGCCCGCGTGACCCATCACCCGAGCCAGGAACAACGTGTTCAAGATGCCCTGTTGCGACCGGTCGGCCAGGCTCGCGAACTTGGAGATGTTGCCGAGGATCTCGACGGCATTGCCGACATCGTCGCTGCTCATGCCGATCCAGTTGGTCGCGCAGTACATCATGTTGTTCATCGACGCGTTCTTGGCGACCTGCGACCCCTTGACCTCGCTCAGAGAACCGAGGAGGCCGTGGCCGTAGACGACGGGGCGTGTCGTCGCCCCACTCCCGGCGATGGCGGCCTCGGGAATCTGGCAGGCGAACTCGGCGCGATAGTCGCTTCCCGCGTACTCCGGAAGCTCGTCGCCCTCTCTTGCGGTGAAACGGGATCCGGCAGCGCCATCACCGTCGAGGTAGAGGGGAACATCGAAGGTGCCCTCGACGACGCGACCGATCCCGGGTTTCAAGTCCGTCGTCACCACGTTGGTCACCTCGAAATTCGGCGCCGCGTCACCGAGTCGTTCGAAGCCGTCGTCTCGAATGTGCAACATGCGCTCCGACAGGCTGCGTTGTGAGGCCACGGTGAAGTCCCACGCCGCGAACATGGTGGCCCGGTCGTATCCCAACCGATCGGCCGCAGCGTAGACCTTGTCGATCTCACCACGACGATCCTCGACCGCGTCGATGTCGGTCGTCAGATTGTCGCGATACGCCCGGGTCGCCAGCGACGCTTCGATCGGCTGCCCCGAATGGTCGACGAGTTGGCCGATGATCACGCCGACGTGCGCGCCCTCGTCGAGCGCGACGGCCGGTCGGATGATGACGACCCGCTGGTCCTCGGCCCCGTGGGAGTCGATCTCGACCCAATGAGGGATCCGTTCGCCCGAGTCGAGATCGACGACCGCTACCGGAGAGCCGTCCTGCATCGAGTCACCGATGTCACCGATGGTGGCGACGCCGGAGGCGTCGAGGTCGACGTCGGGAGCGAAGAACAGGATCGGCGTGTTGGGGCTGAATCCGTCGTTGCGATTCCACTCCATCGGATCCAGGGTGGCGCCAGCAGTGTTCGCCAACTGCCCCTCGGGCAGCGATACCCGCTTTCCGGTGTCGCTCGACGGGTCGTCGACCACAAACCTGTTGGACGGGAAGGGCAACAGACAGTGCGTTGGGTCGAGTTCGTCGCAGGCGCCGTCGCCGACGAGTTCACGCAGCACTTCGAGGTCGGCGGCACCCATCGGGGTCGCCGTCGGCACGGCCGAAGTCGTCGAGGTCGTCGAGGTCGAATCGGCCCCGTCGCCGCCGCTGCACGCGGAGATAACCATCGCTGACGTCAGCAGAACCGCAGCGGCCCCACGCCGGACCCCAAGTCTGTGGACCATGTCGACTCCTCTCCTGCGGCCGGTCGCACCGGTGTCGATCGGCCTTGGACGCGGAATCCCCCCGTCGCCCCCGACCACACTACGCAGGAGCGCGGCTGCTACTGGAGATGCCGCCCACAGTGGGGCCACGGCTTCCAGCCGCGGCGCAGGTGCAGCAGCCTCGCCCGAGCGTCCTGTTCGATCGGAGGCGCAGCCGCGGGGTCGCCGAGCCCACCCAACGATGCCCACGTACCGGCATCCATCTGGTAGGCGCCGCGGTAGCGACCGCTTGCCGAGACCGCCCGATAATTGCCACTCGATTCACACTGGCGAAGCGCCGCCCATTGTTCCGGGGTCGGGCCGCCTTCGGGGAGGTCGGGAAGCGGTGCGGACGGGGCATCGGTCGCGACCACCGCTCGCGGTGTCGTCGTCGTGGGGATCGCTGCCGGCTGGGGATCGTTGCGGTTCGGGGCTGCAGGCGCCGGTCGGGGTGACGAAGCGGCGGACGTCGCGGCACCCGCGCCCCCCGCCGGCTGTGCCCGGGCGGCCCGTGCCGCACGCTCAGCGGCATCGGCCGTCGCCTTCGCCTCGGCAGCGGTCAGAGCTCGCTCGGCGTCGGCTTCCGTCGCGTTGGCCTGGGCGAGCGCATTCTCGGCAACGGTCACGCGGGCGGTGAGCGATTCACGCGCTTCGGCCATCGCGACCAGCTTGGGGTCGTTGTCTCGTTTCATGGCCTCGAACTGCGACGAGGCGTCGGCCAGGTCGCCGGCACGGTGCTCCAGGAAGGTCAACCGCCTCGAAGTGACCAGCAGATCCCAGTCGGAGAGGTACGCGAGCATCGGGTCGGTGTCGCCCCCGTCGACAAACGCGTTGGTGGCCGCAGCACGCAACTCGGCTCGGGCGGACTCGATCGATGCGCTGAGCTGTGCCGAGGCGTCTGATGCCGAGGCGATCGAACGGTCGAGGTTCGCCAGATCGGAGACGAGTTCGCCCAACCGCGTTTCGGCGGCCAACCGGGCGTCACGACGCGCCGTGAGTACGTCGCGAGCCTCGCTCAGCGTCGGCGTCGATGCTGGCTCCGCCCACCCGACGGGGCAACCAGCACCCATCACCACGCAGGCGACGGCACCAGCAGCGACCCCTCGTACGCCGAGCGATCGCCGAGAAGCGCTCGAGCCTCGCTCGGACCATCCCATCACGATCAGAGCTTTGTCACATGATCGCAATATATGCAACCGCGCGTTCGGCCGAGCGATGCCTGCTGGCACCATATGGCATGCCCGAACTCCCCGAGGTCGAAACCATCCGCCGCCAGCTCGAGCCACAGCTGGTCGGGGCCCGGTTGAGTGGCACCTGGGCCTTCGACAGCCCCAAGTTCCTCGACGCGATGCTGGTTGAGGACCAGGAGGTCGAGGCGCTCGACCGTCGCGGGAAGTACCTGATTTCCCGGCTCTCGAGCGACGTCGACCTGATCATCCATCTCGGCATGACCGGCAAGGTCCGGGTCGCACCGGCGGGCGACCCCCACGACCCGTATTCGCGAGCGCGCTGGCGGGTCGACGACGACCGGATCCTCTCCTTTGACGACGTTCGACGGTTCGGACGCATCGCCGTGACCACGCGCGACGATCATCGGGCCCTGACGACCCTGCACCACCTCGGCCCTGAACCGTTCGATCCGACCCTCGACGACGAACGGTTCTGGCGATCGCTGCGTTCGACGAGACGCCACATCAAGACCGACCTGCTGTCGCAGCGGCCGATCGCCGGGGTCGGCAACATCTACGCGGACGAGGCGCTGTGGCGCGCCGGGGTCCACCCGGCCGATCGCACGATCACCCGGTCGAAGGCCTACGACTTGCTCGACGCGCTACGCGCCGTACTCGCCGAAGGAATCGAACACGGCGGAACGACCCTTCGCGACTACGTCGACGCGCAGGGCGCGACCGGCAGCCACCAACACCATCTCGCTTGCTACGGCCGCTACGACGAGCCGTGCGAGCGTTGCGGAGCAACGCTACGACGAACCGTCCTCGACGCACGCACGACGACGTTTTGCCCGTCGTGCCAACCACGTCGGCGCTAGCGGTGCCGCCGATCCGCCGATCCGTCGACCTGGGTTCCTGCTCGCCACGGTGACGACTCACAGATTCGACGGTTGGCCGACCGGCGTCGTCCGACACGGTGGTGTTACCGTTTCATGACGCGTTGCTCGCCGCGACCTTCGCGTCCAACCCTGACATGAATCGCCGTACCCCCCGCACTGCAGCCCGAATTCTGGCGGTGAGTCTCGCCCTTTCGCTGAGCCTCACACCGCTGTCGATCGCCGGTCCCTCCGCCGCCGCCGACTCCGGATCAGCGCGTCAGAAACTCAAAGAGCTTCAGTCGGCACAGGAGAAGCTGCGAGCCGAGAAGTCGAAGAGCGCCTCCAACGTCAATGCGCTGCAGGCGACCGAGGCCGACGTCCAAGCGTCGTTGGCCTCCCTGCGCGCCAACGTCGAAAGCGAAGCGTCCCTCCTCGAGGATTCGCGTCGCGCGGTAACCGCGGCCGAGGCGAGAGAACAGGAGGCCCTCGCCCAGGAGGCGACCGCGGCTGCCGAACTCGAACAGCTCAACGCCGACATCAAGGAACAGGTCCGTCTGGCGTTCATCGCCGGGTCGTCGGTGCCCGACGACCCGATCGAGTATCTCGCGGAGGACTCGCTCACCGAAGCGTCCCGCAAGCGGGTCTTCCGGAACGCGAATGCCACGAGTGGAGCCGACGCGGCGGAGCATTACCGGACGATTCAGAACGACCTCCGTATCGCGAGGGAGGCCGCTGCAGCCGCCTCGGCCGAGGCCACCGCCAAACGTGCGGAGGTCGAAACACGGTTGGCCAAACTGCAGGACGCTCAGGCGGCCCAGGAGGCCTATGCGGACCAGGTGGCGGACCGTATCGCCAACGCCTACGCGGAGGCCGCCGGACTCGAAGCGCTCGAACCGGCGCTCGCCGAACAGATCAAAGGCCAACAGCAGGCGCTCGACTCGGCCCTTGCCTCCGAGCGCGAGGCCGCAGCAGCGCGGGCGCGAGCCGCCGGCGCTCGCACGACGAGTGGCCGGCCCTCGGGTTCCGGCGGCTCGGTCTCCCCGGTCGGCGAGGGCAGCATCGTGGCCGTCGGCGGCATCCGCGTCCACCGCGACATCGCCGATAGTCTCGCAGCGTTGCTGAACGCCGCCGCCGCCGACGGGATCCATCTCTCCGGTGGCGGGTACCGCGACTCCGCCGGGCAGATCGCCACGCGTCGAAACAACTGCGGCACGAGCAACTACGCCATCTACGAGATGCCGTCCTCCTCGTGTCGCCCCCCGACCGCCCGACCCGGAAGTTCCATGCACGAGCGTGGCCTCGCGATCGATTTCAGCCAGAACGGCAGGGTGTTGAACCGAGGGAGCTCAGCGTTCAGCTGGCTCAAGGCCAACGCCGCCAACTACGGCTTCTACAACCTCCCGTCGGAACCCTGGCACTGGTCGACCAACGGTAACTGACCCCAAGTTTCAGCGAGTTTTGGCGGCTTTCCCCAACCATTCACCCGTTCTCCGATAACGAGTGGTCGTGATCACGACCACTCGTTATCGGAGAACGGGTCGGGGAGGTCGACAAGTCGATCAGCGGCTCGCCCGGGGCATCGTTGGCCTCGCGAGAAAACACCGACGACGCCAACCCGTTGTCGGCGAGTTCGATGCGGTTGCGGCCGGACTGCTTGGCCACGATGAGTCCGGCGTCCGCGATCCGAACGATGTCGTCCAACGTCTCCGCGACTGAAGAGTCGGTCACCCCGAAACTGGCGGTGAACTTGGGCAATCCAGCCCGATCCAACGCGGCCGCGAGCGCTATCTGGATCCGCCGAAGCACCTCGATCGTGCGCTTCGGCGCCAGATTCGGATACACGAGGACGAACTCCTCCCCGCCGGTTCGCGCCACAATGTCATGGCCACGCACATTGTCCTGCAACACGCCAGCGAACAGTTGAAGCGCACGGTCGCCGGTCTCATGACCAAAGTTGTCGTTCAGCCGCTTGAAATGATCGATATCGGCCATCACCAACGAGAAGGGGACGCGGTCTCGCAGCAGGTCGCCGGCTGCCCGCTCGAATTTGCGTCGATTGGCCAGCCCGGTGAGCCCATCGGTGCTCGCTTCCAAGCGCGAGGACTCGAGCAGGCGGATGGATCCGATCCGCGACCCGACCACGCCCGCCAGCGAGACGAGTTGATCCACCGTCGTCGGCTTCGGCGGGTCGCCTTCGCGCCCGGCGACGTGCAGCACCCCGAGGAGGTGTCCGTTCACACCAACCGGAACGCACACGGCGGAGCAGACCTCTTCATGTTCCGCCAGCAGCGGACAGGAGTTCAGCTCTGATGGCCCCTGGAACGTCATCGTCTGCGCACGGCGCATTGCGGGGCAGTCGTCGACGTTCGACACCGGGCACCCCGGCGAGCCGGCACTCGGGTGTTGCGCTGCCGACCGAAATCGCGTCGGCGAATCGGCGACGAGAAGCTGGGCCGGGTTGTGGGGAGTCAGCAACGCAACGGATTGTTCGACGATGCGGTAGACGTCGTCCTCGTCGCGGGCCATCTCGAGCGCGTCGGCCACTGAACGCAGGTGGATCGCGTCTCGGGCGGAATCGGCGAGCGACACGATTCGCTCGCTGGTCGCGTCGGCCATCACGTTGAACGACCGGGCCACCGTGCCGAGTTCGTCGGTTGCCGGAGCCATGCGTACCGACACGTCGCCGTCGCCGAAGCGGCGCATCTGGCGGCCCACATCGAGCAGCGAGCGACCGATCGACTCCGCCACCGCTCGAGCGACGACGACCGTGATGACCGACCCGATGAGGGCGACGACCAGCGCTGCGATAGGGCTGACAAACGCCGCCCCCGCCGCGCCGAGCGCGGCGCAGAGGCCGACTGCCGCAATCAGGCCGAGCTTGGCATGAAGCGACCAACGGCGTTGCGGTTGGCGGTCCGCCCTTGCGGACAGTGGCTCGGATGTCGGGCGCCGCTCACCCATTCCGTCCTCGATCGCATCAAACATGTCGGTCTTCCGTGCCCCTGTCGCTCGAACGCCACAACCGGCCGATCGACAGTGGAAATTACAAGCGTGTCATCGTACCTCAGCCGAGAGGGAATCTCGGTGCGGCCCAGGTACCTTGCAACATTTCGTCACGGCATGCCATGGAGAATTTGGGAACCTCGCGCCGCTTGGTAGATCTCGTACCACTGCTGGCGCGACAAACCGACGTCCTCCGCCGCAGCGGCTTGCCGCAGGTGGTCCACGGAAATCGTCGACACCAGCGGCACCATCGTCGAGGGGTGATGCATGGCGAACGCCAGCAAGACTGCAGCGAGTTCGACACCCTGCTCGTCGGCAATCCGGCGGCACACCTCGACCGCCGCTGCGGTCTTGCCCGTCAGTTCTCCGAAAAGCCGACCGCCGCACAGCGGCTGGGTCGCGAAGGGAACGAGGCCCAGGGTCACCGCCTGGTCGAGCCGGCCGTCGATCAACGCTCCGAGCGCCAGGAGGTTGAACGGCATGGCGACCGAGGCGATCTGCACGTCGAGAAACGCCTGCAACGTGTCGACCTGGGAGGGGTTGTGTTGACACACCCCCACCTGGGCCACCTTGCCGGCAGCGACGAGTGAGTCGAGTGCGGAGGCCACCTCAGCGGGGTGGGTGAGCAGGTCGGGTTGATGAATCTGATAGAGATCGATCTGCTCAACCCCCAAGCGGTACAACGACGCGTCGCACGCCTGCACCAGGTAGTCGGCTGAGCACTCCAGCGGAATCGGAGGAAACGCACCGCCCTTGGTGGTGATGAACAGCTCGTCGCGAAGCCCCGGTGATGTAGCGAGCACTTCGCCGATCCGCTCCTCGGCCGACCCGAATCCGGGACGCTGAGACGGGTCCGCAAGTGCCGCCGGGTCGAACCCCCACACGTCGGCGCAGTCGATCACCGTGCACCCCGACTCAACGGCAGCATTCAGCAACTCGGCGGCTGCGCTCACGTCGAGTTCGTAGATCCGGGAGGTGCTCAGCCCGAGGGCGCTCAGCTCGACGGCGTCGTCTTCAGCGGTTGAGTCGGTCCGGGCATCCATCGAGGTACGGTACCGCGCGAGCACGCGACCGCTGGCGCTCGGCTCAGTCGATGCCGAAATAGTCGAGGATGCGATCGGTCAGGTTCACCGGCTTGCGCATCCAGTCGTGGTTCAACCCACGGACACTCCACAGGTCGACATGCGCACCACCGCTGCAGCCGGTCCACGACTGTTCGGTGACCGGGTCGCTCTCGACGACCTGAGGATCGAGCGCACACTGCTGGGCCTCGGCCATCTGTTGCATCGTCGAAGGGACCGAGGAGAACGTCACGCCGAGGATCGCCGCGACCAGGCCCTGTCCCCCGTCGTAGGGCACGGTCGTGTCGCCCGTGCCGTGGATCTGCAAGACATCGGTCGGCGCCGACGGGAAGCACCCGCTGACACGGGTTCCGGAAACGCTCACCATCCCGGCGATGCGTTCGGCATCGGAACAGAGGTAGCGATACGCCATCATCCCGCCGTTGGAGTGTCCGACAAGGTAGATCCGCGACGCGTCGACGTCGTCACGTGCGGTGAGTCGCTCGATGAGCCCGCGAAGAAAGCCCACGTCGTCGATCTGCACCGCGCTCGCGACCCCACAGCACCCCTGCGCGTTCCAGCTGCCGGCGACCCCGGCGGGGGTGACGAGCATGAAGCGATGGGATGCGACCGCGTCGGGCCATGCGCCCGCACTTCGCACCGCCGATTCCGATCCGGCGAGGCCGTGCAGCAGGATCACCACCGGCAACGGCCCGGTGCCGACGGCGTCCTGGGCCACCATCAGGTCGCAACCGCGTGCGACGAGTTCGTGCAACACGCATGACTCCCGGTGCAGTTCCGTCGACACCGGCCGAGTCGTCGGCGGTTCGGTCACCGGCGTGGACGTCGGCGTGGGGGCCAGCGTCGTTTCCACCTGCGTCGTTGAGGTCGCCGCCGGTGCAGCCGCTTGCTGACCGTTCGTCAACGCAATCACCAGTGCGAGCACCGCGACCACCGACGCAGCGCCGACGCCCACCCAGATCGCCGTCCGCGATCCCGACGCGAACGGCCGCCGCGGTCCCTGCGGTGGGGGCGGCGGCGACGAGCCCGGGTTGGGGTTGACGGAGAACGGATTCACGGCCTGCGAGCGTAGAGGCTGCGACTGCGGCTGCCGGCTCGCGGATGGGAAGATCTGACACCTCGTCAGATACGATTCGACCCATGTTGGTTGGCGATTCGACAGCAGACTCCGAGTTCCGTGACGAGATCCGCACCTGGATGCACGAGAACCTGACCGGCGACTTCGCCAAGCTCCGGTTCCGGGGCGGCCCCGGCGATGAGCACATGTTTGTCCAGGAGCGGATGGAGTGGGAACGCCACCTCGCCTCGGCCCGTTGGACCTGTGTCGGGTGGCCAACCCAGTACGGCGGCCGCGGGCTCCCGATCAGCCAGGAAGTCATTTTCCACGAGGAATACGCACGAGCGGGAGGACCGGGGCGCGCCGGGCTCATCGGCGAGGGCCTCCTCGGCCCGACGCTCATCCACTTCGCAAGCGAGGAACAAAAGGCGCAGTTCCTCCCCGGCATCGTCGGCGGCACCGAGTACTGGTGCCAGGGCTACTCCGAACCCAACGCCGGAAGCGACCTCGCCAACATCAAGACGACCGCTCGCCTCGTCGACGGCCAGTGGGTCATCAACGGCCAAAAGGTGTGGACCTCACTCGCCCAGTGGTCGGACTGGTGTTTTGTCATCGCCCGCTCCGAGGAGGGTAGCCAGCGCCATGCCGGGCTCGTCTATCTCCTGGTGCCGATGACCGCCGAGGGCATCGAGGTCCGCCCGATCCGCCAGATCACCGGCACCGCCGAATTCAACGAGGTGTTCTTCGACGACGTTCGCACCGATGCCTCCAACATCGTCGGCGGCATCGGCGACGGCTGGAAGGTGGCAATGGGCACCCTGGCGTTTGAGCGCGGCGTGCTCACGCTCGGCCAGCAGATGGCCTTCCAGCGCGAGCTCACCGAGATCATCGACGCAGCGAAGGCCAACGGCCGCCTCGAGGACCCCAATCTGCGCGATGCGATCACCTCGCTGTGGATCCGGGTCCGCATCATGCGAGCGAACGCCGTGCGCACGTTGTCGCTCGCCGAAAGCCAACTGGGCCGCGAGGCGATGATCACCAAGTTGTTCTGGGCCTCGCTGCACCGAGACATGGGCGAGGTGGCGATGGACGCGATGGGCTCCGAGGCCATGATCATCAACGACAGCTACGACAGCCACGAACCCCTCGAGGCGCTGCATCGCCTGTTCATGTTCACGCGATCCGACACGATCTACGGCGGCTCGAACCAGGTACAGCGCAACGTCATCGGCGAGCGGGCGTTGGGCCTACCGCGCGAACCCCGCTAAACGCACGACGTCTGCGCACAGTCCGCTTCCGTTCTCGACCGTCTCACGACCCGCCACACAACCGCACCCGCCGGAGGAATCCCCATGGCCGCACCCGTTCCCGATTACCCACCCGCACGAGGCCTCCTCACCGACAAGACCGTGGTGGTCACCGCGGCCGCCGGCACCGGCATCGGGTTCTCCCTCGCGAAGCGCTGCACCGAGGAAGGCGCGACGGTCCTCATCAGCGACCTGCACGAACGGCGCCTCGCCGAGGCCGCCGATCGCATCGAGGTCGAAACCGGTCGCCGTCCGTTCACCCAACTCTGCAACGTGACCGACGAGGAACAGGTGCAAGCGCTCGTCGCTGCGGGTATCGAACAACTCGGCCACATCGACGTGTGGATGAACAACGCAGGTTTGGGTGGTAACGCCCCGCTCGTCGAGATGACCGACGATCAGTGGAACGTCGTCCTCGACGTCACCCTCACCGGCACGTTTCGGTGCATGCGCGCCGTGCTGCCCCACATGTACGAACGCAACGCCGGTGTCGTGGTGAACAACGCGTCGGTACTGGGCTGGCGAGCGCAAGAACTGCAGGCCCACTACGCCGCGGCCAAGGCCGGTGTGATGGCACTGACCCGCTGTTCGGCGATGGAAGCCGCCAAGCACAACGTGCGGGTCAACGCCGTGTCGCCGTCGCTCGCCATGCACCCGTTTCTCGCCAAGGTCACTCCCGACGGTCTGCTCGAGGAACTCGAAGCCCGCGAGGCCTTCGGCCGGGCCGCAGAGCCCTGGGAAATCGCGAACGTCATGGTCATGTTGGCCAGCGACTACACGACCTACATGACCGGCGAGGTCGTCGCCGTATCGTCCCAGCACGCCTAGCCTGACGGTCGTGATCCACCTCCCCCCTCGACCCCGATCCGAGAGCCGTCGAACGGCTCGCCGCATGCTCGCGGTGTCCGCGTTCGCCGCGCTCGTCGCTGTCGGTGCTGCGAGCGGGTGCGGCTCATCGGAACCGTCGCGCGACGCGTTCATCGCGGAGATGCGCACCACCCTCGGTTCCGACCTGGCCGAGGGAGCGAGCCTCGACGACGTCGACCCCGACGATCTGCGCACCGTGGTCGACGAGTTCCTCGGCTGCACCTACGACGCGGTGAAGGACGATTCCGAATTGCTTCGCCAGATGTATCGCGACCCGTCGTTCAGCACCGCGACCACCGGAAGCTCCGATAATTCGGGCCAACTCCGCTCGCGCGCCGATCAATTGAGCGCAGAGTGCGTGACCGAACTCCAAGAATCGACCAACCAACTCGTGTCCAAGGATTCCTCGCAATGACGCTTCGACTCGCCACCCCTGCCGACCTGCTCGATCACGTCGGCGACCAACTCGGCCCGACCGACGCGGTGAGCGTCGAGCAGGACCGCATCAACCAGTTCGCCGAGGCGACCGGGGACCATCAGTGGATCCACGTGGACGTCGAACGGGCGAACGCCGAGAGCCCCTTCGGCGGCCCGATCGCCCACGGCTATCTCACGCTGTCGCTCGCCAACCTCTTCCTGCCCGAGTTGCTCACGGTCGAGAACTTCTCCATGGGGGTCAACGTCGGGGTCGACAAGGTGCGGTTCCCTGCACCCGTGCCGGCCGGGGCGACGATCTCGGCGACCGGCGAGATCCTGTCGGCGGAACAGATCGGCGAGGGAATCCAGGTGGTCGTGCGCATCACGATCAGCGTCGACGGTGCAGCGAAACCCTCGTGCATCGTCGACACCGTCAGCCGTTTCTTCCCCTGAGCTGCGAGCGCTTCGCGAATCCGACCACGCCGCACGGCGGCCCTCAGGGTTCGCCGCTGAAGTTACCGACGAGTAACCTTTTTCCACCATCACACGGTTCCCACGGGAGATCACGTTCATGCCAGAAGCAGTCATCGTCGCCACCGCTCGTACCCCCATCGGTCGGGCCGCCAAGGGATCGCTCAACACGGTGCGCCCCGACGACCTCACCGCAGGGGTCATCAACGCACTGTTCGACAAGGTTCCCTCGGTCGACCGCAACCAGGTCGAGGATCTCCTCCTCGGATGTGGTCAGCCCGCCGGCATGTCCGGTTACAACCTCGCCCGCGTCGTCGCCATCCTCGCCGACATGCCCGACGTGCCCGGCGTGACCATCAACCGCTACTGCTCGTCGTCGCTGCAGGCGATCCGCAACGCCGGCCACGCCATCAAGGCAGGCGAGGGCGACATCTTCCTCGCCGCCGGCGTCGAGACCGTCTCGCAGTTCATGAGCGGAATGGCCGACGGCGGCCCGAAGAACCCGTTGTTCGACGCCGCCATGGACCGCACCCAGGCCCGCACCGCTGGCGACCAGGGCGCCTGGACCGCACCCGTCGGCCTCCCCGACGTCTACCTCGCCATGGGCGAGACCGCCGAGAACGTCGCTGAATACGAAAACGTGTCCCGCCAGGACCAGGACGAGTTCGCCGCACTCTCACAACAACGTGCCACCGAATCGCTCGAGAACGGCTACTGGGCCGACGAGATCTCCCCGGTCACCCTCGCCGACGGCACCGTCGTCAGCCAGGACGACGGAATCCGGCCCGGCACCACCGTCGAGAAGCTCGCGGGGCTCAACCCGGTGTTTCGCCCGGGTGGTTCGGTCACCGCCGGCAACGCCTGCCCGCTCAACGACGGTGCAGCAGCGGTGCTCGTCATGAGCGACACCAAGGCCAAGGAACTCGGCCTCACCCCGCTCGCCCGCATCGTGAGCTCCGGTGTGTCGGGGCTCAACCCGGAGATCATGGGCCTCGGCCCGATCGAGGCCTGCCGTCAGGCCCTCGGCCGCGCCAACATGACCATCGACGACATCGACCTCGTCGAGATCAACGAGGCGTTCGCCGCACAGGTGGTTCCCTCCGCGAAGCACCTCGGCATCAGCTGGGACAAGCTCAACACCCGCGGCGGCGCCATCGCCATCGGCCACCCCTTCGGCATGACCGGCGCCCGCATCATGGGCACCCTCATCCACAACCTTCAGGTGTCCGACAAGCAGTTCGGCATGGAGTCGATGTGTGTCGGTGGCGGTCAAGGCATGGCCATGATCGTCGAGCGCCTCTCCTGACACAGCCGTAGCGCAGCGACGCCTCGGCCTCGCTGCCCATCCGACGCGGCCCTCCCGGGTTATTCGGGAGGGCCGCCTCGCGTCTCGGGGTAGCGTTGCCCGCCGTGGACACCGAGCAACGAACAACCCTGTGGATCGTGCTCGCCGTGACCGTGGCCATGCAGGCCGGCAATGGAACGATCTTCGGGCTCATCGCCGAGATCCAGGACACCCACGGCATCTCGACCGGTCAACTCGGCCTGATCTCATCGGCGCTGTTCGCCACCTCGCTGTTCAGTGCGCTCGGCCTCGCCCATTACGCCGACAAAGGCCACGCGCGCCGGATGATGATCGTGGGCCTCGCGATCGGCGCGATATCGACCGCCTGGTTCGGCGTCGCCACCGAGCTGTGGCAGTTCATCGCCGCCCGGGGGCTGTGCGGACTCGGCGTCGGCATGTTCCTGGCCGCCGGCCGGTCGAGTGTCGCCCGGCTGTCGACCACCCGCGCCGGGCAGAACCTCGGCATGATGGTGGCGGCGGAGACGACCGGGTTCGTCTTCGGCCCGACCATCGCCGTGTTGTTGTTCAAGCTGGGCAGCCTCTCGACGCCCTTCTTCGTACTCGCGGCGATACAAGGTCTTGCGCTGGTGTTTCTCTTGACCCGGCACGCCGACGTTGAGGCGAAAACCCGTCCTACCCCGTTGCCAATGTGGAAGCTCAGCGGCCTCGATCTGCTGTCTCGGCCCAAGGTCCTCGGCGCGGCGCTGCTGGGCCTCGCCATGTATCTCCCCGTCGGCGTGTACGAGGCCCTTTGGTCGCGCTACCTCACCGACCTGGGGGCGTCGACCACCTTCGTCGGAGCATCGCTGACGCTCTACGGCGTGCCGCTCGCGCTCCTCGCGGGGTTCGGCGGGCGCCTCGTCGACCGCGACGGGGCGATCCCCGTCGCGAAGCGGACCCTCGCGATGCTCGTGCCGATCGTGATCCTGTACGGCCTCGTCGGGTCGTACTGGGCGGTCGCCCTCGTCGCCATGGTCGAATCGGTGGTGCAGGCCACGGCCAACCCCTCGGCGCAGAAGGCGATGGTGCAGGCGTGTCCTCCCGATCGGATCGGCAACGGTCAAGGCCTGACCTCCGCATTCGGTCTCGCCGGAGCGGGACTGCTCAGTTCGGTTGCACCGTGGGTCTACGCCGAGCTTGGGTCCGGCTGGCTGTTCGGCATCGTCGGCGTCATGTGCGCAGTTCTGGCCACCATCGCGTTCTCGTTGTATTCACGCGGCGAATCGCTCGTTGGCGTCGCCTGACAGCCGTAGGGTCGAGGGCTCAGGAACCGCGCCGTCAGTCGAACCCTTCGAGGGTGTCGGGCACATCGATTCGATACGTCACCAGCACCTCGAGCGGCACGATGTCGAGCGCTCGTTCGTGGGTGGAAGCCAACACGATCGGAGCGGCTTTGCCGTCGAGATGCGCTCGCAACCAGTTGCGCGCGGTCACGCACCAGCGATCGCCGGGCTTGAGCCCGGGAAAGCGATACTGCGGCATCGGGGTCGACAGGTCGTTGCCGATGCTTCGCTGGTGCATCAGAAACTCCTCGGTCATCACCGCGCACAGCGTGTGGCTTCCCAGATCCTCGGGCCCGGTGCTGCAACATCCGTCGCGGTAAAACCCCGTGACGGGGTCGGTTCCGCACGGTTCGAGCACTCCACCCATCACGTTGCGCTCCTGAGGCCGTTCGACTTCCACGTTCGCTCCTTGTCTTGTTCGCTGCGTTGGTTCCGGCGGCGCAGCTCTACGATCGTCGCGCCTCAGCGGCGCGAAACGCCCGCTTGGCGATCGACCACCGGTGGGTTTCCGAAGGTCCGTCGTAGATTCGAAACGGCCGCACCTCCTGGTAGTAACGGCTCAACAAGACGTCCCGCGACACTCCGAGGGACCCACAGATCTGCAGGCTTCGATCGACCACCCGATTGATCGCTTCCGCGCTGAACGTCTTGGCCATCGACGTCTCGGCCGAGCCCTTCGCCCCGGTATCGATCACCTCGCTCGCCATTTTCGTGATCGCCCGTGTGGCGGCGATGTCGATCTCGTTGTCGGCGATCATCTGCTGAATCATCCCGAGTTCGGACAGATGTTTGCCGAACGCCATGCGGTCGAGCGCCCGGTCGAGCGCGATGTGGTGACTTCGAGTGGCGATTCCCAGCCAACGCATGCAGTGGGTGAGCCGCGCCGGCCCCAGTCGAACCTGCGCATAGCGAAAGCCGGCGTCCACCTCCCCCAATACGGCCGCCTCGCCGACGACGCAGTTGTCGAAGACCACCTCGCCGTGACCGCCGATCATCCCTTCGTCGAGGGTGTCGATGCTGCGCTTGACCCGCACGCCTGGATGGTCCGCGTCGACGAGGAACATCGTGGCGGCCGATCCCGAATCACCCGTGCGCGCCATGCAGATGAAGAACGATGCGCCGGTCGCGCCGGTGATGAACCACTTGTGCCCGTCGATGCGCCATCCACCGTTCACCGGGACTGCCGAGGTACGCAGCATCGACGGGTCCGAGCCGGCACCCGGCGCAGGTTCGGTCATCGCAAACGCCGAGCGGATTTCTCCGGCGGCCAGCGGCACAAGATAGACCTGCTTCTGCTCCTCGGTCGCGACCATTTCCAACAGGTGCATGTTGCCCTCGTCGGGGGCCGCGATGTTGATGGCCAACGGCCCGAACAACGAGTAGCCGGCCGCCTCGAACACCGGTGCCCGCTCGACGAGTCCGAGGCCATGACCGCCGAATTCCCTCGACACGTGGGGGGCCAGCAGGCCGCGTGCGCGCGCCGCCGCTTGGAGACTGCGCCGGAACTCCTCCGAGGCGTGGTGCAGATTGCCACCCTCTTGAACTTCGAGCGGAACGACCTCGTCCGCGATGAAGCGTTCGACCTCGCTGAGCAGCGCTTCCGGAGTGGTCGGTTTGAGATCGGGCACATGGTCTCCTGGCGCTCGGTCGGCGATCCAGTTTGCCAGCGTCAGAGATGAGGGAGCCTTCGACTTCGCAATTTCGACAGCCACGGAGAAGAATCTGTGCCGCAGTACGCGAGAACCACGATCCCGAAGGATCGCCACGACCCCCTGGAGCCACCTCGTGCGCCGAACACTCTTCACCGAAGAACACGACCTGTTCCGCGAGGCGATTCGCCAGTTCGCCGAGCGCGAGATCGCCCCTTACTACGAAGAATGGGAGCTTGCCGGCATCACCCCTCGAGAGCTGTTCACCAAGGCGGGCGCGAACGGCTTCTTGGGCATGGACGTCGAAGAGGAGTACGGCGGCGGCGGGGCGACCGACTTCCTCTACAACATGGCCCTCGGCGAGGAACTGGCCTACGCCGGGTTCAATGGTTCGGGAATCGGCCTGACGTTGCACAACGACATCTGTGTGCCGTATTTCCGCACCCTCGGCACCGAGGAGCAGAAGCAGCGCTGGTTGCCTGGCATCTGCTCGGGTGAATTCATCACGGCAATCGCGATGACCGAACCGGGCATCGGGTCGGACCTGGCATCGATGTCCACCACCGCCATTCGCGACGGCGACTCCTACATCGTCAACGGATCGAAGACCTTCATCACCAACGGGATCAACGCCGATCTCATCATCACTGCCGTCAAGACCGACCCGACCCAGAAACACAAGGGCATGTCGCTGCTCGTGATCGAGCGCGGGATGGAAGGGTTCGAACGCGGTCGCAACCTCGACAAGATCGGTCTGCACTCGCAAGACACCGCCGAGTTGTTCTTCAACGACGTGCGGGTTCCGGCGGAGAACCTGCTGGGCATCGAAGGCCACGGCTTCCTGCATCTGGTCGACAAGCTCGCTCAGGAGCGGATGAACATCGCGATCTACGCGTTGGCCTCATCGGAGGCAGCGCTCGGATGGACGCTCGACTACGTCAAGGAACGCACGGCGTTCGGCAAGCCGATCGGCACCTTCCAGAACAGCCGGTTCAAGCTCGCCGAACTGCGCACCGAGATCGATATCGCCCAGTGCTTCGTCGATCGTTGCATCGAGGACCTCAGCAGGGGCGAACTCGACGGGGTCGACGCCGCCAAGGCCAAATGGTGGACCACCGAGTTGCAGAAGCGGACGATGGATACCTGCCTGCAGTTGCACGGTGGATACGGCTACATGCTCGAATACCCGATCGCCCGCTCGTACCTCGATGCACGGATCACGACGATTTACGGTGGCACGACCGAGATCATGAAGGAGATCATCGGCAAGTCGCTCGGTATCTGAGCGCCGGGTCGGCGCGGGAGGATTCGTCTCGTTAAGCGGCGACTTTGACCGCGGCTGTGGCCAGTGCGGCGGTCGCCGGTCCTTCGTTCGACACCACGGTGACCTTCAGCTTTGAGGCGTCGTTGTCGTGGTCGACACGTTCGAGGCGAAGCCACACGCCGTCGGACTCGCGACCGGGGATGATCGAGACGGCGCCGCTGACGGCCCACGCGACCTGACCCGGCGCGTGGGCCTCGGCCGACAGCACGGCGTTGCGGACATCGCCGCGGAACTCTCCGAGTTCTTCGAACGCTGCGATGGACTCGCCGAGTTCACCGTCGAGCGCCGAGCTGAGCGCACCCGCCACCGCCACGAGGTCCACATCACCGGCATCCAACTCCCACACGCGACGCGAGACTCCGTCCCATTTCGGCCGGTTCGACAGCACCAGACACGGACGGATCATCGCCGCGTCGGCGACTCGCCGAACAAAGGGCACCGTCGATGCCAACAACGCCAGGCCGACAAAGAACAGTACGACTCCCAGCCTCGTGTTGAAGAACGCGAACATGGCCAGCCCCACAAAGGTTCGAACGACGGCGAATACCGCCTCGCCCGGATGGGTCGCCGCGTACGAGCGAAGGTCGCCGACCGCCAACCCGGATGGCCGCTTTTCGTAGACCCGCACGGCATCCCTACCTGTAGAAGTCGTCGGGCACGACGAAGTCCGTAGCGAGCGGGACCATCACCGGGTCCACCACGATCGCATCGCCGTGCTTGCCGCGCAGTTCATCACCCAGTCCGCGATCGAACCAGGTCTGCACGATGACCGTCCCGGACACGCCATCGGCGACCACGGAGAATGCGTCCGGAACGTCGGACGCGATCGACTCGCTCAGCGTTTCCAACTCGACCTTGGAGTAGTCGGCTCGGGTGACGCAGATGGGGCCACCCCACATGGAACGCAACACCGTCTCGTACCCCGCCACGTTGTCGGTGAACGTGATGTGCCACACACCTGCGGTCGCCTCATAGCCGTAGAAGTCCAAGGGCGCCGACACCGCTGCCGGCTCAGTCCACGAGTAGGCGAAGTCCGGGGCCGCTTCGACATACGCGTGTGCGGCCTCCCACGCCAGCGTCGAGGCCTTGGCCGAGTCGACGACCGCCCACCCTCCGGCCGGCGGCTCACACCGCTGTCGTGCATCGACACCGGCATCGGCACCGACCGCAGACGAGCCGGTGGAGGGCAACCTCCAGCCCCATTCCGGAGGTCCGGCGTTACTCACGCGAAGCGCGGCACCCTCGAAGGTGCCGACGACGACAGCGGTTCCCCAGGTCTGGTCGCCGTCGGATTGTTCGTCGTCGACGAGATCCCACGACCAGTCGATCAGGTCGATCCCCGTGCACGGCTGAGGTGTGTCGGCGCTGACGAACGCACACAACTGCGGCACGCCTCCATCAGCCTCGTACACCATCGCGAGCCCGCCATAACGCTCGGTGGATTCACCGGACGCGCCCGATGCGCCCGATGCGCCATCGGCCGACACGGCGGCGGTTGACGCGTCATCGCCAGCACTGCACGCTGCGAGCGACAACGAGGCGGCCAGCGCCAACACGACGACGGATTCGGTGCGACGTCGGGATGGTCTGGTCGACCTCATCGGCCCATCATGGCGCACAGGGCTCGCCGGCGGCTCACAATGTGTGGAGGTGGACGAGCTCAAGCCCCGTAGACGGGAGTCGGAGCGACCGCCTCAGCGAGCAGCTTGTCGACCGCATCGCCAACCTCGGCCGGATCCCACTTCGCGCCCTTATCGATGGTCGGGCCGTGCATCCAGCCCTGGGCGATGCCGATCTTGCCACCCTCGAGCTCGAACATCCGACCGGTGACGTGGCTCGACTGTTCCGATCCCAACCACACGAGTGCCGGCGACACGTTCGCCGGGTCCATCGCGTCGAATTCACCCTCGGCGACCTCGGCCATCATGTCGGCGAAGGCCTGCTCGGTCATCCGCGTGCGAGCCGACGGCGCCAACGCGTTGGCGGTGATGCCGTAGCGGCCAAGCTCGGCGGCCTGCACAAGCGTGAGCGAGGCGATGCCACCCTTGGCCGCCGAGTAGGCGGCCTGGGCGATCGACCCCATCAGCCCGGCGCCGGAGCTGGTGTTGATGATGCGCGCCGCACGCTGGCGGCCTTCCTTCGCCTCGTTCTTCCAGTAGAGCGACGCATACTTCGAAGGCAGGAAGTGGCCGCGAAGGTGCACCGCCATCACCGCGTCCCACTCGTCCACGGTGGCATTGGTGAACATCCGGTCACGCACGATGCCAGCATTGTTCAACACGACATCGAGTCCGCCGAAGCGCTCGATCGTGGAGTCGATGAGTCGCTGCGCTCCCTCGTCGGAGGACACGTCATCGCCGTTCACCACCGCCTCACCACCCGCCGCAGCGATCGTGTCGACGACCTCCTGTGCCGGCGAGAGCGAACCACCGCTGCCGTCTTGTTCGGCACCGATGTCGTTGACGACAACCTTGGCGCCCTCCGCGGCGAAGGCCAGGGCGTGGGCCCGGCCAAGTCCGCGCCCCGCGCCGGTGACGATGACGATTCTTCCTTCGACGATGCCGCTCATGTGTGTCCCTGTCTCTCCTCGATGCACGACCGCTGCGGTTCTTCCAGCGTGGTGCGGTCCAGTTTCGCCGGTTTCTGACGATCCGTCACATTTTCTGATCACCGAACACCGCTCCCGTGAACAGAGTTGGACACCTGTCCAGTTTTCGGTAGCCTGCGACCATGCGCTACGGGGTGACCATGTTCGCAACCGACCGTTCGATGCCGGTGCACGAGTTGGCGGTCGAGGCTGAGGTCCGCGGGTTCGACTCGATCTACATCCCCGAACACACCCACATTCCGGTCAGCCGCAAGACGGCTCCGCCGACGGGAGATGCGGAACTCAAGGAGGAGTACAAACGCACGCTCGATCCACTCGTCGCCCTAGCGGCAGCCGCGGCGTTGACCACAACGATTCGCCTCGGCACCGGCGTGATGCTGCCGGCCCAGCGCGAACCGATCGTCACCGCCAAGGCGATCGCCACCCTGCAGAACCTGTCGAACGGACGATTCTGTTTCGGCGTGGGCTTCGGCTGGAACGAAGACGAGATGAACAGCCACGGAGTCGACTACCGGACCCGTCGGGCACACATGCGCGACCACATGTTGACGATGCGTTCGCTGTGGCGCGACGAGGTGGCCGCCTATGAGGGCACCTACTCCCACCTCGCCGAAAGCTGGGCCTGGCCCAAGCCCCAGACCGAGGTGCCCGTGCTGTTGGGCGGCGGCGCCGGGCCGAAACTGTTTGCGCACATCGCCGAGTACGGCGACGGCTGGATCCCGATCGGCGGCGCCGGGCTCACCGAGAACATCGCCACGTTCCGCCAGGCGATGACCGAGGCCGGACGCAATCCCGACGACATGGAGATCGTGCCCTTCGGTTCGATTCCCAGCCCCGAAAAACTCGACCATTTCGAACACATCGGGGTGACCGAATGTGTCTTTCGAGTTCCGTCGGCCGGCCGCGATGAGGTACTCGTCACCCTCGACGAGCAGGCCGCGCTGATCGCCGGTTAGCGCTCAGGGCAGCGCCGACCCCGCAACCGCGCCAGCCACGGATCCGATCGCGGAATCGATGGCCGTGTCGATGAGGTGCTGGTGACGAAAGGCCGCCTCCGACAGTGCCGGGCCGACGTGAGGCCCGACCGCAGCGTGGCACCCGGCACCAACCTGGCGGGCGAACGATTCCTCATTACCGACGCCCGTAGCGAGCAGATCGAATCCGAACCCATTCGCCAGTGCCGAGACGGTGGCCACCACGCGCTGGGCGCGCCCACGGTCGGCGAGCGACAACACCTCGTCGTCGATCACCACCAGGTCGACCCCCCACGACAACAACTCCTCGGTCGAGTCGAATGACGAGCCGAGCCCCGTGATCCCGAGCCTCACCCCAAGGTCGCGAAGGCCGTCGACGACCGCCGAACGTTCAGACGAACGAAGCAGCCGCAGCCCGGACAACAGCACCACGAGACGCGAAGCGTCGGCCCCGGACTCGCGCAACTGTGTTTCGACCGCCTCGACAAGTTCCGAGGTCACCGAGATCTCGGACAGATCGATGACCATCATGAGGTCGGATGCCCACGTCGCGAGAGAGCGGCACCCACGCCGCAGCGTGTGCAGCGCCAGCTGCCGACGAAGCTCCTCGCGTTCGGACAAGGTCGCCGCGGGAATCGCTGCACCGTCGGGGTGCACCAGCCACATCACCGCCAAGGCCGCCCGCACGTCGCCCGACGCGTTCTCCAGGATTGGCGACAGGTGCATCTCCAACGTCGCGTCCAACCCTGCGGCAGCGGAGGCCTCGCGCGCCGCACGCTCGACCGAGCGGGCGTGCGCCGCGATCTCCTCGCTCGCGGTGCGCAGCGGCGACGACGGCAACACGATCGGTTCCGAACGGTCACGCAAGTCGAGCTCGGTCGGCACCCCGTGCACACGCTGCGGTGTGGAATGCACCACCATCGGCTGTTCGAGACGACGGGCCACGGTCAGGTGCTGGTACGCGTCCTCGTATCTCCCCTCACCAGCAGCGATCTCCGACAGCAGTTCGTGGCTCCGGGCGACGGTGTTCGGATCGCCGACGTCATACGCGATCGCCTCGTTGAGCGGCTTGCGGGCCTCGTCGACGCGCCCGAGCGCAACCAACGCCTCACCCAGTCCGGCCGCGGCCAACAGTCGAATTCGAGCATCGCCACCGGGCGCCTGGGACGCACTCACGAACCGGTTCAGCGCCGTCGGGGCATCGTCTGCAGACAACGCAACCCAACCGCCGACCAATGCGGCGAGCGCCGGGCGCTGTTCGTTTCCGAACATCTTGTCGGCCTGGCGCATGTACATCTGTGCGGTGATCGTGTCCCCCGCCGTGAGCTGCAGCGCACCGAGCGCGACGAGGCACCACGGCCCGTAGGCATCTCCGGCTCGTTCGCGGCGAATCTCAAACCACAACTCGATGAGATCGTTGAGCAGTTCCGCCGGAAGCTGTGTGCGCCGAACCGCGATCAACAAGTCGGTTGTGAGCGGCTCGATGCCGACGGGGCCGCTCCAGCGCAAACCCTCCATCAACTCCCCAAATCCCGCGGCCACGTCGCCTTCGCCGAATCGGACCGCAGCGGCCCGCTGCCACAGCGCCTCGCGTTCGCCGGGGGCGATTTCGACGAGACCGCCGTCGAGGATCCGCCCTTCACGGCCGATCGCATCGAGTTCGTGATCCGCTTCACCGAGCCGTGCCGCGACCGAACGCATCGTCCTCAGCAGCCCCAGCGCGACCGGAATCTCCGGCTCCGCCGGAGGATTGCGCAACGTCTCGATCGCTAGCGACAGCGCCTCGAGTGCCCGATGAGGGTCGGGTTCGGCCAACATCTGTCCGAAGTCGAGGCTGACCTCGGCGAAACGCGACAGGCTTCGACGAGGATTGTTGAGCAGTGCCGTGAATTCGGCCTCGACCGCGACAATGTCGGACAGCGTCGCCATGTCAGCGCACCTCGAACGCCAGGAACCACCGACGACTCACGGGTTGAAATGCTAGTGACGCCCCAGAGCGCGATCGGGGATCCTCAGGTCACCGAGATACCAGCGCCGCCAGTGCGCGACGTCGTCAGCTTCGACGGAGTTGATTCCACGGGGTGTCGACATCGGCCGACGCCTCGCGGGGCAACCCGAGTGCCTGCTCGGCGAGGTTGTTGCGATGAACTTCCTCGGTTCCGCCGCCGATCTTGGAGGCGAACTGGTTGATGCACTGGTATTGCCAGAATCCGTCGCCCTCGGCATCGGCTCCGGTCAACATGCCCTCCGGCCCCTCGCAGTCCAGGGCGAGGGTGGCGCGATGGGTGAAGCTGCGGGTGAAGAAGTTCTTCAGCAACGACCCGTGCAGCGCCAGATCCTTGCGACCCGTCATCACCGCCGTCTGCATGCGCATCGAGAGGTACCGCAGGATCTGCTCATTCGACCACACCTTGGCGAGTTCCTGTCGCACCAGCGGATCGGTGTCCCTGCCGGTTCGGCGGATCGTCGCCAACACGTTGACGAACGTTGAGGCCTGACCACCGCCGGAGATCATCGAACTCTCGCTGCGCAGCGTCACCTTGGTGACCTTCCAGCCGTCGTTCACCGCCCCGACGACATTGGCCGCCGGAATGCGAACGTCGCTGAAGAACACCTCGTTGAAGTGCGCGACGCCCTGTGCCTGAATGAGCGGACGCACCTCGATGCCCGGGGTGCGCATGTCGACGATGAAGTAGGTGATGCCCGCGTGCTTGGGAACGTCGGGGTTGGTCCGGCAGATGAGGATGCCGAAATCCGCGTGTTGCGCGGAGCTGTTCCACAGCTTTTGGCCGTTCACGACCCACTCGTCGCCGTCGAGCACGGCACGCGCGCCCAGCGTCGCCAGGTCGCTACCGGCCTCCGGCTCGCTGAAGAGCTGGCACCACGACTCCTCGCCACTCAGCAGCGGAGGCAGGTAGCGCTGCTGTTGCTCCGGGGTGCCGAAGGCCATGATCGCCGGGCCCACAAGCGCCTGGGCCGCACCGATGAAGCCACTCGTCGCGTCGTACTTCGCGAGTTCCTGGTTGAAGATGATCTGCTGGGACGCGTTGCCTCCCCGACCACCGAACGCCTTCGGCCAGGCGATTCCCGCCCAACCGTTGTCGTACAGCGTGCGCTGCCACTCGCGGCACCGACGCCGATAGTCCTCGGCGACGGCGTGGTCGGTCGAGGCTCCGTTGCGCGACCAGTCGGTCTCGTCCCCGGCCTTCGGCTTGGCGTTCGCGGCGAGGAACGCTTGCACCTCGGCGCGAAACGCCGCTTCCTCGGGGGTGTCGTCGAAATTCACGGGTCGTCTCCGGCGATGCCTAGAGGCGCTCGATGATGGTGACGTTGGCCTGTCCGCCGCCCTCACACATGGTCTGCAGCCCGTAACGACCGCCGGTGCGTTCGAGTTCGTTCAGCATTGTGGTCATGAGCCGCACCCCGGTGGCACCGAGCGGGTGCCCGAGCGCGATCGCTCCACCGTTGACGTTCACCTTCGACAGGTCCGCGTCGAGCTCCTTCGCCCAGGCCAACACCACCGACGCGAACGCCTCGTTGATCTCGACGAGGTCGATGTCGTCGAGCGACATCCCCGCCTTGTCGAGCGCATAGCGCGTCGCGGGAATCGGGGCCGACAGCATGAAGATCGGGTCATCCGCACGCACCGAAAGATGGTGGATCCGAGCGCGGGGGGTGAGGTTGTGGTCCTTCACCGCCTGCTCCGACGCGATCAACATTGCGGCCGAAGCATCGGAAATCTGCGAGGCCACCGCCGCGGTGATGCGTCCGCCTTCGACCAGGGTCTGCAGCGAGCGGATCTTGTCGACGTTCGGCTCGCGAGGACCCTCATCGTGGGAAAGGCCGTTGAACTCGACGATCTCTGCGTCGAAGCGACCCTCCTCGCGCGCCCGGATCGCCCGGGTGTGCGACTCGATCGCGAACCCCTCCATGTCCTCGCGGGAGATCTCCCACTTCTCGGCGATGAGTTCGGCGCCGCGGAACTGGCTCACCTCCTGGGTGCCGTAGCGATCGACCCAGCCGGTCGAGCCACTGAACGGGTCGGTGAAGCCCATCGGTTCGGCGACGGTCATGGCGGAGCTGATCGGAATCATCGACATGTTCTGCACGCCCGCCGCGACGACCAGGTCCTGGGTGCCGCTCATGACCCCCTGTGCAGCGAAGTGCACGGCTTGCTGGGACGAACCGCACTGACGGTCGATCGTCACCCCGGGAACGGCCTCAGGGAGGCCCGCCGCGAGCCACGCGGTACGGCCGATATCGCCGGCCTGCGGGCCGATGGTGTCGAGACACCCCATCACCACATCATCCACGGCGGACGGGTCGATCCCCGTGCGTTCGACGAGCGTCTTCAGCGTGAACGCACCGAGATCGGCCGGATGCACCTGGGACAGCGAGCCGCCACGCTTTCCGACCGGGGTACGCAGGGTGTCGATGATGTATGCCTCAGCCATCTCGGGCCTTTCTCGAACGCGATATCTGACGTTGTGTCAGGTTACGCCTTCGCCGCGGCGGGGTCGAAGCCGACCACAACCCGATGTCTGCCAAGCTGTCTGTATGGCGACCAACCCCTCTGCGAATAATCCCTCTGCGAACACGCCGACCGGGAACGACTCGAGCCCGAACAAGGAACAGATCGACTTCTGGAGCGGTGATCGCGGCAAAGCCTGGGCCGACAGCGCCGAACGCTACGACCTCCAACTTGAGCGTTACTCGTTGCTCGCTGTTGGTGCGGCGGCGCCGCTGCCGGGGGATCGGGCGATCGACGTCGGATGCGGCGCTGGTGCCACCACCTTCGAAGCGGCTCGTGCCGTCGGGCCGACCGGGTACGTCATCGGCGTCGACGTGTCCGGTCCGATGTTGGAACGCGCTCGCCACGAACAGGAGCGCACCGGGTTGACCAACGTGGAATTCGTTGAGGCCGACGTGCAGACGATGACGCCTCTGACCGAACTCGCCGACGTGGTCGTCAGCCGCTTTGGTGTCATGTTCTTCGACGACCCGATCGCCGCCTTCGCCAACCTCGCTGCGATGGTTCGCGACCGGGGCCGGCTCGGGTTCGCCTGTTGGGGACCCGCGAGTTCGAACGAGTGGATGTCGGTGCCTGCGGTTGCGTTGGCTCCGATCGCACCGCTTCCGGAACCGTCTCCGGCCGATGCCCCCGGGCCCTTCTCCTTCGCAGACCAGGACCGCGTCGAGTCGATTCTCGAGGCCGCCGGTTGGAGCGACGTCACCTTCGAAGTCGTCGATGACCCGCTGTATCTGGGAGGGCCCGGCAGCCTCGCCGAGGTCGTCGAGTTCGTCTTGGGCGCATCGTCGCTCAGCCCCCTGGTGGCAGATCGGCGCGAGGAGGCACGCCAGTTGCTCTCCGACGCACTCGCCCCCCGCTTCGATGGGCACGGGGTGAAGTTCCACGCCAACGCGCACATCGTGCGCGCCGTGCGTGAGGCGTAGATCGCCACCGCCCCGCCCACAGTTCGGCCGCCCTGCCCACAGTTCCGCCGCCCTGCCCACAGTTGAACTGTGGGCAGAACCGGCCGACAGGTGACCCGCGTTGCCCACAGTTGAACTGTGGGCAGGACCGGTGCGAGACCGAGGGCGAGACCGAGGTCGTCAGCCCAGCACGGCGTCTGCGACGCGGCGACGATGCGCCGCAGCGTTTCCGTCCTGAGCGATCAGTGCCCACGACCGCTTCAGGTACAGGTGAAGGTCGTACTCGACCGTGTAGGCGATGCCGCCGTGGCACTGCATCGCGATGCGACCCACGACATCTGCGGCGTCCGACGCGGCGGCCTTGGCCATCGACACGTGGACTGCCCCGTCGGCGTCACCGGTGGCCAACGAGTAGGCGGCGCGCCACACGAGCGGCTTCGCGAACTCGAGCTTCAGTAGCGCGTTGGCGCAGTGGTGCTTGATCGCCTGGAACGACCCGATCGGCACGCCGAACTGCTTACGCTCGGCGACGTATCCCGTGGTGAGCGACAACATCGTCTCGGCGAGCCCCAACAGTTCGGCTGCGCTGAACAACGCCGAGCGGGTGTTCGCCTCTGCCGCCGCAACCTCGGCGTTGGCCAGTCGGGTCGCGTCGGAGGGGGTCCACTCCACACGAAACGGACGACGGCTGTGATCCACCGAGGTTTCAGGCGCGAACTCGACCGCATCGGCGTCGACGAGATGCAGCCCATCGTCGGCCTCGAGCAAGAACGTCTGCGCGGCCGATGCGTTCAAGACGAACGGGTTGCGAGCGAGGCCCAGCGCGACCTGTGCCTCGCCGCCGAGAATCGCTGCGATCCAGCGCTCGGCATCGTCGCTTTGCGCATGATCGCGCAACGCAGGAATGACCACGCCCGCGGTCGCGCTCAACGGCTCCGGCAACGCAACGCGTCCCGCCTCGTAGCTGATGCGCACGAGGTCGAGCTCGGTGAGACCGAACCCGCCGAGACCTTCGGGGGCCAACAGCCCAGGCACGCCCATCTCAACGAGACGATCCCACAGGCCGGGGATCGTCCCCGACTCGTTATCCCAGGCGACACGCAATTGTTCGGGCGAGCACTCCTTGGCGAGGAGATCTGCCACGACGTCGGCGAATTCGATCTGTTCGGGGGTGAAGGCGAATTGCATGGTGACGACCTACTTCCGCGGCAGCCCGAGCACACGCTCGGCGACGATGTTGCGCTGGATCTCATTCGTTCCGGCGTAGATGGGACCTGACAGCGAGAACTGATACCCCTTCAACCAGGGGTTCTCGACCTGCTCGCCCGCAGGGCCCCACTCCTCGAGTTCGGCCTCGCCGCCCAGCAGGCGAAGCGACGCCTCGTGCAACCGCACGTCGAGTTCGGACCAGAAGATCTTGTTGAGCGAACTGCGCGCCCCCGGTGCGTTGCCCTCGACGATGCCGGTCACATCGCTCAGCGTGTACAGCGCATAGGCCTCGGCGTCCATCCATGCCTGCACGACGGCGTCGCGCACGCCCGGGTCGTCGACCGTCCCACCACGCTCACGGTAGAGCTGCACCAGCCGGGCCGCAGCAGCGGTGAACCGCCCCGGGGAACGCAGGGTCAACCCTCGCTCGGACCCGGTGGTCGCCATCGCAACACCCCAGCCGTTGCCGACCTCGCCGAGCACCCCGCCGTTGACCGGATCGGAGTCGCCGTCGGGCACGAAGGCACCGTCGAAGAACACCTCGGCGAACCCTTCGTCTCCGTCGAGGCGGCCGAACCCGCGCACGGTCACACCCTCGGCGTCGAGCGGCACGAGCAGGTAGGTGAGGCCCTTGTGGCGCTCGGAGTCGGGATCGGTGCGGAACAGCCCGAACAGGTAGTTACAGAATGCTCCGCGGGTGGTCCAGGTCTTTTGGCCGTACAGCCGCCAGCCGCCGTTCTCTTCGTCGCGCACCGCCTTGGAGGTGAGACCCGCGAGGTCGGAACCTGCGTTGGGCTCGGACCATCCCTGGGCCCACAGGTCGATCCCGGCTGCCATGCGCGGCAGGTAATAGTCCTGCTGGGCCTGGGTGCCGAACTCGAAGATGGTGGGCGCCAGCAGGAAGATGCCGTTCTGGGTGACCCGCTGGGGAGCTCCGACGCGGTAGTACTCCTCCTCGAAGATCAGCCACTCCCACAGGCTCGCCGCGCGCCCGCCGTATTCGGTCGGCCACGACACCGCGGCCCAGCGGCTCTCGAAGAGCTTCGTCTCCCATTCCAGATGGAGAGCGAACCCCTCAGCGGTATCGCCGCTCGGCAACGGCGGGTTGGGAACGTTTGCTTCGAGCCAGGCGCGGGCTTCGTCCCGGAAGGCCTGCTCGTCGGAAGTCCAGGTCAGATCCACGCCCGCCATCATGACATTTCTGACGGATCGTCAGGAAATGGAGTCAGGCCCCTAGACGACGCAGTGTCGCCGCCGCCTCGTCCATGATGCGCTCAAGCAACTCCTCGACACTCGGCAACTCGTCGATCGCTCCGACGACCTGACCGGTCGGCAAGATACCGGCCTCGACCTTGCCGTCGACCACTCCAGCGCGGGTCATCATCGGCGCATTCGCGGCGAGCGCCATCTGAGCCCACGTCAGATCCTGCGTCTTGCGCATCTCGAGGCCCGACTTGAGCAGGTCCTTCAGCGGCGTTCCCGACAGCTTGGCGAACGCCAACGCGTTCTTCGCCGCCACCGGGAACTGAGCAAAGCCCGGCTTGCGTTCGATGCGGTCGATCATCTCGGTGCGAATGACCCGCTGCGGGGCACCGTCGATCGCCTCGGTCACCACGGTGCCGGTCACGGGGGTGTCGACGTAGATCGACTTCACGTGGTCGGGCACATGCGATTCCCGGGTCAACAGGAACCGGGTTCCCATGGCGATGCCCTGGGCGCCATAGGCGAGCGCCGCCACCAGGCCGCGGCCGTCGTAATAACCGCCGGCGCCGAGCACCGGAACCCCGGACCGCTCGGTCGCGTCGACCACGGCCGGCAACAACAGCGACGTCGGGGTCGAGCCGGTGTGTCCGCCGCCCTCGCCTCCCTGTGCGATCAACACGCTGACGCCGATCTTGACCATCTTTTCGGCATGACGCTTCGCCCCGACCGTCACGATCGACACGATGCCGGCGTCATTGAGCCGAGCCACGACATCGGCCGAGGGGGCGCCGGCGAACGACGCGACCCGGGCGCCCTCGGCGACGAGCAGGTCGATGCGCTCGGACAGATCGGACTGGTTCGGCAACATGTTCACGCCGAACGGGTTCGACGTGCGCTCCTTGACCTTCGCGATCGCGGTGCGCAGTTCGGGCAACGTCATCGTGGCCGAGGCCAGGATGCCCAACCCGCCCGCTGCGCACGTCGCTGCGGTCAACCTGGCGCCCGACACCCAGCCCATACCGGTCTGCACGATCGGGTACCGCGTCCCGAATAGCTCACAGACCGCGGTCGACAGCGCTGCCGGCCGAGCGGAACCCTGCGGCTCGCTCACGGGTTCGGCACTTCCTTCTCACGAAGCCCGCGCGGGTCGATGACCTCGCGAATCAGGCGGATCTCCTCGTCGGTCGGCATGCGCGACTCCGCGACGTCGTCCGGAATGACCAGCTCGAATCCCGTGGCCGCCACGACCTCGTCGACGGTGACGCCGGGGTGCAAGGAACGCAGCCGCATGCGGTTGTCGGGGGTCTCGAAGTCGAACACGCCGAGGTTCGACACGACGCGGCGGATCTCGTGGAAACGGGACGCCACCGGACCGAGTTCGCGGGCTCGGTCGTAGCCGATGCCGCACACGACGTCGACGGCAGGCACGAACACCTTCGGATTGTGGTTCGGCACCCAATAGCTCGTCGTGTGATGAATCGTGTTGCCCGGCGCCCCTCGGAACCCGAGGAGCTGATTGCGGGGCTTGTGCCAATCGCCGATGCAGGCGATGTTCTGGTTGCCCCAGATGTCGACCTGCGTCGCGCCCATCATCACGTGGCGCTTGCCGTTCCACAACACCGTGAACATGTTGGCGTACGGGTTGTACGCCTCGACGACCGCGTCTGCCGGGTCGGCCCCGGGCGGAAGCGGGTTCGCGGCGAACGCACCGAAGCCATCGGTCATGACCAGGTCGGGCTCGAAGGTCTCGCGAGCGAGGCGCCCGCCCACCATCGGAATGGTGCCGATCGGGTTGCACAGCCGCTCGCCGTCACCACGGAACGCCTCGGCGACCGCGACCACGCAGACCTCGGCGCGGGTGGGCGGGCCGTCGAGAATCTCGGAACTCGTCGTCGTGCTCGTCGTGCTCATCGGGCCACCCCCACGAGTTGCTGGTACTCCGCTTCGGAGACATCCAGATACTTGGTCTTGAAGTCGGCCCACGCCTCATCGGACTTGGCGGATGCCGCGTACTCCTTCTGGAACGCCTCGTCGCGCGCGTAGTCCGGCGGGCATTCGGTGAAGTGCGCTGCACCGGCCCGCTCGACGACACCGGTCGTCATGAGACGGTTGATTCGCTGGGTGTGGATCGAGCCGTACTTCGGGAAGTCCTCGGTCGGCACGATCTGTTCCACCGACATGAAGGTCTTGTCCGCTGCCAGCGCCATCCAGTCGTCCATGAACAGGTCCTGGTTCAGGAACTGGCCGTTGCCGCCCTGATCGCCCCGGTTCATGTGGATCAGCGCGACGTCGAGTTCGAGCGCCGGCATGGCCAACAGCTCCTCGCCTTCGCTGCCATCGGCCTGGGGGTACGGCGAACGCACCGTCTTGAACCGCGGCATCACGCGGGGAAGGTCCGACCCCATGCCCGCGCGGGTGGGCAGGAACGGTACCCGCCACGCCGCCGCCTGCAGACCCAGCAACAGCATTCCCTCGTCGAGCTCTTCCACCTCGACCGTGCCGTTCTGGCGGGCGTTGCGGAAATGTGGCTCGAGCGGAATGGAGTCGAGCGAGACGAAGCCGTAGATCGCCTTGGCGACCTTGCCCTCGCGGCACAACATGCCGAGATCGGGTCCGCCGTAGGAGACGACGGTGAGGTCCTTCAGGTCGCTGCGCAGAATCTCGCGCACGAGCGACATCGGCTTGCGGCGCGAACCCCATCCTCCGATACCGATGGTCATGCCATCTCGAAGTTCGCTCACCACGTCCGCCTCGGTCAGGCGCTTGTCGGGAATGGCCATTGGCATCCTCGTGGATCGTTGGTCATGGTCGGGCGCCCGATGGTGTCCCGCGCGAACCAGCGCGTCGAGCGCATCAAGCGCCCGCCACCGTAGGGCACCTCCTCACTTGGCGTCGATACGCGAGGCGACGTGGGGCGTTGCCGGCTGCTCGGCCGGCCACGAGCGGTACCCTGCTGCGTGATGGCCCAAGCGCATACGACCTCTGTGCAGCTGCGGCTGGCCTTCTGGAACACGTGGCTGTTGGCACCTCGCGTGTGGCCCGGCGGACCACACCTGCCCTGGAGCGACCGGGTCTTCGCTCCCGACGTCGAACGGCGTGCGGAGCTCACCGGCGAGGCGCTGCGCGACCGGTTTGATGTGATCGCACTCGCCGAGGCGTTCGAGGACAGCGAACAGGCGGCGGTTGCCGCACGGCTGGGTGGGATGCGGCTCATGGCGGGTCCGCGACGGGCCCGGCGTCGCTTCACCGGCAGCGGTCTCGCCACGCTCGTCGACGAACGCCGACTGCGCGTCGCTGGGAGTTCCCAACTCGTCTACCGCTCGGGTGGTGATCTTCGAGACTCCGACACGTTCGCGACGAAGGGAGCGCTGATGGTTCAACTCGACGTCGTTCGGGACACACCCGAAGGCGTCACGGCCGCGACGTCGGCCACCGAAATCTCGGCATCCATCGACGTCGTGTCGACCCATCTGTTCGCGGGTGGCGACCTGTTCCCGATCCCGGGAGCCAACAACACCGCCCGGCACCACCGGGTTCGCCTCGGCCAGCTTCGCGAGCTGGTCGAGTTCATCGACGAACACCGCCGTGACGACGCCGCCCTCGTGCTCGCCGGCGACTTCAACGTCTCGGCGCACGACCGCGATCCCCGGCTCGGCGATCCGACCGAGCGCTATGTCGACATGTGCAAGATCCTGGAGCCGCTCGGCGTGAGCGACCTCTGGGCCAACGCCGGCGTCGGGCCGGGCCACACGTGCACCTTCGACCACCCGTCAGGTCTTCCGCCCGACCCCGAGGATCGCGATCGCGTCCTGGACCTCGACGGCGACCGGTCGCCGACCGCCGGCGAACGGATCGACTACCTGTGGTTCGCCCCGCCCGGTTCAGCCCGGCCCGGCGCCGTCATCACCGCTGAACGACCACGACGTTGGGCCTTCGGCGGACGCGACGCACGGGGCGGTCCCGCCGGATCGCTGTCGGACCACCTTTGCCTGTCGGTGACCCTCGACATTCGCCCACGCTGACGACTGTCGCCCACGCGCACGAGGCCGCCCCTCGGACTCGGCGCGGCCGATAGCGTCGGCCGAATGGAACCCCGCGACAACCGCCAGATCGTGCTGCGCCGCCGCCCCGTGGGCATGGTCGGCCCCGACGACACCGAGCTGATCACCGCCCCGGCACCCGAGCTCGCCGACGGCGAGGCGCTCGCGCGAACCACCTATGTCGGCATCGACGCCGCGGTGCGCACCTGGTTGGACGACCGCCCGGGCTACCTGCCGCCGGTGCAGATCGGTGAGGCGATCCGGGCGGCCGGGGTCGGCGAAGTCGTCGCCACTCGATGTGACGCCTACAAGGTCGGCGACGTCGTCACGACACTGTCGGGGTTCCAGGACTACGTCGTGGTCCGCGACGACCTCTACACCACGGTCATCCCCGGAGTCGTCGACCAGCTCGCCATGTTGGCGGTCTTCGGGTCGACCGGGGCAACCGCCTACTTCGGCATGACCGACATCGTGAAACCCCAGCCCGGTGAAACGATCGTCGTGTCCGCAGCGGCGGGCGCGACCGGCTCGCTCGCCGGACAGATCGCCAAGGCCTCCGGGGCGCGGGTCGTCGGCATCGCTGGAGGCCCGGAGAAGTGCCGCGTCGTCGTTGACGAGTTCGGCTTCGACGAGTGCGTCGACTACCGCGGCGATGACCTCGCAGCGGCGCTGCGCGAAGCGTGCCCCGGCCGAGTCGACGGATTCTTCGACAACGTTGGAGGTCCGGTCCTCGATGCCGTGCTCGGGCGGATCAACGACAACGGGCGCATCGCCCTGTGCGGGGTCATCTCGTCCTACCTGACCGGCGAACACGCCGGACCCGCGAACTACACGAACCTGCTGTCGCGCACGGCATCGATGCAGGGGTTCAACACGCTGCACCAGTGGCATCGCTTCGACGAGGCGTTCGCCGCGCTCAACGACCTGCACGCCGCCGGACGGCTCACCTACCGAGCACAGATCTTCGACGGTCTCGAGCATTCCGTGGAGGCCCTCAACGGACTGTTCACCGGTGCCAACATCGGCAAGACCGTCGTGAAGATCAGCGATCCGACCACCTGATCACAGGGGTGCCGCCTGAGCACCTGAGAGGCCATGGCGCGTCGATCACGCCGGCACTCCGTAGGGTGAAGAGGCTCGCGAGAGCACCCATCTCGAAAGGACCCCGATGTTCACCTCCCGCACGATCCGGGCGGCCGCCACCACCGCCGTCGCCGCCGCACTGCTCCTGTCCAGCGCCTGCGGCGGATCCGACGACAACTCCGACAAGCCTGATGCGACCACCACGACGTCCGCATCGGCCAACGGCGACGACGGCGCAACCACCGAGTCAACCGAAGAACTGCCGACGACAACGCTGTCTCCCGAACAGGAGGCCGAGAACAGCACCGCGCTTCTCGCCTGGATCGATGAGTCGACGGCCCAACTCGAGGCGGCTACTGATGCCTGCGAGGTTGTCGAGCTCACGGTGTCGGAGCAGTCGTTGTCCCCGACCGATGAGGCCGGAGCCCGCGCTGCGGGCAAGTTCTTCGCCCAGACCTACCGGCGCCTCGGGGAGCTGACCGAGGGGCTGACGCCCGAGACCCGCGAAGCCATCGCGAAGCTCGCCGATGAGATCGAAGCCGAGGCGACCGCCGACGACCTCGATGTCGCCGCTTATGTCGATCACGGGCCGACGATGTTGGCCAACGAGGAATACGTCGCCGCGCAGACCGAACTCAACACACGACTCGGCGCCCAATGCGCGGCCGAGTAGGTCACAGCTGAGCTGAAACGCGTTGAGGGCGGCCACTGCGGCCGCCCTCAACGCGTTATTCGCCCGCCGAGGCTGCCGCGTTACTTCGAATAGGACGCGTCGCGCTTTTCCACGAACGCGTCACGGGCCTCGTCGGACACGCCCGACAGGTTGAGTTCGAAGGTGAAACCCTGTTCGAAGCGGTACGACCGCTTCACGTCGACGGGGTCGATCGCATTGAGCGATTCCTTGGCACGGCGGATCACGAGCCGCGACTTGGTGCAGATCACCCGGGCGATCTCAAAGGCCGCGTCGCGCAGTTCCTCGAGCGGCACGACGCGGGTCACCGAGCCGTAGTCGGCCAGGTACTGGGCATCGACCGGCAGCGCCGTATAGACCATCTCGCGCATCTTGTGCTGCGGCACGAGACGGGCAAGGTGGGTGGCGGCGCCGAGGGCTCCCTGGTTCACCTCGGGAAGCCCGAACCGGGTGCCTTCGGCTGCGACGATGATGTCGGCATTGCCCACGAGGCCGATGCCGCCGCCCAGACAGAAATCGTGCACCGCAGCGATCACCGGCACCTCGCACTCATAGACGGCGGCAAACGCTGCGTAACAGCCGCGGTTCGCACCGATCAACGCGTCGAACCCCTCGGTGTTCTGCATCTCTTTGATGTCGACCCCGGCGTTCCATCCCTTGCCTTCGGCGCGCAGGATGACGGCGCCGACTTCGGGGTCGCGCCCGGCGGCGGTGATCACCTCGCCGAGTTCGAACCAGCCGGCGACGGTGAGCGCGTTGACTGGCGGGTTGTCCATGACGATCTCGGCGATGCCGTCGGTGATGGTGCACGTAATAGGCACGAAATCTCCTCATCGGCCGCGACGGCCGGGTGGTGGAATGGTCACCCCATTGTTCCCGACCCGAGACCCGGAGATCTAGAACAGGTTTCACCCGCCCGCGGAAGCCTCGATACCCTCGCCCCCATGGAGAGCATCGACTTCACGGGTAAGGTCGCCGTCGTCACCGGCGGCACGAAGGGCATCGGCCGCACGATCGTCGAGCGGTTCCTGGCACTCGGCGCGCAGGTGATGACCTGTGGCCGAAGCGAACCCGAATCGCTGCCGACATCGGGAGATCGAAGCGCCGCGTTCTTCGCCTGCGACGTGCGCGACCCCGAACAGGTGCAGGCATTCGTTGATGCGACCGTGGAACGCTTCGGACGCCTCGACATCGCGATCAACAACGCCGGCGGAAGTCCACACGTCAATGCCGCCGACGCCTCACCCCGATTCAGCGAGTCGATCATCAAGCTCAACCTGCTCGCCCCGCTGTATCTCGCAACCGCCGCGAACGCGGTGATGCAGAAACAGCAGGACGGCGGAACGATCATCAACATCACCTCGGTGTCCGGCATCCGGCCATCTCCCGGCACGGCGGCGTACGGAGCGGCGAAGGCCGGCCTGTTGAGTCTGACGACCTCGTTGGCCATCGAATGGGCGCCCAAGGTCCGGGTCAATGCCGTGACGTGCGGGCTGATCGAAACCGACCAGGCTGAGCTTCACTACGGCGACGCCGAGGGCATCGCGAGGGTGGCCGCAACCGTCCCGCTGCGACGCATGGGCACCCCGGATGACGTCGCCAACGCGTGTGTGTTCTTCGCATCCCCGCTGGCGGCCTATGCGAACGGCTCTCAGGTGCTGTTGCACGGCGGAGGCGAACTCCCCGCCTTCCTCAACGCCGCCGACCTCCACGTCTGAACCGTCGCCGAACCACGGAGGTCCGCCGAAGCCGGTTCTCGGCGCCGTAGTGTCAAATCGATGAAGCGGATGCTCGTGCTGATCATGTTCCCGCTCTCACTCGTCGTGGTCGCGGTGTTGAGCGGCGCGTTCTCCCAGCGCTTCGATGCGGCGGTCACGCTCAAGAGCGACGACATTCGGGCATCGCGCAACATCGTGATCGCCCGACTGTCCGAGTTGGGAGCATCGATCCGGGCCGAAGACACTCGAGGGGCAGATGCCTCCGAAGTCATCTTCCAAGTCCCGGCCGCTCAGCTGAACGCCGTGCTCGACACGCTCAACGCGGTCGGAGACGTGACCAGCACCGAGGTCGATCTCAGCGGTTCCTTCGACGACGCCCCGTCGGTCGCGTCCGGGCTGGCGGAACTCGATGGGTGCATCGACCGGGTCTCGAACCAGCTCGGGGAAAATGCCGTGACCTCGGCGCGTTCCTCCCTCGACGAGTGCCGTGCCCGCCTCGATCGAACGATCGCCAAGGCCGACGCCGAGCCCCACAGCGCGGAGCCGGTTCGCCTCGCCGTGCGCTTCACCGCCAACGGCTCGAGTTGGTGGACGGTGGCCGTTGCGACGGCCATTGCGTTCCTACTGCTCGTCGTCGCTGGTGCGGCGTTCGTGTTCGCTCGACGTCAACGCGCTGACGACATCGTGGTATTACCGCGAGACGACGAGCCCCATCGCATCACCGACCGTTCCCACGAACGTTCGCCCGGCCACGGGCACTGGAGCTGACCGCAACGGCCTGGCCCGGAGGGAGCCGCTACCAGCGCCGTACGCGTTGGAGATACGACTTCAGGTCGTCGAATCCTGCGCCGGACCGCTCACGGATGAGCTGCACCGCATCATCGAGCCATTGGGCGGTCACCGGAGCGCCCGTCTGGTGAGCGGTTGCGACCGAGGCGTCGAGATCCGACGTATCCACCGATTCGAACCCGGCCGCAAGGTCGGTGCCGCACCAGCCTTCGGTGACCGTCACGAAATTGTCGAGCGCATCGGTGTCGACGAGGCGTCCGAGGTGCGATTCCCACAGCCGGAATCGCCGTGCCTCCCAATCCGGTGGATGTACGAAACACGTGCGGTCGAACCCATCGAGAAGCTCGCTGTCGAGCGTCCATGGCTGATGGCTCGTCGCCACGACCACGGTGTGGGTGCCTGCGGCCATGGCGACCGCCTCGTTCACCGAGGTCGTGAACGGGTCGTCGTCCAGGCACGGCAGCACGGCGACGCTGACCCCCGGCATCTCCTCGAGCTCTGCGGCCAGACAGTCGGCGATGAACCGCACACCGCACTGCGGCGGCCCGTAGACCAGGACTCGCTTCGGGGCGCGCACCAGCGGGTCTCCGAGGCCGGCGGCAACCAGCGGCGTCACCACCGTCGAACGAAGTCGATGCACGACCGCGTACATGCCGATCACGGAATCGAGACCGGTGCCCTGGAGGCCGGTTCCCTGAAGGGTCTCAGAGGTCATCATGCGCGTCACGGTAGAGGGGGTCCGTCGCGATGAGGCACGCCGGAATGCATTTGAATCAACCGGCTCAGCGCGGTTGCACTTGGCGCCTACCGGAGGGGGCCGCGGTACCCTCTGTCCATCGTTCGCTCGGCCCAGAGCGACAACCAGACCAACAGCACCTCCCAGCAGTACTCCCCCCTAGAAAGGTGGCAATGATGCCCCGGACCCGAGTTCCGGCCATCGACGGGTGGTTCACCCTCGATGACGAACCACGCCTGATCGGCACCAAGTGTGTCGACAGCGGCACCATCTTCTTCCCTCCCGAGACGACCATGTCGCGAGCCCCGGGGTTTGCGTCGAGCGAACTCGTCGAGGTCAACCTGAGCCGCACCGGCACCCTGTGGAGCTACACCAACGCCGGCTACCAGCCGCCCGAGCCCTACATCGCGGTGACCGATCCCTACGAACCGTTCTGGATCGCTGCGGTGCATCTCGAGGCCGAACAGATGGTGGTGCTCGGCCAGGTCGCTACCGACGTTCCCCGCGAGGCCATCAAGGTGGGCGCACAGATGGAGCTCGTCCTCGACGTCCTCTACAGCGACGAGGACAACGATTACATGATGTGGAAATGGCAGCCCGTGGGCTGGTCCGGCGAGAAGGGTGATCAGTGATGGCAGTCGACGAGGTCGTCATCATCGGAGCGGGGATGCACCCGTGGGGCAAGTGGGGCCGCAACTTCGTCGAGTACGGCGTCGCAGCGATCCGTGACGCGGTCGCAGACGCCGACATCGACTACCGCGACATCCAATTCGTCGCCGGCGCCGACACGATGCGCAACGGCTACCCCGGCTACGTGGCCGGCGCGACGTTCGCCCAGGCGATGGGCTGGACCGGCATTCCGGTGACCTCGGCCTACGGCGCCTGTGCGTCGGGGGTCATGGCCATCGAAGCCGCCCGTCAGCGCATCATGGCCGGACTGTGCGACGTCGCCCTGGTCGTCGGTGCCGACACCACCCCGAAGGGCTTCCTCGCTCCGGCGAAGGGCGAGCGCGGCGACGACCCGGACTGGCTGCGCTTTCGCCTCCTCGGCGCCACCAACCCCACCTACTTCGGCCTGTATGCGCGTCGCCGCATGGACCTGTACGGGGCGACCGACGAGGACTTCGCGCAGGTGAAGATCAAGAACGCGCGCCACGGTCTCAACAACCCGTACGCGCGCTATCGCAAGGAGTTCACCCTCGAAGAGGTTCAGGCCTCGCCGATGGTGGCCGATCCCCTGCGCCTCCTGCACATCTGCGCGACCTCCGACGGCGGCGCGGCGCTCATCTTGGCCTCCAAGGAGTGGGCGGCCAAGCACTCGAAGTCCGACAACCCGGTCATCAAGGGCGTGTCGACGGTGACGCCGACCTTCCCCAACACGATCATCGAGATGCCGCACTTTGCGACCGACTCGGCCGCGGGTCTGCCGATTCCACAGCGCACGTTCAAACAAGACATCGGCCACGCCGCCTACGAACAGGCCGGCATCGGCCCCGAAGACATCGACGTCGCCGAGGTCTACGACCTGTCGGCCGCGCTCGAACTCGACTGGTACGAGGACCTCGGGTTCTGCGCGGAGGGCGAGGCGTCGAAACTGCTGCGCGACGGCGAGACCACCTTCGGTGGACGCGTCGTGGTGAACCCTTCGGGCGGCCTGGCCTGTTTCGGCGAGGCGGTTCCGGCCCAGGCGATCGCTCAGGTGTGTGAGCTCACCTGGCAGCTGCGCGGCCAGGCCGAAGGGCGTCAGGTCGAGGGGGCCAAGGTCGGCATCACCGCCAACCAGGGACTGTTCGGTCACGGTTCATCCGTGATCGTGGCGAAGTAGGGCGACGATGACCACCGCATTCGAAGCCACTGAACGAAGCGCACGATCCGTCGCCAACATCGGCGCGAGGTTCATGCTTGACCCCGCCGTCTACGCCGCAGGCGACGCCGACCACGGGTTCCACGGCATGGATTTCTACTTCGTTGGCCGCGGCGGGATGCTCGGCGACGTCGAGCCCGCAGTGGCGGCAGCGGCCTTCGGGTTCTTCCCGCCGGCCGTCGTCGAGTTGATGTGGGCGAGCGGCACCTCGGTGATGGCGGCGAGCCAGGCCTCGCGCGAATACCTGGCGGCCTGCGCGAAATGGGGTCGCAACCACTTCGGCGCCGACATCGACTACGCGGAGCTGGCCGAGTTGAGCGCCCGCGTCGTGGCCGCCGGCCCAACCGCTGGGTTCCCGCTGTTTGCCGGGTGGCAAAAGGCCGCAGCGTCGGTGTCGACCGACGATGCGAAGGGCGCCGCCATGGTGTTGCTCACCGCGCTGCGTGAGCTGCGCGGAGGCGCCCACCTCGTGGCCGTCACCGCCGCCGGGGTCGAGCCGCTCGATGCCGTGTTGCACACGGGTGGTGTTCCCAACGCCCAGTTGTTCGGCTACGCCGAGCCTTACCCCGACGTCTCCCAACTCGGCGAAACGATGGAGGCCATCGAGCGCACCACCAACCGCATCGTTTCGTTGGCCTATGAGGCGCTCGACTCGTCCGAATTGGACCGTTTCGTCGATCTAACGAAGGCGGCGAGTATCGGGATCACCGACTGACACCCGACGATGAGCCATCACGTCTCCGCCCGCTCCGGCGTTGAACCGTTCCATGTCATGGAGGTGGTCGCTGCCGCAGCGGCGCGCGGAGACGTGGTGCATCTCGAGGTGGGCCAGCCGAGCGACGGCGCCCCGCCCTCGGCGGTGGCACGGGCTCAGGAGTTGCTCGCATCGGGCGACGCTCTGGGCTACACGCCGGCACTTGGCATCACCGCGCTTCGCGAGCGGATCGCTGGGTGGTATCACGAGCGCTACGGCCTCGAAACCGACCCGGGGCGCATCGCCGTCACCGCCGGGGCCTCCGGGGCGGTCATGTTGGCGCTGCTGGCCCGTTTCGACCCGGGACAGCGGATTGCCTATGCGGTACCCGGGTATCCCTGTTACCCCCAGCTCATCGCCGCGCTCGGCCTGATCGGGGTTCCGGTGCCGTGTGGAGCGGCGGACGGGTTCGTCCTTGGCGCCGAGCAGCTCGACCGTTTGATCGGCTCGGGTGTCGCCCCGATCGATGGGGTGTTCGTCGCCAGCCCGGCGAACCCGACCGGCACCCAGTACGACCCCGAACAGCTCCGACAACTGGCGCAGTGGTGCCGGGATCGCGGGGTTCAGCTCATCGCGGACGAGCTGTATCACGGAATCACCTTCGATCGACCGGCCCCCTCTGCTGGCGGCGACGAATCCGCGATCGTGATCGGGAGCTTCTCGAAATACTTCTGTATGACCGGATGGCGGCTCGGTTGGATGCTCGGACCGGCACCGCTGATCGACGCCGTCGACCGGCTGAGCCAGCACGCGTATCTGTCGCCGCCAACCCTCGCCCAACACATCGCGATCGCCGCATTCGACGACGTCGCGGTGCTCGATGCACGGGTCGAGCGCTACGCGCACAACCGCCGCATTCTGCTCGCGGCGCTGAGCGACCTCGGCGTCGAAGACGTCGCCCCGTGTGACGGCGCCTTTTATGCCTACGGCCGCGTCGACCACTGGGGGATCGACAGCTTCGAACTGGTGCAACGGTGGCTGGCCGAGATCGGTGTGGCCGCAGCGCCCGGGGTCGATTTCGATCACCGCGACGGGCACCGCTGGGTCCGGTGGTCCTTCGCCGGTTCGACAGAGGACGTCACCGAAGGCTGCGAGCGGCTCCGCACCTGGGCGAACCGACGTGGATAGGTCGTCGTTCGACGCGCTGCGCCGCGGTGAGGGCACCATCGCCGACGGACTGCGGGCGGCGCGACGCGGCGTGGCCAAGGCGCGGGCGGTTGCGCTCAACCGTTCGATTCCGCAGTACATGACCGATGTCGTCACCTCGGTTCCGCGACCGGCGAGAACCCCGGCGTCGACCCCTGCGGTGCGATCTCCACGCCGTATCGCAGCGTTCAGCACCTACCCCATCCATCCCCGCCGCGGCGGCGGGCAACTCCGGGGTTGGTACCTGGCCGATGGGCTGGGACGCCGCGAGGACACCGAGGTCACCATCGTCAGCCTGACGACCAACCCCGACCTGGCCGGCGACCACACGCTCAGCGATCGGGTCACCGAACACTGCGTCCTCATCGACCACGGCGCAGCCCGGCGCGAAACCGAGTTGCGCCTCGTCACCGGCGACGTGTCGATCACCGACATCGCAAGCGGCCTGATGTGGCCGGGAATCTCCGGGTTCACCGAGGTGGCAACCCGAGCGCTCGACCAGGCCTGTGCCGCCATCGCCGTGCAGCCCTACCTCATCGACGCGATCGACACGCTCGCGTCGGGGATCGCGACCGTGTACGACTCCCACAACGACGAGGTTGAGCTGAAGGCCACGATCCTTCCCCGCCACACCGTCGGTGGCCGTTGGCTGGAACGTTGGGTCGACGACCTCGAACGTCGAGCGAGTGAAGGCTCGGTGCTGGTGACGACGACCACCGAGGTCGACCTGCGCACGCTGTCGGCCCGCTACCGGATCGATGCGACCACCGAGGTCATCCCCAACGGGGTCGATACCGGCGACATCGAATTCATCGTCGGAACCGCCCGCGTCGCTCGCCGACAGCTCCTCGATCCGCACCTCGGCCTCGAGCGGAACCGACCGGTCGCACTGTTCGTCGGCTCGGGGCACCTGCCGAACATCGAGGCCGGACGCCACATCGTCTCGCTGGCCCGCCAGGTTCCCGGCGTCGACTTCGTCCTTGCCGGCGACCACTCGACCCGGCTCGGCCTCGCCAACCTGCCTCCGAACGTCCATGCGATCGGAGCCGTCGGCGACGACCTGCTGGAGCTGTTGCTGACCAGCTCCACGGTCGCGCTCAACCCGATGGGGGGCGGAAGCGGATCGAACCTCAAGCTCTTCACCTACCTGGCCGCCGGGCTCCCGGTGCTGTCGACCACCGTCGGCACCCGTGGCATCGACCCCGAGGCCGCTGGGGTGATGACGACATCGGTCGGTTCACTGGCCGCCGGCCTCGACGCACTGTTGAGCGAGGATGGCAACGAGCGGGTCCTCGCCGGCCGCAACTACGTCGAGGCCAATTGCGACTGGCGGGTCATCGCCGATCGGTTCGCTGCCCTCGTCGTAGAGTCGACGCCATCATGACCGAGGACCACCGCGACCAGATCCCCGACCAGATCCCCGACCAGGCCTTCGAAACCGGGTCCGACGCGATGCCTCGGCGCACGGTTTTCGTCGAGGTCACCAATACCCTGGCGGTCAACTACATCACCGGGTTTCAACGACACACCCGCGAGATGCTCGGTCGTCTCATGCAACTCGACGGTCCGGTGCGGTATATCCCGGTGCTGTGGTGTTCGGAGTGCGAGACCTTTCGCCACCTCACCACCGCCGAGCTCGACGCGTTCGCCCACTTCGTCCCTCGACCCGATCCCCCACGCTCGCGCCTTGCAACGCTCGCCGATCCGCTCCCTGCCTCGCTCAAGCGGTTCGGGCGGCGACTCATTCGCACGCGGGCGGCGACATCGGCGCGCGAGGAACTCGCGCGCCGACGTCGCCTCCGCAACCACCCGGCCGCCCACGGCGCGCTGCGCATCGACGAGTGGCCCGACGAGTCGTGGTTCTTCGACCTCGAGGCCGCTTGGCACAACGTGCCGCACCGCAGCGAGTTGTTGCCGTGGCTGCGCAACCGCGGCGTGCACACCGCGGTGCTGGTGGCCGACGTCATGCCGTTCTTGTTCCACGACTGGTTCGACGCCGGGCAGATCCGGCTGTTCACCTCGTTCATGCAGGCGCACCTGACCTACTCCGAGAAGTTCATCGCCATCTCGGAGTGCAGCCGGCGCGACCTGCTCGCCGTCGCCGAGGCCGAGGGGGTCCAGCGACGGCTCGAGGTGCCGATCATCACCATGGGAGCCAACTTCAAACGCGCCGACGCCGACCTTGCGCGCCCCCCAGAGGCACCGCCTGGCCGGTACATCCTGAGCGTCGCCACCGTCGAGCCCCGCAAGAACCACGACCTGTTGATCCGCGCCTACGACACCCTTCGTGACGAAATCGATGACCTGTCGGTGGTCTTCGTCGGCAAGGCGGGTTGGATGACCGACGAGTTGCAGGACCGCATGCGCAGCCACCCGGATCACGGCGGACGGTTCCGCTGGCTCGACAAAGTCGACGACACGTTGCTCAACGCGCTGTTTCGCCACGCGTACCTGGCCGTTCAACCGGCGTTCTATGAGGGCTACGGCACTCCGGTGATCGAGGCCCTCGGCAACGGGGTGCCGACGTTGAGTTCGAGCGGGGGCTCGTTGCCCGAGGCGGGCGGCACCTACGCCGAGTACTTCGATCCGGTCGACCTCGACGAGTTGGTCGCCTTGATCCGGCGCGCCTACCGCGACCACGCCCACTATGAGGCGATGAGGGCGGCTCTGGTCGACTACCGGCCACCGACCTGGGAGCTCGGAGCGGCCGGCATTGCCGAGGCGTTCGCGCTCGACTGAGCGCCCCCTAGTCTCGGTGGCTTCCACCCCGGACCGGCAAAGGTGTAGTTCCACCGCTCACGCCACGACCGCGTCGAACCGACGTCGTGCCAGATCGCAACGAGTTCGTGGCTGAAGATCGTCCACAACGAGTACGAGTGGATGTTCTTGGTCAGTCCGTAACGGACCCGTTCGCCCTCGGCTTGGAAGGTACCGAACATGCGGTCCCAGATGATGAGGATGCCGCCGTGGTTACGGTCGAGGTACTGGCGTTGGCTGCCGTGGTGGACTCGATGATGCGACGGCGTGTTGAACACGAACTCGAACCAACGCGGCAGCTTGTCGATCGCCTCGGTATGGATCCAGTACTGGTAGACGAGGTTGAACCCGCCCGACACCGCGATGATCCACGGGCGAACCCCGATGAGGGCGAGCGGCGGGAAGAACACGATCGCCGCAACCGGCAGCAGCGCCTGACGCAGCGCGGTCGACAGGTTGTAGTACTCGCTGGAGTGATGATTGACGTGCGCCGCCCATAACAGTCGCGACTGATGCTCAAAGCGATGCAGCCAGTAGTAGGCGAAGTCCCACCCGATCATGGCGACAACCCACGCGGCAACACCCGTGCCGAGGTCGATGAGGCGGAACTGCCACAGCCACTGCGACAACAGCAGCGACACCACGTTCAACGCACCGACGCTCACGAGTGACACCACCCCGAGGCGGATGCTCGCCGAGGCGTCTCGTCGGTCGTATCCCAACACGTCGCGGCCCTCACGTCGCTGGCGTTTCAACGCACGCACCTCCCACCACATCAGTGCGAAGTACAGCGGAATCGCCAGCACCGCCGGGTTCATCAGTTCCTCCAACACGGTTCCCCCCTCTGGTCCGTTACGAAACGACGAACTCGACGAGCTCGTCCAACATGTTGCGAAGTCGCTCCACCTGACCGGGGTCCGGAGCGGCCATCTGGTTCAGCACCAGCCCCTGGATCGACAGGATCGCCAAGTCGACGAGCGGGGCGAGGCGCTGGGGGTCGATCTCGGGGAGTAGGCCGGCGGCGAGCTCGTGGATCCGCTGGCAGTGGGACGACACGACCGGCTCGAGTGCGGCGCGCAGATCGGCATCGCTGCGCGCTGCGGTGTAGAGCTCGAATCCGGCGCCAAGGCGGGGGTCGAACATGCGCGCCCACAACAGGTCGACGCCGTGCGCCGGCTGGGCGGCGTCGCCGAGTTCGACGAACGCCACCTCGTAGTCGTCACGCAGCGCCTCAAAGAGGTGTTCGATGACTGCGGCGAGCAGCGCGGACTTTGAGTCGAAGTGCTTGAACAACGCCCCCTGGCTGACCCCGGCACGCCGACAGACCTCGGTTGTGGTGAAGCCCGAGAGTCCTCCGTCGAGGAGCTGTTCGAGCGAGGCGTTGAGGATCGCGGAGCGCGTCGCCTCGCGACGTTCGGCCTGGGTGCGTCGAGTTCCAGTGGAGGCGGAGACCATGGCCTCACCGTACGCCCCCATTTAGAAAGTGACAAGTCACTTTCTAAATGGGTCGCCTGGATTCCGTCCCTGAGCTACCGACCGTTCACCTCGCGCAGCGTCTCAACCGGGGCGTCGAGCGCGGCGCGGAAGAACTCCTCGTCGCCGAAGATGCTGACGTCGTTCATGTACATCTTTCCGTAGCGCTCGAAATACATCAGCGCCTTGGTCAACAGGAACAGGCCACGTTCGAAGTCGCTCTCGATGATGCCCTCGGCCTCGGCCATCAGGCGCAACTTGCGCTGTTCCCGGAAACGCTTGAGGACAGAGCGCACGCTCCGACGCTCGACCTCCAGCCCCTTCGCCTCTGCCACCTTCGCCTGTGGAGCATTCAGGATCGCCACGAGCGACACCTCACCGAATGGCGCCCGCAGCAGCGGTTCGAGGGTCAGCTTCATGAACGCCGTCACGTCGTCGTGGCCCATGCCGAGACCCTCTTCAAGCAGGGCTCCGTACTGCTTGATCGTGTGCGCTGCGATATCGGCCCACGCCGTGTCGTCGCCGAGGCCCGCCTCGCAGATGCGCCGGAAAAAATGGTGCGTGTCGGCGTCGAGGCGACCACAAATGCCCCAATCGATCACCGCCACACGGCCGTCGCGCAACAACAGGAGGTTCCCGGCGTGGACGTCTCCGTGGAAGAACCCCCACCGTACTGCGGTCATGAGGAACCCCTTGACCGTCTGGGTAACGACCGGCGCCGGATCGAACCCGTACTCCGCGATGCGTTCGAGGTCATCGACGGGAACACCGTCGAAGAATTCCATGGTCAACACCCGAGCACCGCTGAAGTTCTCATAGGTCGTGGGCACGGTCACAAGCGGTAGGTCGACCACCCCCAACAGCCCCTGCATGTGGCGAATCGCCCGGGCCTCGTTGCGCAAGTCGAGCTCCTCGCCGAGCTGCAGCCGGAACCCGTCGAACATCTGCACCAGCTGCCCCGCCGCGTACTCCCCCGTCGTGCGCGCCGCGAGGGTCAACAGCGGCTCGAACAGATCCATGTCGACCGCGACGCGTTCTTCGATTCCCGGCCGCAGCACTTTGACGGCCACGTCGGTGCCGTCGTGCAACGTGGCGCGGTGAACGACCGCGATCGATGCACGACCGATCGGATCGGGATCGAAGGTCGCGAACGCCTCGTCGAGGTGCATCCCGAGTTCGGACTCGATCACGCGACGCACCTCGTCGAAGGCCACGACCGGCCCGGTGTCGAGACAGGATCGGAACTCGGCCGCGACCTCTTCGCCGAACACCCCGGGCGACGATCCGACGAGCTGGCCGAACTTCATGAACGTCGTTCCCAACTCCTCGAAGGTCTTGCGCAGAGGACGGGCGAAGGCATCCGGAGCGACCTCGCGCTTGAGCGCACGACCCATCGCGCTGCGCACACCGAGCGGCCCGAAGTGCTTCGTCGCGACCCAACCGATCTGTGCGGCGCGCCGGGCGATGGCGCCGCGCTTGGCCGGCGGGAGATATCGAGGAAAGACCCGTAGGCCCGCTCCGCCGGAGGCCGTCGCTTCACCGACACGTTCAGTCATGGGAGCAGTGTTGGCGAGTTGCCAACACTGGCACAAACCGACCCGCCATCCCGGTACGTTTCGATCCGCTTCGGCCAGGACCGAGCCGTTTCGTCGCCAAATTGACATCGAAGCGTCACTTGTGCCGGCGCGACCCGTCCTTTACACCAACCCAAGGGGACCGAACCGAGGAGGGGACATGGCCAGAAAGCTCGGAACCACCACACTCAGCGCGTTGCTCGCAACGCTGATCGCCCGCTACGCGATCGCGAGGGATCACCACCGCCACGACGACTCGCTCTGGTACTGCTGAACACCGAGGTCCGTTACAGCTTCTTGAGCCACCGTTCGCCACGGTCGAGGCGGGTCTGGAGTTGCTCCACGGTCGCCTCGGTGACCTTGCGAATGCCGGCGAGCCGGTTGAGTTCCGCGTTCACCTGCCGATGATCGAGCTTGGAAAAGCGCACGAGTTCGCGCACCAACTCGGCGTTGGCGTCTCGCAGGTCCTTTTTCAGATGCTTGCGCGTCTTCGTCGTCGGCGCTGCACCCCTCGCACCTCTCGGTGGCGGTACCGCGAGGCGCACCTCCAGCGACTCGTCGAGCTCGACCTCCGCGTCGTCGTCCCAGTCGTCTCCGTGATCTGTACTGAACACCGACGGGGCGAGCTCCGCCTCCTCGGCGACCGCCGAGATGACGGCGAACAGCGACATCTGCTCCTCGCCTCCCTGTTCCTCGCGCTCGGCGTCACCGAGGTCGTCGAACTCGGTGCCGTCGGTGTCGTCGTCACCGCGGCGCTTCTTGAGTGAATGACGCCGCTGCGCGGCGATCTCGGCGGCGTAACGGCGCAGGCGTGGATCGTCGGGGAGGAACAGGAATGCTCGCTGGTTCTTCACCCCGCGCGTCCAGCGGACGAAACGGCCGACAACCTGTCGGAAGAACAACTCGGTGGTGGTGTTTGTCGCATACACCCCGACGCGCAACCTTGGGATGTCGACCCCTTCGGACACCATGCGCACCGCGATGATCCACGGATCGTTCGACGCCGCGAACCTGGCGATCTTCGCCGAGGCGGTCGGGTCGTCGGACACCGCGATGGTCGGGGTGATGCCGAAACGCGACTTCATGAGTCGCGCGATGCCGTTGGCATGGTCCTGGTCCATGGCGATGACCAGACCCGCGGCATCCACATGAGTACGACGGATGTTCTGCAGTTGTACGTGGGCTTCGGTCAACACCTTCGTGAGCCACTGCCCCTCAAGCGACAGCGCCACCCGAAGTCGCTGGTTGGATCTCTGGTGGTCGAGCGCATCGTCGAAGCCAGCCGACATCTCGCTTCCATCGGGGGCGACCCATTCCATGTGCCCGCCGTAGGCCGGAAAGTACACCGGGCGCACGACGCGCCCGTCGCTGAGCGCATCGCCATACCCGTACTCGAAGTCGGGTAACGCCTCGTCCATGTGGTACTCGACGAACGGGATGGCCGAACTATCGGATCGAAACGGAGTCCCCGACAACGACAGTCGCTTGCGCGCCGGGCCGAACGCATTCAGCACGCTCTCGCCCCACGACTTGTCGTCGCCGGCGTGGTGTACCTCGTCGAGGATGACGAACGAGCCGGGGGTCAACTTGCGCAGCACCGCGCCCGATGTCGCCACCTGCTGATAGGTGGTCACGATTCCGTGCATGTCGGAAGGCAATTCGCCGTCCGCTGCGGCCCAGTCGTCGTCGAGGTGTAAGCCGATGCGATGCGCCGCCTCGGCCCACTGGACCTTGAGATGCTGGGTCGGGGCGACCACGAACAACCCCTGGCAAAGCCCCGAGGACAGGTACTGCGCGGCGACGGTGAGCGCGAAGGTCGTCTTGCCGGCACCAGGGGTGGCGACGGCGAGGAAGTTGTCCGCGTCCTTCGCGAGCAACTTTTCGAGCGCAGCTTTTTGCCAGGGCCGAAGCCTGATCGATGTCGCCATGGGGGTGGGTGAGCGTCCGTGAACGGGAGTCGGGGCAAGGGGACCCAATAGTCTGCCAGCCTCCACCGACATGACCGGAACCGTTCCGGTCACACCTCGGATGCGACCCGCTGACTCGGAAGTTCGGTACCGTCAACAGACTGACCCTGTTCCACCCATTCTCACCGAAGGAGCCCCCGATGCAGTTCCCCGACGAACTTCCCGACCACCCGGCGCGCAACGCGTCGGTCGCCTCGATGACCGCCATCGAGAACGGGGACCGAGCGACCTGGCTGTCGCTGTTCGCTCCCGACGCCGTGGTCGCTGACCCGATCGGCCCCTCCCCGCTCGACCCCGATGGCAACGGCCACCGCGGTTTGGAGGCGATCGCCGCCTTCTACGACACGGTGATCGGCCCGAACCAGGTGCGCTTCACCATCAAGGAATCCTGGGAGGCCGGCAACGAGGTGGCCAACGTAGGTCGAATTACGACGACGATGGCCGATGGACTAGTCGTGCACACCGACGGGGTGTTCACCTACCGGATCGACGACGCCGGACGTGTCGAGGCACTCCGCGCCTACTGGTCGATCGACCGCCTCACCTACGGCTGATTTCATCGATGACGATCCTTCTTCTCTCCTGCCCCGACGGACCGGGGCTCGTGGCCGCGACCAGCGGGTTCATCCAGGACCACGGCGGCAACATCGTCCACGCCGACCAGCATGCCGACCAACGCCACGATCTATTCCTACAACGCATCGAGTTCACGCTCGAACCCGGCGCCGATCACGACGCGTTCCGTACGGAGTTCTCACTTCTTGCGCAACGCCTCGGCATGTCGTGGACCCTCGCCGAGGAGTCCGACCGCCAACGAGTGGCGCTCTTGGTGTCGAAGGAAGGTCACTGCCTGCTCGACCTGTTATCGCGACATCATCTCGGCCTCCTCAACGTCGACATCCCGGTGGTGATCTCCAATCACCCCGATTTCCGGGAGATCACCGAGAAGTTCGGGGTCCCGTTCCTCCACCTCCCGGTCGACCCAGACGCCAAGTCGGCCCAACAGCGCGCGGTGCTCCAAGCGCTGGAGGAACATGACATCGACCTCGTGGTGCTCGCCCGCTACATGCAGATCCTGCCACCCGAGATCATCGACCGATATCCGCGCCGCATCATCAACATCCACCACTCGTTCCTGCCCGCATTCATCGGGGCAAAGCCCTATCACCAGGCGTACGACCGCGGAGTGAAGATCATCGGAGCGACCGCCCACTACGCCACGGCGGAACTCGACCAAGGCCCAATCATCCGCCAAGACGTCACCCCGGTGAGCCACCGCGACGACCCGGAGCGACTCATCCGCATGGGTGGCGACCTCGAGGTCGTAGTACTCGCCGATGCCGTGCGACTCCACATCGAGCACCGCATCCTGACCTACGCAAACCGCACGGTCGTCTTCGACTAACCCCAGCCCTTCGATGCCGAATTTGATTAATGGAGTCGCCCGATATCCACTAATATCGATCTGGATCTGGTTGCCTCCAGCGCACGCCCACCGCGTTAATATGATTGGTCGCCTGACTACCTGTCCTATCTAGCTATCTGCTGAACACGTAGCCCGCCAACAGGCCTAATCCGATCAATATCCTCACCAGGTTTGCAAATCCCTCACCTGTGTCAACGAATCCCGCGAGTATCCTGCGAAACAGGCGGCCCGGAGAATCCGCCTGAACCATTCGTATGTGAGAAATCACACTAGCGACGGCGAGTATAACTCCAAGCACCACCACGACACCGAATGATACTTGACCGCTAGGCATAGGACTGCGGCTCTCCTAGAGTAGTGAAGACACGGCAGTGGTGGAGCCTAGCGACCGTGGCAGGCCCATTCGGATTACTCAATATTCTGGTCATTGCCAAGTTCAGACTTCTTTCCTCGCCAGCAGTCGATCGCTTGGGATTTGCCTGCTGGCGGATAGCAGCGTCGCCGCAGCCTCCAGGTCGGGCCCGAATCGACCCATGAACCGAGGGGCCTCAACCTTGGCAGATCGACCATCAGCGCTGACTTCAAGCCACTCCCGCAGTCCGCCGAACTCAGCAATAACCGTGGCGTCGATGGGTACGTCGTTCTGAATACTTCGGGTGCGAAAGAGGCCACGCATCACAATGGTTCCGTTGCTCCGAACCGTCAATCCAGCGCGAGCTGAACGGACAGCTAGGACGATCAAGACCACGCCTATTGACGCTGACCCGATCGTCAGGGCAGACGTGCCCATCGCGAGTCCAGACATTAATACACCGGCCAGGATGAGCCATAGCAAGGAACCAATCGAAGATGCCACCCTGTTCCGCATTCGAAAGTGAGCACCGTTAGCAGTACGCTCCACCGCGCTACCGTCCGATCATACAGCCAGCAGACTTTGATCCACCACTCGTACCGCCTGCAAAGGCAGGTGCTTCCAGCCGGAAGCGCACGATGTGGGCACGGTAGTGGTGGAACCCACCGACTGGGGCGAAGCCACTCGGATTACTCATTATTCTGGCCATTGCCAAGCTCAGACTTCCTGCCTCGTTTCTGGAGTCGGACGATGGAAAGCCCCACGACGCAACCCAACATAGTTGGCCCAATCGAGACAGGAGCGATCTCTCCACCAGCCTCCCGAACGAAGATATTCCCAACGATCCAAAGAGAAGCTATCGAGGCCAGCAAGATGGCAAAGCCGATCTTCTCGCCCTTGGACAACGTTCTAACTTGCACGATACCCCCTCGGGAAGAGTCGTCCGACACCGATACCATGTCCTGATCGCATCAGTCGGAACTGCACCAGGAACTGATCACACTAGGTATGTCCTGATCGACTTCGGTCCGATCGTAGTCTCCGCTATCATTGCGCAACCAAAGTTGCGGGCGAGTAGCAACGTCCTCAAGTTCAATTGATGCTCCATACCCCTCGTTGGTAACAAATATCACAGTCCCATTATCCTCTTTGGACAGGTAATTCTTCGAACTCTTGATTAAATCGAACGACGATATGATGGGTACGTTCTCGACTTCATCGAGGTTGATAGAAACATCCATGATACCTTGAAATCGGGCCCGATTATCCTCAAGCTTGCCGCTTGCCTCTTGGATTATTGTCTGTCCTGGCAATACGACTTCAATGCTTGCCAGCCAGTCGCCTGAACAGATTGGTACCTGCAGGACGTAGTTCATCGCATCGCCCGACACAACGAACGGAATAGATTGATGCCCTTCAGTACCCCATACGCAGGAACTGGAGACGAGTACAACGCTCAACAGATAAATTCGAGAACGACGCGCCCGAACCTGACCGAATGCCAATTTCATTAGTTCCGACACGAAGAGTAGTTGTCTCTGTTAAAATCGGCGTTGCGCTCGAAGACGTTGAAACAGCTAGCTGATTTCTTGCTGCGAGATACCTTGGAGTATACCCATCCAGCCGCTTCTGCTATGCCATATGCCTGGAGAAAGGAGTCTCCCATCCATGCCTGCTGGTTCACATGTGCCATCTCGTGACGAATCTGGCCGCTGTTCAAGGTCTCCTTAGAAATGATTACGTTTCCATAGGTGATCGCGTCGCGTGGATTGAACGCACCCCGCTTCACCCCAGTGCATATGATGGTTAGCTCAGCGCGATCTACAGAGCACGATCCTCCACCACGTTTTGCGACAGCGAATCCAACGACCGACGCGGGAGCATTCCTTGCTGCCCGCGCCAGTTTGACAGATTTCTTTACAATCTTCTTCGCCCACTTCGGTACACCGATGGTGCCGGTGAGGTCGGTCATGTTGATGGGGTCGTTGACGTAGGTGTAGTCGTTGTCGACACCGCCCTCAACAGGGTCCTTCTCGATAAATCGGCCCAGAGCAGGAATGTACTGGCGGGCACCCATCTCGATCACCGACACCAACCCGACACCGTGCTCCACAGGACGCTGAGCCTGACCATGCCAGCCGTAATCGAAGTTCCCGTCGCTATTGTCCGCCAACACACCAGCCGCGACATTCCCGAACGCGTCGTACGCGACCGTCACACCGGTTCTGACACCCGCACTGGTCGCAGTCGCCGCGACATCACCGTGAATGTTCGGATACGACCACACATCACCGCTCGCACGGCTCGTGTAGATCACCCCACCGGGCAACACCATCGTGCGTTCAATCAACGTGTTCGATGACGACAACGTCATCTGACCGCTATCGCCACCCGCCACGTACCCATAACGCGTCGTCGTAGTCGCACCACCCGAAACCGCCTCGGTACGCACAACGATTCGATCCAACGGATCACGCCGATACGTCACCGTCGTCGAACCCTTCACCATGCCAAGGTGACGATCCGTCGCGTCATAGCCATGGGTTTCGCCGGCGATCGTGGTCGCGTTGCCATGCGAGTCGTAACCGATCGTCCCAGTAAACCCGGGCTCAGTCGTCGACGTCAGCTTGTCCGCCCAGTCATAACACGACCCGAACGACAACGAACCAACCACATGGTTCACCCGGTTCCCGTTCCGGCCCGAGCTCGACGCCGACACCGCACACGAACCCGACTGGTTGGAGGTGAAGTCGTAGCCCTGAGCATCGCTCCCACCACCGGTGCTCGGGAATGCGACCGTCGCGTGTGTGGCCGGGTCGACGAACTGCCAAATCTGGTTCGTGTCCGTCGACGTACCACACGTGTTCTGCTTCGTCGCCGTCTGATACGCCATCGAGGACCCCGGAACCTCCACACACAAATTCGACGACTGATTCACCAACTGGTAGCCGCTACCGACCCCCACCGCCTTCCACAGCTGCGCGGCACCACTACTACACGTCTGCTGTTGCCCTGTCGCCACTTGGACTCACCCCCATTGCCATTGATATCGCCAAGGGGAACGTGGGATACGTGCCCTCTGACCAGGCCTCGGATTCAAGATATCTACCAGTGGCAGCAACGGCAGTTTGTGGAGGTTATCATTCTCACAAATCAGGCATGCAGTTACCCAAAGCGCCTCCGGTGGCGTGAGGGCGTCTATCTCCCAAATCTGATTGGATGCACCGATTTTAACCAATCGCCGAGCGCCCCGGACAAACACTACTGATGCGAACTGGGTAGATATTTCTGCGCCAAACTGGAGGAATCGGCTTTTCGGGCGAGGCCAGAAATCAATGATGCGTTTGCCGACCTCGTCACCATCGAGATTCCAATTGAAATCGACCGAACGCATTCCAAGATTTCGGTCGCTAGTGAAGAACGGTGATTTCATTTTAAGAGTGGACTTGTCCGAGCACAGATTGGACCTGTCGGAACTAATCCTAACGTCAAGTCCGGAACGCGGGTACCGAAGAATCGTATCATCACCAGATCGGACGACCGCTACATGGTCTTCGTTCACCTACTCTTACCTCGATATTTCAACATCCATGCCGATGCCGCACCACCAAGCCCAACAACAACTGCCTGCCAGTTTCTGGCGATTCCATTCCTAATAGCTCCGAGTCCGCATCCATTCCCCAGAACGGCCCTGCACGTACCGCCTGTTAGGGTGGACACCACGGATTCGCCCAAAGCGCGGCGTACCGTATAGTTCCTGGCAGGATCTCTTGCCAACCTATCCGAACTCAAGTGCGCGACTGTGCCAGCTGCAGCGACTCCCGCCAACGCCAGACCGCATACTACGAGCCCAGCACATGCTCCAACCGCAACTGCGGCAGCGACTCCCGTAGCAACGTTTATTATCTGATGGCGGTACTTCTTCACCATCTTCTTCGCCCACTTCGGTACACCGAAGGTGCCGGTGAGGTCGGTCATGTTGATGGGGTCGTTGACGTAGGTGTAGTCGTTGTCGACACCACCCTCAACAGGGTCCTTCTCGATAAATCGGCCCAAAGCAGGGATGTACTGGCGCGCACCCATCTCGATCACCGACACCAACCCGACACCGTGCTCCACAGGACGCTGAGCCTGACCATGCCAGCCGTAATCGAAGTTCCCGTCACTATTGTCCGCCAACACACCAGCCGCGACATTCCCGAACGCGTCGTACGCGACCGTCACACCGGTTCTGACACCCGCACTGGTCGCAGTCGCCGCGACATCACCGTGAATGTTCGGATACGACCACACATCACCGCTCGCACGGCTCGTGTAGATCACCCCACCGGGCAACACCATCGTGCGTTCAATCAACGTGTTCGATGACGACAACGTCATCTGACCGCTATCGCCACCCGCCACGTACCCATAACGCGTCGTCGTAGTCGCACCACCCGAAACCGCCTCGGTACGCACAACGATTCGATCCAACGGATCACGCCGATACGTCACCGTCGTCGAACCCTTCACCGTGCCAAGGTGACGATCCGTCGCGTCATAGCCATGGGTTTCGCCGGCGATCGTGGTCGCGTTGCCATGCGAGTCGTATCCGATCGTCCCAGTAAACCCGGGCTCAGTGGTCGACGTCAGCTTGTCCGCCCAGTCATAACACGACCCGAACGACAACGAACCAACCACATGGTTCACCCGGTTCCCGTTCCGGCCCGAGTTCGACGCCGGCACCGCACACGAACCCGACTGGTTGGAGGTGAAGTCGTAGCCCTGAGCATCGCTCCCACCACCGGTGCTCGGGAATGCGACCGTCGCGTGTGTGGCCGGGTCGACGAACTGCCAAATCTGGTTCGTGTCCGTCGACGTACCACACGTGTTCTGCTTCGTCGCCGTCTGATACGCCATCGAGGACCCCGGAACCTCCACACACAAATTCGACGACTGATTCACCAACTGGTAGCCGCTACCGACCCCCACCGCCTTCCACAGCTGCGCGGCACCACTACTACACGTCTGCTGTTGCACAAACGAACCTGCGGTGTTGTTCGGCACGCCGATGCACATCCCCGAATGCTTCGGTTTCATCGTGAACCAAGTGCCATCCGACGACACGAAGTCGAACACCTGGTTCAACGCGCCCGACGTAAAACAACCGTACTGGTCGACATACTCACCGTTGTTCGAACTGATATTACGAATGTCCAAACACTGACCGGAATGCTGCACCTTCACCCGCGTCCCCGACGGCGGAATCAGCCCCGGAGACGACCCACCACCGGTGCTCGGGAATGCGACCGTCGCGTGTGTGGCCGGGTCGACGAACTGCCAAATCTGGTTCGTGTCCGTCGACGTACCACACGTGTTCTGCTTCGTCGCCGTCTGATACGCCATCGACGACCCCGGAACCTCCACACACAGATTCGACGACTGATTCACCAACTGGTAGCCGCTACCGACCGCCACCGCCTTCCACTTCTGGGTGGTCGCTCCGCTGCATGTCTGCTGTTGGACAAACGAACCTGCGGTGTTGTTCGGGACCCCGATGCACATCCCTGAATGCTTCGGTTTCATCGTGAACCAGGTGCCGTCGAGATCGAGGAAATCGAACACCTGGTTCAACGCACCCGACGTATAGCAACCGTACTGGTCGACATACTCACCGTTGTTCGAACTGATATTGCGAATGTCCAAACACTGACCGGAATGCTGCACCTTCACCCGCGTCCCCGACGGCGGAATCAGCCCCGGAGACGACCCACCACCGCTTGGCGCCGACGGCCCGGCGATCGTGAGGCGGCCCGCCGCGTCATAGGTGAACGCGTCCGTGCCCGGCGTCGGATCGACACCATCGATCGTTTGGTCCACGATGCGCCCACCAGCGCTGCGAGTCACCGCCGATGAGGTCAACAGTGTCGACGACGGCCCAGTCCAGGTCATCGCATTGGGGCGACCTCGCGAATCGAAACCGAACGCCCCGCTGGTTCCGTTGCCGGCCTTGTTCGCCCCCGACGGGTACGACACCGAGGTCATCATCCCACTCGAACCGTTGTAGGTCGGCTGCGCGATGACGTTGCCTCCCAGTGTCTGGGTTGCCAGGCGCCCCGCAGCGTCATAGGTGTAGCCGACCGTCCCGTATCCGTTCGATGCCGTGACCGTTGTTGGCCGGTTCGCCTGGTCATAGGTCGTGGTGGTCACCACCCCGAGCGCGTCCTGATAGCGAACGACGCGACCCAACCAGTCGACCGTCGTCGTTACCGTCGGAGACGAGATACCCGAACCTGTCGAGTCGTCCGACACCGATACCGACGCCACACTTGAACTCAACGGCCCGGCACCGTCGGGATCGACCCGATAGCTGTAGGTCACAGTACGTGCCACCGCACCACCGTAGGCCGGATACGACACCGTGAGTGGACGACCGCGACCGTCATAGGTGTAGCAGGTCCACGGATCGGTCGTGCCGTTCGCGCTCCGCCGCGTCGCCGCGACCAGGCCATCGCCGAAATACACCGACTCGATCACCTCGCCGGTTTGAGAACCCGCACCGTCGGGGTCGACACCAACGCTCTTCCATTGAGCGCCACCTTGAGGAATCGCCTCCACCGGCACCGTGCACGGATTGTCCGCGGTGGCAGGGTTCGTGCCTTGGGAGTAATAGCTGTAGGTCGTCGGCGTCACCGAGGTCCCGACCAGGGCGGGGAGCTTTCGAGTGAGCTGACGGCGAAACGCCTTGTTCGCCGACGACGCGCCTTCGTAGGTGTATTCGGTGCGTAGGTTCAGCCCTGCCGGATCAACGATGTCGGCGGTCTTCATCCCGAGTTCGGGTACCCCATACTGCGACGCTGTGACCTTGCCGTCGGGGTCAATGGTCCTGGTCACCAGGTTGTAACGCGGGCTCAACTGAGAACTCGCCAACGCCGCAGTCGCGCCAGGTGTGCCCTGGCGAAGCGACAACGCGGCCGTACCCGCCTTGTCTTGGAAGTCCACTCGGATCCGGTGCGGCTGGGCGTCGACAACACCGATCCGGGCTGCGTCGAAGTGCGTCTTGACCTGCACGCCACTCAGAGCCCCCGGATAGATCGCGATCTCGTCCAACGCGCCGTTCAACGGGCGCCAACCACCAGGACTGTAGGGCCACCCCGTCTCCAACGACGTACCGAAATAGGTTGCGGTCATCTCCAACATGTTCGGCGCGCCGTGTTGCATTCCGATCGGCACGGCGTCGAGGAACACCGTGACCGACGTCGACGCCGAGGAGATCACGAGGTGATGCCACTGGTTGTCGGTCACCGTTGCCGGTGAGACGACCTGGGGCATCGGCCAGAACCCGGCATGCAACTTGTTGTCGGTTCCGACATAGGCCAACGGCACGAACTGCGAAGCATCGGGTTTCATCGCCATGATCAGGCCGCCCTGATTCGCGGTCTTGAACCACAACTCGATACTCGACGACCCAGACACCAACCCCGACGCCACATCGAACGCCGACGCGTTGAACTGCGTCGCCCCATTCGGGTCACCGGCAATCGCCCCCGAAACCGTCAGCGTCGACTGACCGACCCGGTTCTTACCCACCGAGGTTCCCGCAGTCGAGGCATCGGCCGCGTCCGCGGTCGTGCCGTCGCCCAAACGCCAATACGACGACGGATGATCCTCACGCACGACCTGCTCGTAGCCGCCCGCGCTCGACAACTCCAACGGAGCACCTGCAGTGACGTTGACAGCGCCTCGGTAGTGGGCGCCAACACGGGCACCCCAACCCGTTCGGCACCAATCCCACCCGCTTGAGCCAAGACGAAAGAAATTCCGCAGTCGGTACGTGCTCGCGTACCCGTAGAGAGAATCCGGCGCATTTTCGGTGGCTCTCAGGCAAACTGACTACGTGCCGACTTCGCCCTCCTCGTCGTGGTCAACACCGCAGCACCCGCCGGCGCCGCCGACCGCCGGTGTGCGAACCCCTGCACCGGGCTCAACAGTCGGCCGGGTGATCGAGGTGATCGTCACCGCCGTCCACGACGCGGAGATCGAGGTGAAGTTGGCCGATGGCCGCATCGGCGTCATCGCCCGCAGCGAGTATCGCGACCGACCCGTCCCCACGGCGGGTTCGACGATCGACGCCGCAGTCCTCGCCCGCGAAGATCCGCGAGAACGCGTCGCGCTGAGCAATTCGTGGGCGCGCAAGTTGCGCCACTGGGAACGCGTTGAGGCTGCCAAGGCGTCGGGCGAGCCGCTCACGGGCACTGTCGAACGCACCATCAAGGGCGGACTTCTCGTCGACCTCGGGCTTCGGGCGTTCCTTCCCAGCTCGATGATCGGCGAGCACGGCCCCCAGGATCCCGAGGCAATGGAGCCCGAAAAGCTCGTCGGGACCGAGGTCACGGTGATCGTCACTGAGCTCGACCGTGCACTCGACCGGGTCGTGGTCTCGCGACGCGACCACCTGCGCCGCCAACGACGCCAGGTCGAACGCGATGTGTTTTCGCGGGTGAAGGTCGGCGATGTCGTCACCGGACGCGTCACCCAGCTCCTCGACTACGGCGCATACATCGACATCGACGGCGTCCGCGCCCTTCTGCATCGCAGCGAAGTGTCATGGGGTCGCGTCTCAAAGGTGTCCCAGTACCTCAGCGTCGGCGATGAGATCGAGACCGAGGTCATCGAGGTGCAGAAATCGAAGCGCCGCATCGGGTTGTCGCTGCGACGACGCCAACCCGACCCGTATGCCTCGCTCGAGATCGGCTCGGTACACCACGCCACCGTCACCCGCTTCGTCGACTATGGGGTGTTCGCCCAACTCAACGACGGCGAGATTGTCGGCCTCGTGCACCTGTCCGAGCTGTCCGAACTCCCGGGGTACCGACCCGACGAGCTGGTCACCCCCGGCGAGGCCATCGTCGTCAAAGTGCTGTCGGTCGATCTCGACAAGCGCCGCATCGCACTGTCGGTTCGCCAGGCGACGGTCGCCACACCTCCGCCAGCGACACCGGGATAATCGCCGGATCGGGGGTCGTGCGAGTCAGACTCCTGGCCGGGGAAGACGGGCGACGTCGGCGGCGCGAGAGCCGGTCGCTGCCTTGTTGGCGCGGGCTAACTCGGCGTGGATCTCTTCGCGATGAACCGAGATCTCGCGCGGGGCATCAATCCCGATGCGTATGTGGTCGCCGCGGATCTCCAACACCGTGATCGTGATGTTGCCGTTGACGATGATCGATTCGTTCGTCCGACGTGACAGAACCAGCATCTAGAACTCGCCCAACAGTTCCTTGGTCGACCAGGTGGAGTCGGCGAGGACGACCTGGCGAGCCCGGCGCGTCCGGGTGTTGACCACAATAGGGCCGAGCAGGTTGGCAGTGGCTCGATCCTCGGCGATCGTCACGATCGCCAGCACCATCGCCTCGGACTCATCCAGGATCTCGATCTCCGCCACCTCCGCGTCGTCGATCTCGACCGCATAGTCGGCGAAGAAGCACGTCGGAGACGTCGTCAGGAATGCCAACGACGGCGTCCGGGTCGACTGCAACCAGCTGTAGATACCCTCCGGGTCGGCGGGCATCACCACGAACTCGCGTTCTTCCTCGAAGCCGAGTAGGCCATCGGGGAACACGACGGTTGCAGCATCGTCACACTCGACATCGCCGAACCGTTCTGACCGGACCAACACACTCATGACACTACTCATCCTCCGCACCACTCCAGGTGGTGCCTTGTCGTTGTGAACAGCGATGGGCCAGCAACACTGCCGCCCACATTTCGGGGGTTGCCCCGCGCCCGTCGATGGTCGCGACCGGCACACCAAGTGCCAGAGCATCGGCGGGTTCGGCAAGCGCCCCAACCCCACTCAGGTCGACCACGTCGACCCCTCCCACCGCGGCAACGCTGAAATGCTGATGGGAAAGATACCGACGAGCGTCGGCGACGAATCGAATCTGACGAGGATCGAGGGCTGCCAACGCCGAGCGCGTCCACTCGTGCCCGTCGCGGCCGGCCGCCAGTTCGATGGCGACGAGGGTCCGGTTCTGCGGGTTTCGTGCCGCGTCGGAGCGTGGCCGGACCACGCCGAGGACCGGCGAAGCCGACGCACCGCGAGCGACAACGTGCACATCGTGGGCCGCCACCCCCAGATGCCGCGCCAGGCTCTGCGCAGCGGTGATGATTTCCGCGAGGTCGCCGACGAGCGCTATGACCCCGGCCGCAGGCGGTGCGGGAACCGCTACGAGTGAGGTCTCGAGGGCTCCCAGCATGGCCGACAGGTCCACCTCGGGCCCGCCGGCACGGGACGAAACGACTGGGCGTGACGGTTCACTCGCCCGAAACGCTGCTTTGGCATGACGCACCGCTTCGGCGCGTACGACCTCGGCGCGGGGTTCGGCGATCGACTCGACTCCCGACCGGCGGGCCGGGCCGGCGACGAGCGTCGTCGAGGCGATCGGTCCGAGCGACTTCAGCGGTTGCACCAGTTCGGCGAGGATCGCTTCGGATTCGACGACGTCGACGACGAAGGGCAGCGAGGCCACCCCCGCCTCGACCACCGGTTCAACCACGGCGTCGACCAGCGGTTCCTGGTGGGTCGACGGCCAGCGAGGCGGCGGCGGCGCGAGTCGGATCAGGTGTGGGTCGGTTGGGGTGCCGGGCGCACCCGGATACGGCGGGGGGACGACGGTGGAGCCCGGCTGCCCTCGACGATCCGCAGCGCGAGGCTCTGGGTCCCGCGGCAACGGCGCCGCGAGCAACGCCCACAGCTCGTCGTCCTGCGGACCACCGACGCGCTGATCGGTCGCGAAGGCTCCCACGGTGAGGTCGATCGGCTCGGAGTCCTCCTCGACGAGATCGTCGCCGAACTCAGCCGATTCCCCGAGTTCGAGACCCAGCGCACCGTCGACGTCCTCGGGATCGATCTCCGCGTCGTCGGGCACGGCGACGACCACCTGGAACACCTCGCGGGCGAAGAAGCCACGAACGCCGCCGCGCCGCACGCGTTCGGCCGCGGTGATCGTGGCGGACGGCCCGTGTTCGGCCGTGACCCGGGCGAGCACCGCTTCGAGTGGGAACCCCTCGTACTGCAGATATCGGGTCGACACCTCGGGGTCGGCGACTCCTTCGATATCGAGGAGCGCTTGGTCATGCATTGCTGGCCTCCAGGGTCACCGAGCCGAGCGCGTCGATCGTGAGGTGATCGGCGAGTTCTTCATAGGACAACACCGGCATGTGAGGAATGGTCCGGGCGAGGAAGCTTCGCATGGCGGGCCGTAGACTCGGCGCACAGACGAGCACCGGTTCATGGCCGAGTTGTTCGGCACTGCGAAGCTGGCTCATGATCGCTTGGCCGACCCGCGACGCGGTGTCGGGGTCGAGGGCGAGGAACGACCCTGTCTCGTTGCGTTGCAGCGACCCCAGCAACCCCTGTTCGATGAGCGGGTCGAGGGTGATGACCGCGAGGTGACCGTTGCGGGCGTTCGACGCGCAGATCGCCGGGCCCAGCGATTGACGCACGGCCTCGACCAACAACTCGGTATCGCGGGTCAGACGCGAACGCTCGCTGATGACCTCGAGGATCCGCGACAGATCCCGGATCGGAACCTGTTCGGCGAGCAGACTCATGAGTACCTGCTGGGTCTCGGCGAGGCTCACCCCCGCGGCCATCAGGTCCTCGACCACGGCGCTGTCGGTCGAGCGGACCAGGTCGACGAGGGTCTTGACATCTTGGCGGCTCAACAGCTCGGGGGCGTGCTCGCGAGCCACCTCGGCCAGATGGGTCGTGATCACCGACGAACGGTCGATGACGGTGGCGCCCATCGCTTCGGCCATCGACCGCAGCTCTGGCCCCACCCACTTCGATGGAAGCCCGAAGACGGGTTCGAGCACTTCCATACCGGGGAACACGCTGAGGTCGTCGGCGATCACGAGAAGCTTGCCCGCAGGGGCGATCCCTCGCGCCACTTCCACCCCGTGAATCCGTATCACGTAGGTCCCGAGGTCGAGCTCGACGTTGTCACGCGTCCTCACCGGCGGAATGACGATGCCCAGTTCCTCGACGAGCTTTCGACGAAGCGCCTGCACCCGGTCCAACAGGTCGCCGTTCGACCCGGGATCGACGAGGTCGACCAGGTCGATCGACAGCTCCAGCCCGATCGGTTCAACGCGCAGTGCCCGGGTCAGTTCGGCCGGCGAGTTCGGATCGGCCTCCTCTTCGAGGTGGGCCGGAGCCTCGGCGGCCGCCCGGTCCGATGCATCGGCAGCGGCGGACATCCTGCGAGACAGAACAACCAGCAGCCCTCCGACGACGAAGAACGGCAGGGTCGGCAGCCCGGGCACCAAGCCCATGGCGATGAGGGAGACGCCACCGATCAGCAACGCCTGATGCTGACGGGCGAACTGCGCCATCACATCGCTACCGAGGTCGCCGCTGCTCGCTGCTCGGGTGATGATCAGACCCGAGGAAATCGACACCAACAGTGCAGGGATCTGCGACACAAGGCCGTCGCCGACGGTGAGCAACGAGTAGGTGCTCACCGCATCGCCGACGTCCATGCCCTTTTGGAGAACACCTACCAGCAGTCCGCCGATGAGGTTGACCGCGGTGATGATCACCGCGGCGATGGCGTCGCCCTTGACGAACTTCGACGCACCGTCCATCGCGCCGTAGAAGTCGGACTCTCCGGCGACATCCTCGCGCCGTCGCCGCGCCTCGTCGTCGTCGATGACCCCGGCGTTGAGGTCGGCGTCGATCGCCATCTGCTTGCCGGGCATCGCGTCGAGGGTGAACCGGGCGGCGACCTCGGCAACGCGGGTGGCACCGTTGGTGATGACGACGAACTGGATGATCACCAGGATGAAGAACACGACGAGGCCGACGACGAGTGAGCCACCGACGACGAAGTTGCCGAATGCTTCGATGACCTCGCCTGCATCCCCGTGCGAGAGGATCAGCCGTGAGGTGCTGACGTTCAGGCCGAGGCGGAACAGGGTGGCGATGAGCAGCAGCGATGGGAACGCCGAGAAGTCGAGCGCCCGCTTGACGTTCAACGACGCCAACAACATCAACATGGCGAGGCCCAGGTTGAAGGCCAACAACACGTCGAGCAGATGCGTCGGAATCGGCAGCACCATGAGCGCCACGACGGCGATGACGGCGAACGGGAAGGCTGCTGCGCCGAGGCCGAGCTTGTTTTCCTTCACGAATGCTCCCGTGCGTGCCAAACGAATCGGACGCATCTGCGTCCGCGCAACGGCCTCCGTGCCGGGTCATCGCCTTCGTCATGAAGGTCCTTTCCCTTCGGCAACTCGCCGGGATTCTTGAGGCGGTCGCGATGATTTCCTGGGCCACCCGACCCAGGGACCCGCTCACGTCGCATGTTTGGCCGCCTGTCGCTCCAACATCTTGCGACGCGTCGGCGAGACGCGCTCGGGCGTCACGCCGTCTGCGCTCCAGGAGTCCGGCACGTGAAGGTCGAAGGTCGATACGTAGGTCCTCTGCGCATCGGAAAGGCGCTGGATGAACGCCAACACCGTCGCAACGGCCTGATACAACTCCGGCGGGATCTCCTCTCCCACACGACACAGCGCGTAGAGCGTTCGGGCCAAGGGCCGCGACTCGACCTGAGGAATGTTGTGGGTCGCCGCCTCCGCTTTGATCTTCATCGCCAACGCGTCGACCCCTCGTGCCACGACGCGAGGGACGCCGTAGGACGCCTTGTATTCGATGGCGATCGCCACGTGGGTCGGGTTGGTGATGACGACGTTCGCATCTTTGATGGCGGCCAACATTCGGTTGCGCGACGCCTGCATGCGCAGCTGGCGCTGTCGACCCTTCACGTGCGGATCGCCTTCGGAATCCCGGCTCTCCTGTTTGATCTCCTGTTTCGTCATCCGCATGTCGCGGTACTGCTTCCAACGTTGGAACGCGTAGTCGAACGCTGCGAGCAGGAGCGCGGCGATGGCGATCGTGCGAACCAGGGAGATCGACATCGAGGCAGCCTCGGCGAGCAGCGAGGAGATCGACCGGGGAGATGCTGCGACCAACTCCGCAATCGACGAACGCAGCGTCGTGTAGGCAACCGCGACGATCACCGTGAGCTTCAGCAGCGCGGTGATCGTTCCCCAGACGCTTTGCACGGAGAACATTCGTTTGAACCCTTTGAGCGGATTCAGACGATCGAATTTCGGCCTCAACGGTTTACCGGTGAGCAAGAGGCCGACCTGGGCCATGTTGCCGACGACGGCGATGACCATCATGATCACCACCGTCGGCATGATGGCGCCCAGCGTCGAGGTCATGACCTCGCCCACCGAACTCACAAGCACCCCTTCATCAGGGCGGCGGGCCACCTGCAACATCATCGCCAGCGCATCTCGTGCCGCGTTGGAACCGTTGCGGACCAGCATGGGCATGACCATCGTGGCAACCAGCACCGAAGCCCAGGTGACAAAGTCCTCCGAGCGGATGACCTGTCCGTCCTTGCGGGCCTCCTTCTTGCGCTTCTGTGTCGGGGCCTCGGTCTTTGAATGCTTGTCACCTCCCGCCACGTCAGCCTCCGCCCACGATCGCGCTCATCGAGCCCAGCGACTTCTGGAGGAGTTGCCCGGTGAAGTAGGCCACCAGCGGCAGCGCGGCCCCCAACAGCATGAACGTCACCAGCGTCTTCACCCCGAAGCCGATGGCCATGATGTTGAGTTTCGGTGCGGCCCGCGATGCGAGACCCAGGAGGATCTCGGTGAGGAACAACGCGATCAGAATCGGTGCGGCGATCTGCATCGCGGCGAGGAGGAAGGTCTGAAGGTCCGAGGTGACCACGGCCCCGATCCGCTCGAAGCTCAATCCGTCCACCGGCGACAGATCGAAGGTGCGCGCTAGTCCCTCGAACAAGATGAGGTGGCCGTTGGTCGCGAACAGCATCGCGGTGCCGAGGATCTGGTAGAGCCGACTGACCGGGCCGGCGGCCGCGGCCTGCATCGGGTCGAACAGCTGGGCGGAGCTCAGGGTCGAGAAGGTATCGATCATCGATCCCGCCGCGGAGACGGCGCTGAACAACATGAACACGACGAACGCCAGCACCAGGCCGATCACGGCGTTGTGCAGCGTCCCGGCCAGGATCGAACCGAGATCGGTCTCGAGTGGCTCTGGGCCGTTGAGGAGCCGTGGCGCCATCACCAGCCCGAGCGACATCGCGAGCCCCGACCGGACCATGACCGGGGCGTTGCCGCGCAACGGCGGTGCGAGAAACAACCACGCGCTGCAGCGGATCATGGCGTACATGAACGCGAGGAAGAACTGAGGGTCGAGGCTCAACCGCACGGCGGCCTCGCCGACGATGCGCAGTCGACCGTCTCGGACATCACCTCACTATCGGCGGCGCCGCCGCAGAGATGAGCAGTCGCCTAGCGAATGAAGTCGAGCAGGCTCTGTTGCATCGTCTGAGCGGAGACCTTCAACGCCGACTCATAAGCGCTTTGGCGTGTGCGCCAGTTCATGATCGCCTCGGCGGCATCGACGTCCTCGTTCTTGGAGATCGCAGCCGTGGTCGAAACCTTCGATCCGGCGATGTTCGCCTGAATGGATTCGAGTTGCGCGTGGCGTGTTCCGAGCTCCACCTGAGCGGTCGCGAGGCGTTCGAGCGCGTGGTCGATCGTGCCGAGCCCGGAGGCCGCCACCGCCACGTTGCCCGCCTCGATCTCATCGGCCATCCACCGAAGCTGTTGGAAGATGTTGCCCGCCGAGGGGTCGCCGGCGTCGTAGACCCCAAACACCTCCGGACCCGTGCGGTCGACCCGGATGGCGATCGAATCGAACACCGGAATCGTGACCGGCGTCGCGTTGCCGAGATATGAGCCATCGAGGGCGTACGCGGTCGCGACATCCGCAGTTCCCGAGAAGATCTGGCGGCCGGCCTTGGTCGCATTCGCCGTTCCGATCATCGTCTCCGCCGTCGCACGGAGTTCGTCGGCGATGGCCTTTCGAGCGACGGCGTCCGGCGCACCACCGACCTGCACGAGTCGGCTGCGAGCCGAGATCAGGCTGGTCGCACTGTCGGCGAGGGCCGAATCGTTGGCGAGCAGCCAGGCGTCGGCTTCGGTTGCGTTGCGCTCGTATTGCTCGAGGCGCTTCAACAGGGTTCGATTGATCACCGACGACACCCCGTCGGTCGGGTTGTCCGACACCCGGTTAACACGTTTGCCGGTCACGACCTGTTCCTGGGCGCGGTCGAGGCGGACGAACGACCGCTGGATGTTCGCCAACGTCGACCGTGATCCGCCGTAGGTTGCGACTCTGGTCATCATGAGATGGGCTCCTAACGTCCGACGATGCCGGTGCGGTTGATCAAAACGTCGAGCAGTTCGTCGATGGCGGTCAGCATCCGCGCGGATGCCTCATAGGCGCGCTGGGACATCATGAGGTTGGTCATCTCCTCATCGACGTTGACCCCGGCCACCGACGTACGTTGGGTTTCGGTCTGTTGTGCGAACTGGTCCTGGGTCTCCGCCCGGGAAGCGGCGGCCTGCCCCTCGATCCCGAGTCGACCGAGCATCGATTCATACGACGCGTTGGCGCCGGTAGCGGAGGTCATGAGCGCCGCGAGCGCGTACCCGTTCGACCCGTCGAGGGCACCGCCTCCCGATGCCGCCAACGCGATGTTCTGCGGCTGCCCGGCGACGTCGGAGCTCAACATGATCCGCTTGGAGACCGGCCCCGGGCCGCTGACGTCGAAGAAGTTCCGGCCGGAGACGGCGTCTTGGCCCTCGCCGAGTTGGTGTTGTGCGTTGACCGTGGAGATCAGTGTCTGAGCGACGGTGTCGAGTTCATTCATGTAGCGCGGAATGACGTCGTTCAATGCTGCAACGATGCCGCCGGTCGTGCCGCCGAGCGACGCTGCCGCATAACCGTCACGGGCCCACTGCACCTGGGTCATCTGCGGGTCGAGGTTGTTGAGCGGGGGGTTGAGCGGACCGATCTCGCGTACGGCGAGGTGTTCGCGTAACTCTCCGGACACGAGAGTGCTACCTCCGAGTACCACGGTCGTCTGGTTGTACTCGCCCGGACGTGTCGTCGCTCCGGTCAACGCGGCAAGTCGATCGATCAATACGTCGCGCTGGTCCATCATGTCCGCCGCGTTCATGCCCGAGATCGTGGACTGTCGAATCTGGCTGTTGAGGTCTGCCACCTGATCGCTGAGCGAGTTCACCTCGGCGATCACATCGCCCAGCTCCCTCGAATAGTTGTCGTGAGCGACCTGGAGGCTCTCCGCAGCGTTTCGGATCCCGGTCGCCAACGACTCCCCCTGGGCCAACACGCTCGTGCGTTGAGGGGTGGCCCCCGGCTGGTTCGCCGCATCTGAGAACGCGTTCCAGAAGTTGGCGAGCTTGGTGTTCAACCCGTTGTCACCTGGTTCGGGCATCGCTGCTTCGAGCGTGCCGAGCACCTCGGTCAGCTTGTTGGCCTCCGACGATCCGGCCGCGCTCGAACGGGCGCGAGCGTCGAGGAAGGCGTCGCGCACCCGGTGAACCGTCGCGATGTTCACCCCGAGGTTCGACCAGGAGAATCCCGTGTTGTGCCTCGACGCGGTCCGCAGACCGACCGACGGCTCGAGCACGACCTGTCGCCGCGAAAACCCTTCGGTGTTGACGTTGGCGACGTTGTGGCCGATGACCTCGATGGAGCGCTTGTGCGCATTGAGCCCGCTGACCGCCGTGTTGAGTCCGCCGAATGTCGACATCTCAAACCTCCCGATCGATCAACGCCGGACGGCTGAGGCCACCACCGCTGTTTCGGGTTCCGTTGGGGCCGTAACCGGACAACGACGGGGTGCCGGTGATCTCATCGATCACCCCTCGGGTCTCCGCAGCCCCCTGCGCTGCGATCTCGCGATTGGCCGCAGCGTTGCGTTCGGTCGCCGCCACGAGCGCCAGCAATGCGTTCTGGTGCTCGGCGAGTCGACTGGACCACGGTTCGGCAACGGAATCTTTGAGCATCGACAGTGTCGCATCTGGTGCGAGACCGATTCGACCGGCACATTCGCGTACGACGAGGTCGCGGTTGCGCTCCAATCGGCGGATCTCGTCCATCGCCGTCTCCACGTCGCCGAGTGCACGCTGGAGGTGGTCGGGTCGGCCGCCCATGAGCACGAGCCGTTGCACCTCGAGGCGGTAGTCGAGCAGCTCGATGAGTTCGCGCTGTCTCCACAACACGCGCGACAGCTCGTCGAGCGATGCGGCAATGTCGGTCGTCGTGTTGTCGGCAACAGTCATGGTGTCGTTATCGGCCAGCTCGGTCAGAACCTGAGCGATCGGCGACCTCTGCAATCGGGCGAGGGCCGTCGGACCCACGACCGTCGCCTCAGCCGGGTCGGGCGACTCAACCGTTCGATTTCTCGGATGAGTGCTTCAGAACCGGCGGCCGCCGGCCGATACATCACCTGCCGACTCGACCCGAGCCGACAACGGCCACGAGGAGCGTGGCCGCTCCACCACACCCAATCACGGAGGATTGGACAACCATGCGTATCAACAACAACGTCGCCGCCTTCAACGCCTGGCGCAACCTGTCCAGCACGAACACCTCGATGGGCAAGAGCCTCGAAAAGCTCTCCTCGGGTTTCCGCATCAACCGCGCGGCGGACGACGCCGCAGGCCTGGTCATCTCCCAGAACCTGCGAGCCCAGATCTCCGGACTCAAGCAGGCCACCCGCAACGCCCAAGACGGCATCTCGGTCGCACAGACCGCTGAAGGTGCGCTCACCGAGGTCCACTCCATGCTGAACCGCATGCGCGACCTCGCCGTCGGCGCCGCCAACACCGGCACCATGGACACCGCAGCGATCGCCGCCAACCAGGCCGAGTTCGCCGAGTTGCGGACCCAGATCAACGACATCGCCACCAAGACCAAGTTCGGTTCCCAGGCGCTGCTCGACGGCACCTTCACCGGTCGGGTCTTCCAGGTCGGCGCCAACAATGGCGACACCATCACGGTCGGAGTCGCCAACATGGGCACCGGGGCCGGGGCGCTGGCGATTTCCACCCTCGACCTCACCGCCGCTGGCGGACCGGCGGCGGCGATCACCGCACTCGATACGGCCATCACCACCGTGTCGACCGAACGCGGCAAGCTCGGCGCCACCCAGAACCGCTTCGAATCGGTCATCAACAACCTGCAGGTCACCACCGAGAACCTCGTGTCCTCGGAGTCACGCATCCGCGACGTCGACATGGCCTCCGAAATGACCAACTTCACCAAGAACCAGGTCCTCATGCAGGCCGGAACCTCCATGCTCGGCCAGGCCAACAGCCTCAGCCAGTCGGTGCTCAGCCTCCTGCAGTAACCCCACCAGCACTACGGGATGCGAGACATGGTGCCTCGCATCCCGTAGGCGCTCACCCACGAAAGGTGGCCCGCCATGGCGATTGACGGTCTGGCCAGCGGTCTCGACACCGCCAAAATCATCACCAGCCTGATGGCGATCGAGCGGATCCCGGTCAACCAGATGGAGGCGCGCCAGGCCAAGGCGCAGTCGGCGATCGACGCCTACAACTCCATCCTGACCAAAATGACCGCGGTGACGACCGCCGCGAACAACCTCGACCGCACCAACGACTGGTCGTTGAGCGCCACCACCTCGTCGAACATCGCCCTCGCCACCGCCCAGGTCTCCAGCGGAGCGACGACCGCGGCAGGGTCGCTCACCTTCACCGTCTCCCAACTCGCCGCCGCCCACACCCTCACCAGCGCCCAGGTGGCCGATCGAACCACGTCGATGACCACCGGAGGTTCGAGCACCATCTCGCTCACCGTCGCAGGCACCACGACCAGCCTTTCGGTGGGTTCCGGATCGATCGACGAGATCGCCTCGGCGGTCAACAACGCTGGGCTCGGGGTGCGTGCCACCGTGGTCAACACCGGATCCGGATTCCGCCTCCAGATGTCCTCCGCCTCCTCCGGGGCGGCATCCACCTTCGATCTCGCAGGGCTCGACGCCGCCTACGGTGCAGCCGTCACGTCCCAAGGCAGAGACGCCCAGCTCACGATCGGCGAAGGCGCCAACGCCTATAGCGTGACCTCGAGCACCAACACCTTCTCCGAGCTCGTCTCGGGCATCACGATCACCGCGAAGGCGGTGTCGAACGAAGCGGTCACCATCTCGGTCGAGCGCGATGGCAAGGCGCTGGCCGAGCGGGTCAAGGCGCTCGCCACTTCGGTCAACGACGCCCTGGCCGAGATCAAGAAGCAGACGGCGTTCAACGCCGCCACCTCCCGCGGATCCACGCTGTCGGGCGATGCCGCTGCGCGCCAGGCCACCCAGGCGCTCACGCGAGCGTTGACCGACGCCGTCGCTCAATCTCCGCTGGGCTCGGCGGGGGCCGCCGGAATCTCCGTCGACCGCAACGGCGCCGTCCAGTTCGACGAGGCCAAGTTTCTCTCCGCCTACAACGCCGACCCGACCGCGGTCGAGCGCCTGTTCGTCCAGGGTTCCTCGGCCACCAGCGGCGGATCTGCATCCAGCGCCGTGTCGCTCACGTCCGCCGGAGCGCTCCTCGCAGCGGGCAGCCACCAGGTGGTCGTCACCCAGGCCGCCACCCAGGCGAGCCAGCTGGGCATGGTGGGACAGGTTCCGATCACCAACCCGGCGACCATCCGGGTCAAACTGAACGGGGTCGAAATCGTCATGGCGGTCGGCTACGGCGCCGGCAACGACATCGATCTGACAAACGGACCCGCCGATGCGGCCACGCTGGCGGGTTCGCTGAACACGAAGCTCCAAGTGGGCGGTTTCGCACTCCAGGCGACTGCCAGCGGCGGCGGCATCGAGATCCGTTCGAACGCCTACGGAAGCGGCACGTCATTCGATGTCAGCTGGGATGACATCGCCGGCAGCCCCTCCTACACCTCGGCATCGGGAACCGACGTCATCGGAACCATCAACGGCCAAAGCGCCACCGGCGTCGGCCAGACGTTGTCGCTGGCCACCACGAATGGGCAACTCAGCGGTCTGTCGGTACGCACCACTCAAGCGGGCACATTCGACCTCACCTACGAGCCGGGTATCGCCCAACGCCTGCTCGGCGCGGTGAACAACGCCGTCGACAAGGAGTTCGGCTACCTCGCCAAGGCGAAGAATTCCCGTGAAACTCAGATCACCAACTTCCAGAAGTCGATCGACCAATACCAGATCCGGCTCGACGCCCGCGAGCTTCGCCTCAAGGCGCAGTTCGCGGCGCTCGAGACGTTGCTCAGCTCGATGAACGCAACCGGCTCGATGGTCTCGTCGATGACCGCTGGGCTCAATTCGAACAATTCCAAGTAGCCCTGCACGCCCTAGGACTCGACCGAATGCCTCTCGCCCCCGTCCAGCACCCGACCGCTCCCGCACTGCCCACCGCTGGCCACACATCGCAAACGCTGTTGCCGCTCGAGCGTGCTGCTGCGCCACTTCCGACTCCGCCAAGCAGCACGACGAAGGTGGCTGCGGCGCGGGCCCGCTACGCGCGCGATGGCCAGGCGACGATGTCCAAACCGCAACTGCTGGTGGCGTTGTATCAACGGCTGTGTCGGGACCTCGTCGCGGCCGAAGCGGGCATCGCGGATCGAGACTTCGAGGCGACGAGCCGGAATCTCCAGCACGCCCAGGACATCGTGTTGGCCCTCGACGAGGCGCTCGATCGCGACGCCTGGGCTGCGGCCGAACAACTCGGCGCACTCTATGAGTACCTGTACCGCCGACTCCTCGACGCCAACATGACCAAAGACGCTGCAACGGTTCGCGAGTGCCGATCGCACATCGAACCGCTCTGCGACGCCTGGGAGCAGGCCGCGAACTCGGTGATGGCCGGCGGCCCTGCCGCGCAGCGATGACGGTGAAGTGCGAGGTGGGACCCGTGACCGTGCCGACGAACGATCCGACTGAAGCGGCGGCATCGTGGCGGCGCGAGCTCTCGGCGATCCTCTCCGACATCGATGCCGGAGACTACGAGTCGGTCTCGCCGCAGCGTCTTCCGGTGGAGCTCGGCCCCATCCCCGAGGAGCTCACCGAACTCGCGAACCTGGTCGTCGAACGCATCGGGCACGTCACCACCTTGTGCCGTTCACGACTCTGCGAGATCGACTCCGAACTGCGCGGGACCACGTCTCGCGGACCGCGGCGCTGGGCCCACTCCAGCCCGGAACCCAGCCGACTCGACACCTCGGCCTAGAAGTACGCTGGCCAACCTCATCTCGCCGACCGCTGGGCCGCGAGACCCACCACCGATGGTCGATCATGGGTCGACCGTCGGGTTTTTCTACAGATCCGCGCTGATCTCCTCAGATTGCGCTTCGGGGTGCCGATAGAAGTCGGAGCAACGGAGCGCTCACGTCACTCGCCAGGGACCGGCGACGGACCACTTGTTGGAGATCTGATGATTCCGCGTTCCCTGCGCACCGACTGCGCTGCATCAACGCGATCCCGATCGAGGATCGTGTGATGATCAGCGACCTCACCCTCGAAACCCTCGGATCGGGGCTGCGTGGCCTGAACCTGCGCAAGTCCCAACACGAGGACGCCATCGCGAACGTCGAGACTCCCGGCTACCGCGCCCGACGCGTCGATTTCGAGTCGCAGCTCACCCGGGCGGTCGACGCCGGCACTCCGCAGACGGCGCGGGCCACGACCACCTTCACCAACGACGCTCCGCTGCCCAACGGCAACAACGTGCAACTCGAACGCGAGATCACCTCGCTCACCGAGACGGCGTTGAGCCAGCAGCTTCTGATCTCCGCTGCGAACGCCAAGTACGGCCTGTTGCGCACCGTGATTACGGGGTGATGGCGATGGGCGCAATGTTTTCCGCACTCGGGGTCGCGGCCTCGGGGATGAGCACCTACAAGGTGTGGCTCGACGCCATCGCCGACAACGTCGCCAACGTGTCGACCGTGCGTGGAATGGACGAGAACGCGTACGAGTCGAAGTACGTCGTCGCACAATCGCGACCTGGCTCCGGCCACGGTGTGCGCGGCCAGATCGGTCGGGGGACCTCGGTGAGTCGCATCGTCGAGAACGACCCGGAGGGGATCCTCGCGTATCAGCCCGATCATCCACTCGCCAACGAAGAGGGTCTCGTGCGTTTGCCGAACGTCGACCTCGGCGAACAGATGACCAACATGATCATCGCCCAACGCGCGTACCAGGTGAACACCTCGGTGTTCGAGCGGGCTCGCGATTCGTACCTTCGAGCACTCGAGATCGGTAAGTAGCCGTGGCGATCATCAGCCCCGTCTCCGCCGGACTGTCCAGTGCCACGGTCGCCCCGGTCGCGACCCCGACCGACTCGAACCTGTCGACCCGCTCCAGCGGGGCCGAGGGGTTCGACACCGCGATCTCCGGCGCGCTGAACAGCCTCAACGATCAGCACCTCTACGCCGACCAGCTCGCCCGCGACGCTGCGACCGGCAATCTGCAGAGCATCGAGGACTACATGATGGCTGCGACCGAAGCGCAGCTCAGCACCCAGTTGACCGTCGCCGTGCGCAACAAGGCGCTCGAGGCGTTCAACGAGATCATGAGAATGCAGGTCTGAGGTAGATGGTCGACACGATGAATCCCAACGCCGAAAGCTCCGCAGGGCTTGCCGGTTGGAACGCCAAGGCCACCGACTCGCTGGCCGCGTTCTCCCCGGGACAGCGCGCCATGATGGGCGCCGCGGCGGCGCTGGTGGTGATCGGCGTCCTGGCGATGAGCGTCTTCGGCAACAAGACCGAGTTCGCGCCGCTCATGACCAACCTGGTCGCCGAGGACGCCCAGGCCATCACCGCACAACTCGACTCGCTCGGCGTTCCGTACGAACTCGCCGGCGGAGGCTCGACCATCATGGTGCCAAAGGATCGTGTGTATCAGACGCGGATCGACGTCGCCTCGGTCGACCTCCCGGGTTCCGGCAAGGTCGGATACGGGATCCTCGACAACACCGACCTGACCAGCTCCGAGTTCAGTCAACACGTCAACTACCAACGGGCGATGGAAGGCGAACTCGCCACCACGATCGAGTCGATCGACGGCGTCGTCGCCGCAACCGTCCATCTCGCGCTCCCGAAGAACAGCACGTTCGCACTCGACCACCAGGCCGCGACCGGTTCGGTCATGGTCAAGACCGAAGGTAATTCCTCGTTGTCTGGCAGCCAGGTCCAAGCGGTCGTGAACCTCGTTTCGGGCGCGATTGAGAACCTCGATCCGAGCGACGTCACCGTCACCGACGCCGAGGGGCGCGTGCTCGCCTCCCCCAACGGGCCGGTGGGCACCGGGGGTGGCGGGGTCGACAACCAGGAAACGACCGCGGCGTACGAAACCTCGCTTGCCGGATCGATCGAGTCGATGCTGGCCAAGATCGTCGGCGAGGGCCATGCCAGCGTCACCGTCGCCGCCGACCTGGACTTCGACTCATCGAAGTCGGTGTCGGAGTCCTACGCACCACCGTCGACGATCGTGCCTGGCCAGGCGCTGGCGATCAACGAATCGACGAGGAGCGAGAACTACTCGGGCTCCGGGGCTGGCGACAATGCCGCCGGAGTCCTCGGGACCGAGGGTTCGGCCGAAGGGACCAACTCCCCGACCGACGGCTCCGGAGGGTACCAACTCGACGAACGGCAGGTGAACAACGCCGTCGACAAGGTCGTCGAGGAGACCTCCAAGGCCCCCGGGGCGATCAATCGCCTGTCGGTCGCCGTCGTCCTCGACGAGGATGCGATCGGCCCCGACCAGATCACCGAAGTTCAGACGCTGGTTTCCGCCGCGGCCGGCTTGGATCCGGACCGTGGCGACACCGTTGCGATCTCGCGGCTCAAGCTCGACCAGACCGCAACGGAATCGATGCGCGAGGAACTGGCATTTCGCGAGAACGGCGACGAACCGACCGCCACCCCGATCTGGATGTACGCCGTCGCCGGGGTTGCTGCTGTGGCCGTAATCGGCTTCGTGCTGCGCCGCCGCAAGCGCAAGAACCTGACGCTCGAACCGATCGAGATGATGACCCGCGAGCTCCCCACCAGCGAGCGGGACCTCGTCGAGGGATATGGGGGCAGCGACCGCGAGGACGGCCCCGGCGAGTTGGTCGCCGTAAGCGCCGCGCTCGACGCCGCCTCCAGCGAGGCGACCTCGCGGTCGATCGATCCGACCGGCCGACGCGAGGCGCTCGGTGACCTCATCGACAACCAACCCGACGAAGTCGCCGACCTGTTGCGGTCGTGGCTTGGCGATCGACGCGAGACCCCGCGATGACCGCAACGATGCCGTCCGTCGACGGCTTTGATGGAATCGACGGACTCAGCGGCGTGCAGAAGGTCGCCGTGTTCATCATGAGCCTCGACCGGCAACGAGCTGCCCGCGTGTTGCGCGAGCTGTCGACCGAAGACGTCGCGGCGGTCGCCCGAGAACTTGAGCGGGTCGGCTATGTGACCGCTCCGACGATCGACGGGGTGATCGATGACTTCGCTCGCACCGCGGAACGCCAACGCGGCGACGTCAGGGTCACCCACCAGGATGTCCGCGAGCTCATCGAGTTGTCGCTCGGTCCGATCGCCGCTGCGGAACTGTTCGGACGGGTCGAACACGGCCGGTTCGGGTTTCTCGCACCGTTCGAGATCGAGACCCTCGTGTCGATGCTCGCCGACGAACATCCTCAGACGGTCGCCGTCGTGCTGGCCCACCTGCGCCCTGAACGCGCCGCCCGGGTCCTCGCCGGGTTCGATGAGGAAGCCCAGCGCGACCTCGGCATCCGCGTCGCGACGATGGAACGAACCAATCCTGCCGCCATCGACGCCATCGAACACCGGCTCCACGACCGCGCTCAGACGCTGCTTGCCGAGCTCGCAGAAGAACGGGTCGGCGGCGCCGAGGGCTTGATCGCGTTGTTGACCCGCTCCGACAAGGCCACCGAGCGGGTCGTGCTCGCGGAGCTCGAACAGATCGATCCCGAATTGGCCGACGAGGTCCGGGCCAAGCTGTTCACGTTCGAAGACATCGTCACCCTCGACGATCGGGCGGTCCAGCAGATCCTGCGCCAGGTCGACACCCGCGGTCTCGCCGTCGCACTCAAGGGAGCCGATGAGACCACCAAGACCAAGGTCTTGAAGAACATGAGCTCTCGTGCTGCCGAGAACCTGATGGAGGAGATCGACCTGCTCCGAGGCGTTCGCGCCGCCGAGGTAGCGCTCGCCCGCACCGAGGTCGTCAAGGTCATCCGCACCCTTGAAGACAGCGGCGACATCGTGATCAACCGAGGACTCGATGATGTTGTTGACTGATCCGTTCCCGACCATCGAGGACCTGTCGTTGCCCGGCGGGACCATCGCCATGAGCACGCAAAGCGTCGTCGACCGTGAGGCTCTCGACACGGCCATGGAGGCGGAATTCGAACGCCAGCGCCTCGAGGGGTACCGCCGCGGACTCGACGAGGGTCGTGTCGCGGCCATGACTGCGGCCACCCCCCAGATCTCCTACGCGCTCACGGCGCTCACCGAAGCGGTCGAGGACCTGCATCACCGCGACGTTGCCGGCGTTGAAGCGTTCGGAGCCCACGTGGTCGACCTGGCCATGGCCATTGCCGAGGCGGTGATCGGTCGCGCGTTGGACACCGCCGCGGATCCCGGGCGCGATGCGCTCGTTCGCACCTTGGCCCTCGCACCCGACCGTGGCGACGTCGCCGCCCACCTCAACCCCGACGACCTGGCCACCATCGACGCCGCCGATCCGGTCTTCGACGCTCGCCCGATCGCACTCATCGCAGACAGCGCCGTCGAACGCGGTGGATGTGTGTTGAGTGTCGGTTCCACCACGATCGACGGGCAGCTCGGCCCAGCGCTCGATCGCGTCCGGCGCGAGTTGGCCCGTGGCCGGGGCGGCCGCGACGAGGTCCGGCCATGAGTTCAGTTCTGACCGACCCCGCAATCCGCAAGGCGTTGAACGCCGCCAGGCCGACCGTCACCGGCCGGGTCGTCCGCGTGGTCGGGCTCACCTTCGAGATCGAAGGGCTTCCCGCCGCGATCGGCGACATGGTCCGGCTCGGCGACCACCCGGGAGTGCTCGGAGAGATCGTCGCGCTCGGCGAACACGGCCCGATCGGCATGCCCCTCGGCGAGCTTCGCGGAATGCAGATCGGCACCCCGGCACGCATCGACGCCGCCGCGCCCGGAGTGCCGGTCGGGTTCGAATTGCTCGGCCGGGTCCTCGACGGAATGGGCGTGCCCCTCGACGACGGCCCCTCGCTCGATGCCCTCGCCCACGTCGACGTGGACGCCGAGCCGCCGCATCCGTTGCGACGTGCCCTCGTGCGCCAACCGCAGCACCTCGGAGTTCGTGCACTCGACACCCTCGTGCCGTGCGGCCGCGGCCAGCGAATCGGAATCATGGCCGGCTCCGGTGTCGGCAAGTCATCGCTGCTGTCGATGATCATCCGAGGCACCGAAGCCGACGTCTCCGTGTTGGCGCTGATCGGCGAACGCGGCCGCGAGGTGCGCGAATTCATCGAACACGATCTCGGCCCGGAGGGACTGCAGCGCGCCGTCGTCGTCGTCGCCACCTCGGATCAACCCGCCTTGGTCCGCAAGCGTGCGGCATTCGTCGCCACCCGAATCGCGGAGTGGTTCCGCGACCAGGGCAAGAACGTCAACCTGATGATGGACAGCCTCACCCGATTCGCCATGGCCCAGCGTGAAATCGGACTTGCCGCAGGCGAGGTTCCGGCCACGCGCGGCTATCCACCTTCGATGTTCGGCCTGCTCCCGAAGCTGCTCGAACGCGCCGGCGCGGCCGAGCACGGCAGCATCACCGGCCTGTACACCGTGCTCGTCGAGGGTGACGACATGAACGATCCGGTCGGAGATACTGCGCGCTCGATCCTCGATGGGCACGTCACGTTGTCGCGGTCACTGGCATCGCAGGGCCACTTCCCCACCATCGAGGTGCTCGACTCGGTCTCTCGCGTCGCCGGCGCCGTCACCGACGACCACCAACAATCCCTGATGCGCGAGTTGAGAGCCTTGCTCGCCGCCTACCGGGAGGCGCGCGACCTCATCGAGATCGGGGCCTACAAGCCGGGAGCCAACCCGACCGTCGATCGCGCCGTGGCGCTGCACGACCAGATCAACGCATTTCTGCGTCAATCGATGAACGAGACCGACGCGCCCGGCGTCGCATGGCAACGTCTCCGCGACCTGTTGGCGACGCCGAACGTCGCCGACCACACCGGTGGGGGCACGGTCCCGGTCGGGATGCAGCTTCCGGTTCCCGGGCAGATTCCGATGGCCCAGGCCATGGCAGCCCAGACGGCGACGAGCGCCGGGATGTTGCCATGAAGAAGTACCGCTTCTCCCTTGCCGGTGCACAACGGGTTCAGCGAATCGCCGAGGACCAGGCCAAGGCGGCACTCGCCGATGCTCGCCACGACGCCGACGAGGCGAGCGCTGCATTGCAGGCGCGCCTCGCCGAAATCGGCTCGGTCCTTCCCGATACCGGCCAACGGTCATCTCAACAGTTCCTCGCCGAGCGCGAGCAACTCGACCGCCATCGCGACGCAGTCATCGCCGCTCGCTCGGCGGAAGCCAACGCGCTTTCGATCATGCAGCAACGACACGACGATTACGTCGCCGCCGCACGCAAGGTCCGGACGCTGGATCGCCTCGACGAACGCAAGCGCGAAGAGTGGCGCTTCGAGGTCACCAGAGCAGCGCAACTCGTGACCGATGAGACGGCCACAATCCGTTACCGGGGGCCGCGACAATGAGCACCCCGATCTCGATCGTCCCCCAGCGGATCGCCGAAATCGAACAGCGCTTCGCTCCGGCGGCCACTCGCCCGACCTCGCACCGAGACGCCGGCGCCTTCGGAGCCGCCATGTCGAGGGCCACCGCCACCACGAACACATCCCAGCTGTCGATGGCTCCGTTGCTCGCAACCGCGATCGAGAACAACCCGATGAACGCCGCGCTCGTCGCGTCGCTCGGGGGTTTGGGAAGAGGATCCACCGCTACCGGAGCAGCTTCGCCACTCCCCACCGGACACGACGTCATCACCACCGCTTCGAAGTACCTCGGCGTCGACTATCGCTGGGGTGGGACCGACCCCGAAACCGGCCTGGACTGTTCGGGACTCATCCAACGTGTCTATGGCGAACTCGGCATCGAGCTGCCGCGGGTCAGCCGCCAACAGGCAACGTCCGGCACGGCGGTGGAATCGCTGGACCAGGCCCGCCCCGGCGACATCTTGGCGTTCGGACAACCGGTCAATCACGTCGGACTCTACGTGGGTGGCGGAAAGATGCTTCACGCGCCACGTAGCGGCGAGGTTGTGAAGATCGGCGATATCACCCGAGAGATCGTCGCCATCCGTCGAGTGATTCCCACCGCAAGCGACGCGGCAGCGGCGCTGAGCCTCCTCGGTGCCGCCAACCCCGTCGCGTCCCCCCGGGCCCTGGGGGTCGGTGCCAGTTCCTCCGCCTCGCTGGGCGCGTCGATGGCCGGCGCCGCACCATACGCGTCACTGTTCGAGACCGCCGGTGCGAAGTACGGCTTCAATCCGACGCTGCTCGCGGCGATCGCCAAGACCGAGTCCAACTTCGACCCGACCGCTCGAAGCCCCGTCGGTGCTCAGGGCCTCATGCAGTTCATGCCGGCAACCGCCGCCGGGTTGGGCATCGACCCGAGCGACCCGGCGCAGGCCATCGATGGTGCAGCCAGGTACCTCCGCCAACAACTCGATCGCTTCGGATCCATCGAACTGGCGTTGGCCGCCTACAACGCGGGCCCTGGAAACGTCGCGAAATACGGAGGCATCCCGCCCTTCACCGAGACCCGCAACTACGTCGCCAAGGTGACCGGCCTCCTCGGGGGCGCCTCACCGCTTCGTTGACCCCCCGACAACGGTCATCCACACCAGCTTTCCACTCCCCGTAGCCACCCCCCTTGCGAGATTCCGAGAACCGAGAACCATGAGCACCGATCTTCTTGCATTCGCCCCTGCCGCCGCGGCTCCACCGGTCGCGCAACGCCGGTCTCGCGACGCCACGACATCGAACGGGGGCGCCGCCTTCGGACGCGAATTCCGGCGGGTGACGTCCAAGACCGCTGGAACAACGAGCGACAAGGCCGGTCAGGCCGCGTCAACCACGACGTCAACCTCCGACGATTCGCCGGACACCGATGCCGCGTCGGCTGACGAATCGTTGAACTCACCCGCTGAGGTCGCAGTGTTGGTGGCGCTGACCGCCCAGGGCCTGCAGGTGGCTCCGACGGCGGTGGACGACAGCGCTGCTGTTGCTGCGGCGGCGACCGGCCAGGTGGCCCCCGCCGGCACGGCTCACGCGCACAGCGCCACCCCGACGACCGACGCACCCTCGGAATCGGCACTCGATTCGGCGACGGTCGCTAGCACCGCCCACGACCCCACCTCAACCGCTTCGTCGGCCACGACACCACCCGCCCCAGCCGAGGCGGCCCTCACTATCGCTGCGGCGGTCGCTTCCTCCGAGACCCATGACGTTGAACCCGACGCCGTGAACACCGGTCGCACACCGAGCGCCGGCACCGCAGGCTCGACCACGCGAACCGCCGCGCCGAATCCAACCCAGCCGTCCGCCATGACCGCCGAACTCGTCGCTGGGTCACGAGGTCCCGAAACGACGCCGGCTTCAGCCGCCAACACGTCCGCCTCAACCGAGGGGCACCCCCGGTCCGGCGAGGATCCAGCCGATACGGCGGACCCGCCGCCCACCGGAGCCCACACTGCACCGATGACCACCGGGTCACCGTCGGACGGCCAATCGGCGCTCGAACCCGGCTTCGCGGCGCTCACCAGGGCTTCGACGCCACCGGTGGCGACCGACGGATCCACCCGCGCCCCCGATCCGTTGGCCGAGGTTGCCACTCGGGTCATCGCCGAGGCCCGGCTCGCCGAACTGGAAACCGCGCTCGCTCAACACGGTCCGAACGGAACCAAGATTCTCGGCGCTTCCCGACTTCTCCGAGGCGGGCCCGGCGCTGCCAGCACGCTCACGATCAACCTCGACCCGGCGGCGCTCGGCAAGATCCGCGTCGAGCTCAGCCTCCATGAGGGTCAGGTTGCCTTGAGTCTCCATGCCGACAAGGCCCAGGCGGTCCAAGCGCTCAACGCCCAGATGCCCCAGCTACGCGACACCCTCGAAGCCGACGGGGTACGGCTCGCCCACCTCGGCGTCGACCTCTCACAGCAGGGTTCCCCGCACCACGGTGGCGGCCAGGCCACATCTTCGAGCGACCACACCTCAACTGCGCGAAGCACCGATTCGGCGACCGATTCGCTGACCGACACCGATCAGCACACCGACACCGCGCCGCCGACCACGCGGCGCCAGCGCCCCGGCGGGTCCGCGTCCGTCGAGGTCGACCTCTAAGGAGCAGCCATGACCACACCCATCTCTTCAACCGCCGCTGCGTCGTACTCGATCGATTCGCTCAACGGCGAAGGCAAGGCCGTGAGCAACCCGAAGGGGCAACTCGATAACCAGGCCTTCTTGAACCTGCTCGTCGCTCAACTCCGGTTCCAGGATCCGATGAAGCCGACCGACTCCGCCGCACTCATGCAGCAAACCTCGACGCTCAGTCAGGTCGAGATGATCAAGGACATGACCGCCGCACAGCACCTCTCCACGGCGAGCGCGCTGATCGGACGAACGGTCACCTACATCGATGCAGCGACCGGGGTCGAAGCCTCCGGCGTCGTCGAAAGCGCCGGCAAGGTCGCCGGTAAGACAACCCTCCAGGTGAGCGGCAAGGAAGCGGAACTCACCTCCGTCACCAGGATCAGCTGACCGGCTGACCCGCACACCACGGCCCGCACCACACGGTCCACCCTCTCACCTCCAGGAGTAATTCATGATCCGCTCGATGTATTCCGCCATCTCCGGCCTTCGCAACCATCAAACGATGATGGACGTCGTCGGCAACAACATCGCCAACGTCAACACCACCGGCTTCAAGTCGTCGTCGGTGGTCTTCCAGGACGTGCTCAGCCAGCAGTACCGCGGCGCAGGCCTGGCGACGACCACGACCGGCGGCACCAACCCGTCGGCCATCGGGCTCGGCTCAAAGGTCGCCGCCATCTCCACGAACTTCGGGCAGGGCTCGCTACAGGCCACCGGGCGTTCCACCGATTTCGGCATCCAAGGTGACGGCTTCTTCATCCTGAGTAACCCGACCGGCACGAGCTACACCCGCTCCGGCTCCTTCGCAGTCGACGCGCTCGGACGGCTCACGACCAGTGACGGCTCGTTCGTCCAGGGCTGGCAGGCACAGCTCGACGGCACGATTCCGATCACCCAGCCGATCGACAAGATCACGATCCCGGTCGGCGACCTCGTGCCCCCGATCCAGACCCAGGTGGTCACCGTCGGCGGCAACCTTCCCGCTGGAGCGGCAGACGGCACGGTGTTCACCACCGCGGCGTCGATCTTCGACGGCCAGGGCAACCCCGTCAGCCTGCGGCTCGAGTTCACCAAGGTCGCCGGGGTTCCCGACACCTGGCAGGCCGAGGCACGCTATGTGGACGGTGCAGGCGGCCTGCAGCCGGCACCTCCGGCCGCCGGTATCGGACTCGGTTCCAACCTGGTGTTCGACGCGAGCGGCAAGCTCGCCACGCCAGCGAGTGGACAGCTCACGATTCCGGCAGGCAGCGGCCTGCCCGGGTTCGGAACCCAGGCCGTCACCATCGATCTGGCCTCGGAAAGCCCGATCAACCAGTACGGCACCATCGAATCGGTCGCCATCCTCGTCCAGGACGGCTCGGCGGCCGGTTCGCTGCAGACCTTCTCCGTTTCCCATGAAGGTCTCATCGTCGGAACCTACTCCAACGGCCGCACACGATTCATCGGCCAGTTCGCCCTCGCCACCTTCGCCAACCCGGGAGGTCTCACCGCTTCGGGTGGCACCAACTACAAGGAGTCGGTGAACTCGGGAATTCCCCAGGTCGGCACCCCCGGAGGCGGGGCGGGACGAGGACTTGTGTCCTCGGGCACCCTCGAGATGTCCAACGTCGACTTGAGCATGGAATTCACCAACCTGATCGTGGCTCAACGGGGATTCCAGGCCAACAGTCGCGTGATCACGACCTCAGACGAGATGCTCCAGGAACTCGTCAACCTCAAGCGCTGACACTGACCGGGCGCGCCCCGCCGGGGCGCGCCCGGTCACCTGAGAACCGTCCCGGAGATATCGGGTCAACGCCTCAGCTTCGCGACGAAACGTCCGATGTAACAACCACCACCGTCGCCCTGTCGCGGCCCTGCCAACGGATCTCCCATGATTCTCCTCACTCGCCTCAACGGATCGGAACTCGGCCTCAACCCCGACCTGATCGAACGCGTCGAGTCGACTCCCGACACCGTCATCGCGCTGATCGACGGAACCAAGTACGTCGTTTCGGAGCCGACTACCGAGGTGATCGCCCGCGTGATCGAGTTCCGCGCCAGGGTCATCGCCGCCGCTCAACGACACAATGACCGCATCATCGCCGATCCGGCACCCCTGCATCTCGTGACCGACCGTCATGGGGTCGCCGCACCCGGCACACAGGAGTATTGATGGATCCAGCAACCCTTCTCGGACTCGCGTTGGTGCTCGTGGGCGTCTTCGTCGGAGCCATCCTCGACGGCGTCAGCCCGATGACCTTCTTCGCCACGCCGGCGGCGTTTCTCATCGTGTTGCTCTCCGCCCTCGGTGCGACGTTCTTCTCCAACACGATGGCCGATGCGAAGGCACTGCCCAAGGTGCTGATCAAAGGCATCAAGGGCCAGAAGCTCCGCGACAACGGCGAGTTGATCGACCAGATCGTCAGCTTCGCCGAGATGGCCCGCCGCGAGGGACTGTTGGCCCTTGAGGATCAGGCCAAGAACATCGAGGACCCGTTCTTTCGTCGCGGGCTGCAACTGGCGATCGACGGGGCCGACCCCGACATGGTGAGCGACGTCATGGAGGCCGACATCACCGCCATGTCGGCCCGCCACAAGCAGGGGTCGAAGATGATGACCTCGATCGGCATCTATTCACCGACCTTCGGCATCATCGGTGCCGTCATCGGCCTCATCCACACGATGCACCTGCTCGATTCACCCTCCGAACTGGGCCAAGGCATCGCCGGCGCGTTCACCGCGACGTTCTGGGGCGTGTTCGCAGCAAACGGCATCTTCCTGCCGCTCGGAAACAAGCTGGCGGTGATGTCGGCGGTGGAGATCGCACAGAAGCGCCTCATCGCCGAAGGGGTGCTGTCGATCCAGTCCGGGGCGAACCCGCGCCTGCTCGACGACATGTTGCGCAGCTCGCTGCCGCCGTCGGAACGGGGCGACGCCGACAAGAAGAGCGCCTAGGCCGGCGTCACCGTCGCCTCAAGGATGAGAAGTGAGCAAGAAGAAAAAGCACCACGAGGAACACGAGGAACACGTCAATCACGAGGCATGGGTCATTCCCTATGCCGACATGTTGACGTTGTTGATGGCGCTGTTTCTCGTCATGTGGGCATCGAGCCAGGTCGACGTCAACAAGGCCCGCGAGGTCGCGGCCGGCTTTGCCGACTCACTGCACATCGTCGGCAGCGGTGACGGCGTCGGCGGCAAGGGGGTTTTCGACGGCGGGGTTCAACCCGATGTGAAACCCGACCTCCTGACCGGCCAAGCCCTCCAGGCGCTTGAGGAATCAAAGCTCAACGCCGCAGCGCACGCAGCGGCCTTGGAGCAACTCGAAGCGGTCCGCCAACAGATCGAACAGGGCGCCGCCGAGGCCGGCGTTGCGAACGACGTCACCTTCCGTAACGAGGAACGCGGACTGATCGTGTCCGTTGCGGCTGAGGGGGTGCTGTTCGATGCCGGGTCGGCGGCGCTGCGCATCGACGGACTCGTCGTGCTCGACCGGCTCGCGACCGTGATCGCAGCGATCCCCAACGATGTGATCGTCGAGGGACACACCGACAACACGCCGATTTCGACGGCACTGTTTCCTTCGAACTGGGAGCTGTCGACCGCGAGGGCTACCGCGGTGACGCGACACCTGGTCGATCAACGCGGCGTGCCCGCACAGCGAATCACAGCATCCGGACGCGGTGAGCATCACCCCGTCGCCGACAACGCCACCGCCGAAGGCCGCGCCCGCAACCGTCGGGTCGACTTTGTCATCGTGACCGAGGGCCTCGTCGTCGCAGCGTCCAACACCGCCGCCTTCGACACCGACGTCGCCCCGGCGAGCCCGTTCGACACGGCTCCAACCAGCTCAAATCCCACAGCTCACGCACCCAAGGAGGGGTCCCATGAGTGACACGACCGAAGCAGCCGAGACCGGCGCAGACGCCGACGAAGGCGCGAAGAAGGCGAAGAAGGACAAGGGAAACAAGGGCGGAAAGTCCAACACCGTTCCGGCGATCATCTTGGCCTTGGGCCTCCTTGGTGGCGGCTACTTCATGGGTTCTGGCGGAAGCGCCGAAGCCGCGGAACACCCCACGACAACGCTGGCGCCGGTGCTCGGCGAAATCGCGACGATGGAACCGATCAACGTCAACCTGGCCGACGGACACTTTCTCCGGGTCGGTGTGGCGTTGCAGCTCATCGAGGGCGTGGAGAAGAAAGAATTCGAAGCGGGTGCCACGTCGAAGGCCAACGACCTGTTGATTTCCCAACTCGGCGGGCGGTCGATGGCGGAACTCGCCAGCGCTGAGGGTCGGGAACTCATCAAGACCGAACTCAAAGAACACCTCAAGGAGACCTACGAGGGTGAGGTCGTCGACGTGTTCTTCACCGAGTTCGTCATGCAGTAAGGGCACTGCGCGGGCGACTGGGTCATTCAGCCCAGAAATCCGAGATCAGCGCTCATCGTTCGGCCCGGGGTGCCGATAGGTACCTGTGACCACCCATTCCGCGGACCCTCGGCGAACGAACCGTGACCCACGCGCCGTGTTCGGCGACGGCATGCACCAGTTCTCCCCCGCCGACTTCGAGGTCGTCGCGCGTCGCTTCGCCGAGTTGACCTTTCCGCTGACCGCCGGGTGGTCGAATCTGCTTGGTTCGGAGGTCCTCATCAATGTCTCCGAGGTGACCCCCGGACCGGATCCCACCTCGGAGACCCTCGATCCATCCAGCTCCGCCACGCTGCTCGACAACGTCGCTGGCGCCGGCTCCTACCGGGTGATCGCAACCTTCGGTCCCGACCTCGACGCCATCGCGGTCGTGGTTCCCACCGCCCTCGGCCTGACGGTGGTCGACCGGCTCCTCGGCGGAACCGGACGCACGATCGACAACCGTCGCCTCACCGACATCGACCGCGACCTGTTGTCGACGGTGCTGGAACCGACCTTCGGCGCGATCGGAGAGCTGCGCCCATCCGGGCAGGGCCACCTTCCCATCGGGCGCATGACAGAAACCATCGAGTCGGAACTCAACGACCGGCTCGCTGCCGGCTCCACCGTGACCATCACGGTGGTGATCGGCGATGAACGACTGCCGCTGCACATCGTGCTCGGCCCGGCGGCGACGCGCGAACTCGCCGGAGTGCGTTCGCAGTCGACCCACACGACCCCGCTGTCGAAATCGGAGAGCGAACTCAAGATGCAGTCCGCACTCGCGTCGGTGAGCGTCGAGGTCGTCGTCGCGTTCGAGCCGATCAAGTTGCCCTCTCATCGCGTCCTCGCGCTCGATGTGGGCGACATCATCTCGCTGCGAATGACGCCGGACTCGGCCCTGCCCTTGTTCGTCGACGAACGGCGGCTCGCAGAGGTGCGTCCCGCCCGCTCCGGCACCCAAGTGGCGTGTCAGGTCGTATCCACCTTCCGCGACGGCACCGCAGACAGCTCAGCGACACCCGATTCCCACACTTTCGGAGGCTCATTGTGAGTACCGGTATCGATTCGACTGCGACGTTCGTGGACGACCTGAGCGAGCTGCTCCAGCGCGGCACGGTCGGCCTGATCGGAGACGCTCGACTTGCTGGGCCCGCTGCCCCGCAGGACTCGGCCGCAGAACTGGTGCCCGATCTGGCGTCGGGATGTGTCGGGATCGGATTGGTCTACGGCGATGACATTGTCCTGGCCATCACCCTGACGAACGGGTTCGCGAGCGAATTCGCCGGTGAGACGACCCCGACGGCGCTGCAACATGCCCTCTCGGACACGATTGCGGAGTTGGCCGGAGCCCGGCACGAACAGCTCGCCCAAGTCGTCGGCCTCGAAAACGAACACGACCTGGTCGAGTTCCTGAGCAGCCGGCCCGGCCTGGTCGGTGCCGGGGTCTTCGACGGCGACAACGTCGTCGCCACGCTCGGTGCCGCCGGTCCCGCGCTGGCGACGGCCCCGACCCAGGTCCCGACACAGGCCCCGGCCACCACCCCCGACCCGATCATCCCCGACATCGCCTTCGCCGAACCGGGTGCACCCGCTATCGAGCCAACCGTCTCCGACGTGGTGCCCGAATCCAGCACCCGGCCCGAGGTCGACGACCACCGCCTCGCCCGCGGCCTGGCGCTCCTCGCCGATGTCAACCTTGAAGTGACCGCGGAACTCGGCAGAACCCGACTGCGGGTCAGCGAGTTGTTGTCGCTCGAACCCGGCTCGGTCATCGGTCTTGAACGAGAGGCCGGCAGCCCCGTCGACCTGCTGGTCAACGGCACCCTCTTCGCCCGCGCCGAGGTCATCGTGGTGGACAACCAGTACGCCGTTCGAATCACCGAGTTGGTGGGCGGTGGGGTTCCGGCGTGAGCGCCGACACCTTTCTTCTTCTTGTGCGCCTGGGGTTCTCCCTCGCCCTCGTCTTCGGGCTGATGTGGGTTGCCGGACGCGTCGTCAAGGGCCGTTCGCCGCTCGCCGCTCGCCGTAACGACGACCATGTCGAGATCATCGAACGCAAGGCGCTGAGCCGCAACACCTCCGTGGCCGTCGTTCGGGTCGGCGACAACGTTTTCGCCCTCGGGGTCAGCGAATCGAACGTCACGGTTCTCGGCGAGGTCACCGTCGAGGCGAACCTCGACGGTACGGCGCAGCCGACGGTCGTTGAACTCGACGCCGTTTCGATGGGACCGGCCCATATCCCGGTGTCGACCTCTGCGATCGGTTCGCCGGCGGATGGCGGGCATGCTGCGACCAGGCCTGCGACGACACGGCCCATCGAAGGTCGCGGGTGGCTCGACAGCCTTCGCGACAAGACCGTCCGGCACATCCCGAGCTGATCCGTGATGTCCGAGTCACTTCACGCCACGACGAATCGACTGATGCTGCGCCGAATCGGTGTGATCATCGTCGTCTGCGTCGCGATGTTGGGATGGTTCACCGCGTCCGCGTCCGGCGCCTCAGCGCAAGCAACCCCTGCGCCGCCGCGAGCGCAGACGACGCCCGCAGCCAGCATTCCCGAGATCGGCGACGCCGGCCCGGGCGACGACAAGATCACCATCGACTTGGACTTCGGGTCGATGTTCGGCGACACCGACGCCAAGAGCGGACCCGACGGCACGGGCGCCGACAGCAACGCCGGACCGTCGCGCAGCATCGTCATCCTGATCATGTTGACGTTGCTGTCGCTGGTGCCGTCACTGCTCGTGTGCATGACCAGCTTCACCCGCATCGTCGTGGTGTTGTCGATCGCCCGAAACGCGATCGGCCTGCAGTCGATCCCTCCCAACCAGGTCGTGACCGGGCTCGCTTTGTTCCTCTCGTTGTTCGTCATGGCACCGACGATCAAGGAGATCAACGACAACGCATTCCAGCCCTACCTCAAGGGCGACATGGAGCAGTCGGTGGCGTTCAAGGAGGCCGAGGGGCCGATCAAGAACTTCATGTTGTCGAACACCCGCAACGACGAGTTGAACCTGATGATCAAGGCGTCCGATTCGGAACGCCCCGACGATCTCCACGACCTGTCGCTCATGACGGTCATCCCGGCGTTCATCCTCAGCGAACTCAAGTCCGCGTTCATCATCGGGGTGATGGTGCTGTTGCCGTTCCTCGTCATCGACCTCGTCGTCAGCGCCGGCCTGATGAGCCTCGGCATGATGATGCTGCCGCCCACGTTCGTTTCGTTGCCGTTCAAGTTGTTGCTGTTCGTGATGGTCGACGGATGGGCGCTCATCGCCCAGTCGCTCATCGCCAACTTCAAATAGCGCACCCATTCTTCGGAGATTCGATGACCGATTCCGCCGTCACCCACATCGGTATCCAGACGATGATCCTCACCACCAAGCTCGCGGCACCGGTGCTGCTGACCGCGTTGGCGGTCGGCGTGTTGATCGGACTCGTCCAGTCAGCGACCCAGCTGCAGGAGTCGACCATCGCCTTCGTCCCCAAGTTCGCGGCCATCGGCATCGTGTTGATCATCACCGGCAACTGGATGCTCTCCGAGGCGATCACCTTCACCCACGCGCTGTTCGACATGATCCCGTCGCTGCTCAACGGCTGAGATACCGCCGCCCGAGGGCGACCGGTACGATGACCCCCGTTATGAGCGATGCACTGAAGCTGGAAGCAATCATCGAGATCCCCCGCGGTTCCCGCAATAAGTACGAGATCGATCATGAGACCGGGGCCCTGTGGCTCGATCGGTACCTCTACACCTCGATGGCGTACCCGACCGACTACGGGTACCTCGAAAACACCCTCGGCGGCGACGGCGACCCGCTCGATGCACTCGTGTTGTTGAACGAGTCGGTCGTGCCCGGAACCCACCTGTGGGTTCGTCCGGTGGCGGTGTACCACATGGTCGACGAGGCGGGGGACGACGCGAAGGTGCTCTGTGTACCGGCCAAGGATCCCCGTTGGGACGACATCGCCGACCTCGGCGACGTCAACAAGTTCCTCCTCGACGAGATCGCGCACTTCTTCGAGTCGTACAAGACGCTCGAGCCGGGCAAGTCCGCCGAGAAGGGCGAGTGGGCCGACCTCGCCTCGGCCACCAAGGAGATCGCCGAATCGATCGAGCGTTTCGCTGCCGAAGGCCACTGAGTCGCAGTTGCGCAGCGCACCAACGCGAGTGGGGCGGGCCGGCGGCGGTCCGGCCCCCTCGCGTTCTGGTCGCGCCGCGCGATCAGAACGCGGGGAAA
>JAMLGM010000002.1:300000-467008 GCA_023957975.1 Microthrixaceae bacterium | reverse complement strand
CGCAGGCGGGGTTGCGGCAGACGGTGCGGAGGTGGTTCAGGCCCTTGAGGGCGCCGCACTTGCACTCCCAGTTGCCGATGGAGTAATCGACGAACTCGAGTTCGCTCTGACCCCGGAAATCGGTAATGGGAAAGACGCTGCGGAAGACGCTCTGCAGGCCGATGTCGTCGCGTTCGTCGGGAAGCAGATCCATCTGCAAAAAGCGCTCGTACGAGCGCTTTTGCATCTCAATGAGATTGGGAATCGGGACCGCGGTCTTGATCTTCGAAAAATCGACGCGTTCCCGGTGATTGCCGTTGGGCGCAGTAGCCATTCTCCACTCCTTTTGCATCCCCTCGCGGCAGACGGGCCGGACACAGGCCGCGGCAGGGTGCCTCAATCGTTAAAACCGGCGCCGGGGACTGCCGAAGCAGCCGAAGACGCGGGTCAATCTCATTCGCGATGTCAGGAAAAGGACATTGCCCGGCGCAGGGACGTCTGTCACCAAGGGCGGAGGTAGGGAAATCTCAGGCGGGGAGGGACACCTTGGGCTGGACGTCAGGCGGCGCGCATCCAGGAAGGCCATACTCCGCTCGCGAACGGAATACGGCTCGATAGGTGATTCCACGAAGGTCAGTGTTCCCCGCTATGCTCCAAGTTCTGAGCTTACAGCTTAACAGAATGAAAACAAGACAGTCAAACGGACGGCAAGGAGAGGCCGGCGGACCAGGAAGGAACCGGACGTTTCCGTCCGGCATCCCGGGTCCACCGGCCGCCAATGGCTCGCCCGCCAACAGACTCCCCGCATGAGCGGGGAGAGGGGGGTAACTACTTGACCTCGACGGTGGCGCCGGCTTCCTCGAACTTCTTCTTGAGGGCAGCGGCTTCGTCCTTGGTCACGCCTTCCTTGATGGGCTTGGGCGCGGCTTCCACGAGATCCTTGGCTTCCTTGAGGCCGAGGCCGGTGAGGCCACGGACTTCCTTGATCACCTGGATCTTCTTGTCGCCGGCGCTGGTGAGGATCACGTCGAACGCGTCCTTTTCCTCGGCGGCACCGCCACCGTCGCCGCCAGCGGCGGGAGCTGCAACCGCGACGCCAACGGGGGCGGCAGCGGACACCTCAAACTTCTCCTCGATGGCCTTGACGAGTTCGTAGGCCTCGACAAGGGACAGCGCGGAGATCGACTCGAGAAGTTCTTCAACCTTCGACATGATCAGTTCTCACTTTCTTCTGCTGCCTCGGCAGCGGGGGCATCTTCGGTGGTTTCCGGCGCCTCGTCGGCGGCGGGAGCCTCGTCGGCGGCGGCCTCAGGTGCCGGCGCCTCCTCGGCGGGTTCTTCAGCTGCCGGGGCAGACGCGGCCTCACCCGAGAACGCGTTGGCGTCGATCGCGGCCTGGAACACATATCCCAGACTGCGGTGGACTCCACTGATGACACTGGCCAGAGCACGGGCCTGACCATTGATCGCACCCGCCAAGCGGGCATAGATCTCGCTGGCGGTCGGAAGGTCGGCAAGCGCCGTGGCTTCCTTGTCGTCGAGGACCTTGTCGCCGAGCACACCGCCCTTGATGACCAGCAACGGCTGGTCTTTGGCGAAGTTCTTGAGCGCTTTGGCCACCGAGGCGATATCGCCACCCGTGCCGTCTTCGTTCGTGGTGATGAACGCGATGGCGGTCGGGCCGGTCAGCTTTTCGTCGAGGTCGAGACCGATCTCGCGGGCGGCGATTCGCACCAGGGTGTTCTTGTACACCTTGTATTCCCCACCGCCGGCACGCATGCCAGAGCGGAGCTTTCCGAGTTCGCCAACCGTGAGACCGCGATACTCGGTGAAGATGACCGCATCGGCTTGTTCAAGCTTCTGGCGGACCTCTTCGACGATCGCAACCTTTTCCGGTCGAGGATTCTCCATGTTCTGCACCTCCTTTCAACGTCAACTCAGTCCCACCGGGCGGTGGGAGTTGGGGTTGTTCGCCCCTCCTGCGTTGGCGCAGTGGCCTCCGGTTTCCCGAAGATTCACCCCACCTGACGACGAAGGGACGTTCGCATACCGCGCGAACGTCCCTGAAGCCAGGTAAGTCCACCTCGTCGGGCGGAGGACCCTTTCGAGCCTCCCTTCGGCAGGCCTCCCCCGAAAGGGAGACGTTGCAACCGGATGTCTGCGGCGAGCGAATGTGTTGTCGCCCGACGCACACGGATGGGCGGCGGGCGGCGATCTTGGCGACCGAGGTTACTCGGCCAAACGGTTCGGGTCGATCCGCACGCCCGGGCCCATGGTGGTGGCGACGGTGACCTTCTTGAAGTACTTGCCCTTCGACGAGGCGGGCTTGGCGCGCTGGAGTTCGTCGACCACGGCCTGGTAGTTGTTGACCAGATCCGCGACGTCGAAGCTCACCTTGCCGATCGGCACGTGCACGTTGCCGTGACGGTCGGTGCGGTATTCGACCTTGCCGCCCTTGAACTCCTCGACGGCCTTGGCCACGTCGTTGGTGACGGTGCCGGTCTTCGGGTTCGGCATGAGGCCGCGCGGGCCGAGCACGCGACCGAGGCGCCCCACGAGCGGCATCAGGTCCGGGGTGGCGATGGTGACATCGAAATCGAGGTTGCCGGCTTCGATCTTCGCGGCGAGGTCGTCGGAACCGACGTACTCGGCGCCCGCAGCCTCGGCCTCGCGGGCCGCGTCGCCGGCGGCGAACACCGCGACACGGACGGCCTTGCCGGTTCCGGCGGGCAGGGCCACGGTGCCACGCACCATCTGGTCGGCCTTTCGGGGGTCGACCCCGAGGCGGAACGCGGCTTCGACGGTCTCGTCGAACTTCGCGGTGGCGATGCTCTTGGCCAGCTCGATCGCCTCGGTTCCGGTGTGGAACTGTTCGCGGTCGAAGCGCTTCAGCGCGTCGTTGTATTTCTTACCCTTCGCCATGATTGGCTCCCTCTGTGGTCAGGCCCGACGGCGAGGTGATCCGCCGGTGCCGGTGATGAATGATCGTGGCGACCGGCCAGGACGACCGATCGCGATGAACGACGGGTGTGCGTCAGCCCTGGACGCGAATGCCCATCGAGCGGGCGGTGCCGACGATCTGCTGTTTGGCAGCGTCGATGTCGTCGGTGTTCAGGTCGGGAAGCTTGATGTTGGCGATCGCGGTGACCTGCTCGTCGGTGAGCGTTCCGGCGATCGACTTGCCCGGGGTCTGCGAGCCCTTTTCGAGCTTGGCGGCTTCACGGATGAGCACCGGCGCCGGCGGCGTCTTGGTGATGAAGGTGAAGGAGCGGTCTTCGAAGATGGTGATCTCGACGGGGATCACGGTGCCGCGCTGGGCTTCGGTGCGTGCGTTGTATTCCTTGCAGAAGTCCATGATCGCGATGCCGTGCGGGCCGAGCGCGGTGCCGACGGGCGGAGCCGGGGTTGCGCCACCGGCGGGGATCTGGATCTTGACGACTGCGGAGACCTTCTTGGCCATGGTGTTGAACTCTTTCTCGAATGACGTAGTGGAGTGTGTCGAAATGCGCAGGCGCGGGGCAAACCCCGTTGCGCACTACAGCTTTGCGACCTGACCGAACTCCAGCTCGACAGGGGTCTCTCGGCCGAAGATGTTAACGAGCACCTTGAGCTTGAGCTGGTCGGTGTTGATCTCCACGATCTCGCCGGAGAAGTCCGCGAACGGACCCTCCTTGACACGAACCGACTCGTGCAACTCGTACTCGCTGCGGGGCTTGGAGCGCCGCGCCTGGACCTCGACCTCATCGTCGGGAACCGACAGGAATGCCTCGACCTCGTGGCGAGGCAGCGGGGTCGGCTTGTTGCCGGCGCCGACGAACCCGGTGACGCCCGGGGTGTTGCGGATCACGTACCACGAATCATCGTCGAGTTCGCAGCGGATCAGCAGATAGCCGGGGAACATCTTCTTTTGGAGGACGACCTTCTTGCCGTTGCGGATCTCCGAGACGTCCTCCATCGGGATCTGAATCTCGTAGATGCGCTCTTCCATGTTCATGGAGTGCGTGCGGGCCTCGAGGTTCTGGCGAACCTTGTTCTCGTAGCCAGACTGGCTGTGCAGCACGTACCAACGACCGGGGCGGTCATAGGGGCTCTGCTTGCGGCGGCGGCGGGTGGTCGCCGGCTCGCCGTCTGCGGCCTCGCCGACAGCGGTCTCGCCATCGGCACCGTCGGTTGCGTCCTCGCCTGCGGTTGCGTCCTCGCCTGCCGCTTCGCCGACTACGTCACCGGCCTCGGCGGCAACTTCGTCCACGACGACGTCGCCGGGGGCGGCTTCGGTCGCTTCGGACTCGGGGGTCTCGTCGATCTCGCTCATGGCTCGCTTCAGAGGAATGGGAGCACCGCGGGCAACACGGTGCTCAGGCTGGACGGGGACGGGAAGATGAAGCTGACGACCTCGTTGAACCCCAGGTCGATCACAAAGATGAAAGCGGTCATCACGACGATGGCGAGGAACACGATGATCGACAGGCGCGTGGTTTCCTGGCGGGTGGGCCAGCCGACCTTCTTCAGTTCGGAGATGACCTCGCGCACGAACTGCCGCGGCTTGGTGCGCTCCTGTTGCAGGCGCTGGGTTGCTTCGGCCCGGTCGGTCTTACGGACGGGATTGCCCTCCGCGTCGACCTGACCGGCACGCTGCATCGCTCGCTTTTGCTCTCGGTTCATTGCCATGTGGATGTCACTACCAATGTTGTGGGTGCGTCTTGTTGCGCTGCCGACGGAAGCTGCACCTGCGGTCGTGGTTGCAGGGCAGGAGGGACTCGAACCCCCAACCTACGGTTTTGGAGACCGTTGCTCTACCAATTGAGCTACTGCCCTCGGTGGCGCCGACGCTGGAGCCTACTGGCTCGAACGCCGCAACCGCGGTGCGCCGCAGACGTCATCGACGCCGTCGTGCGCACCAACGACCCGATGGATCAGCGGGTCTCCTTGTGGACCGTGTGGGCCCGATCCCAGCGGCAGTACTTCTTGAGCTCGATGCGCTCGCGCTGGTTGTTCTTGTTCTTCGTCGTGATGTAGTTGCGTCGCTTGCAGGTCGTGCATTCGAGCGTGACGTGAACTCGCTTGTCGTTTGCCATTCGGAGTCGTCCTCAGTCGTCAGATCTCGTTCGTGCCGGATGTCGGGGCTCGCCGGGTCCGTTGCGGTCCGGGGAAGCAGGCGCAGCGTGCACGCTGCGCGCTCGGGAGGGCCCGAGGCACGAGCGACCACACTACGCGATCACACTTCGCGCCACCAACTCGGTTCTCGACGACATTGTCATCGAGGTTGTTGTCAGGTTGTCGTCAGGTTCCGGCGAACCCCGACGAAAAACGGCGGAACCCGCCGCCGAGCGAGCGCATGTGCGTCGTCGGCAGCGGGTTCCGCTCAAGAACCAGGGGGTGAGCCCTACTTGAGGATCTTGGTCACACGGCCCGCGCCGACCGTACGACCACCCTCACGAATCGCGAAACGCAACCCCTCATCCATCGCGATCGGAGCAATCAACTCCACATGCATCTCAGTGTTATCACCAGGCATGCACATCTCCGTACCAGCCGGCAACGTGATATTGCCCGTCACGTCAGTGGTACGGAAATAGAACTGCGGACGATAGTTCGAAAAGAACGGCTTATGACGGCCACCCTCATCCTTACCCAACACATACACGTTCGCCTCGAACTCAGTATGCGGAGTAATCGAACCAGGCTTCGCCAACACCTGACCGCGCTGAACCTCTTCCTTCTTCGTACCACGAAGCAACGCACCAATGTTGTCCCCAGCCTGACCCTCATCAAGCAACTTGCGGAACATCTCCACACCAGTACACGTCGTCTTCTGGGTGTCCTTCAGACCAATGATCTCGATCTCATCACCCGTATGCAAAATCCCCTGCTCGATCTTGCCCGTCACCACCGTGCCACGACCCGTGATCGAGAACACATCCTCAATCGGCATCAGGAACGGCTTATCCAAATCACGCACCGGCTCCGGAACATAGGTATCCACCTGCTCCATCAACGCCATCACCTGATCCTGCGCCGCCGAATCACCCTCCAGGGCCTTCAACGCCGACACCGGCATCACCGGAATCTCATCACCAGGGAAGTCATAGGAATCAAGAAGCTCACGAACTTCCATCTCCACCAGCTCCAACAGCTCCTCATCATCGACCATGTCGACCTTGTTCAGAGCAACAACAATCGCCGGCACACCAACCTGACGAGCCAACAACACGTGCTCACGAGTCTGCGGCATCGGACCATCAGCAGCTGACACCACCAAGATCGCGCCATCCACCTGCGCAGCACCCGTGATCATGTTCTTGATGTAATCCGCGTGACCCGGCATATCCACGTGCGCGTAATGCCGTGCATCGGTCTCATACTCAACGTGAGCAACATTGATCGTGATACCACGCTCACGCTCCTCCGGAGCCTTATCAATGTTTTCAAAATCCGTCGCCGTGTTCCCAGCAACACGATCCGACAACGTCTTCGAAATCGCAGCAGTCAACGTCGTCTTGCCATGATCGATATGGCCCATCGTGCCAACATTCACATGCGGCTTAGTCCGCTCAAACTTTTCCTTGGCCATGGCCAATCTCCTTGAATTCGGTGCTACTGGGGGAGGTAGTGACGGTCAGACTCGAACTGACGACCTCTCGATTATGAGTCGAGCGCTCTCACCGACTGAGCTACGCCACCACATGGTTTCGACCGGGTGGACCTCGGCGATTCGCCTTGCGCCACACGTTTCGAAATCTGAGAGCCCCCTGTCAGAATCGAACTGACGACCTTTTCCTTACCATGGAAACGCTCTGCCGACTGAGCTAAGGGGGCGAGACGCCGCGCGCGGGCGACGACCGAGGGGTCACTATAGCGGCTCGTACGCCGCGCACAAAACCCGTCAGCGACCTTCGAACCTACCGCCCCGGAGCGGCCGCGCGCCCAATTGCGGGTCCGACCGAAACAAGTCCTCAAGCCCATCGCCGCCCCCGCCGAAGTACCCACCGTGCGTATCGAGCGACTGGTCACCGAATCCGAATCCCACACGGTCGCCCTGGACTTTCATCCGCGCCTGACCGTCATCGGCGGGTTGGACGCCCACGACCGCAGCCGCTTCGCCGAGGAGATCGTCGGTGCGCTCGAGGGGTATCGCAGCGGCGTCCATCTCGAGTTGCTCTCCGACCGGGGGGTCCGCTCCGCGGTGTTTCGCCCGGCGAGGGGCCGTCATCGTGTGGTCGAGATCGACTCGCGTTCCGATGTCACCGAGGCGTTCGCCGACGAAGCGGAGCGCATCGACCTGTTGGCCCGCTGCGGGTTGAACCGCACCGACGCCGCCGCAGCGATGTGCCGCAGCAGCGCCGATCTGTTGGCCGTCACCGACCACGACCGCCTCGTGCAGGGGCTGGCGAACGTCAATCAGTCTGAGTTGTGGGTCGCCGGCGAGGCGTTGTCGGCCTCGCAGCGCCGCCTCGAGGCCATTGCGAACGCGTCGGCCGAAGGGTCGAGCGACAACGAGGCCGCCGAGGTGATCGAGGACCAACACGAGGAACTCGAGGCGTTGCGTTCGAAGGCGACGGGTTTCTTCAAGGGCACCGCTGCGGTGACCGGCGTGGCCCTGATCGGATCGCTGGTGGCGTTGTTCATCGACCAGCTCATCGTGATTCCGCCGTTGTTCGTGATGGCCGTGGCGATGTTCGCCCGCTCTGCGTTGTTGCGCCGAGCGGTGCAGAGCCGGGCCCGCGAGGAATCGGATGCGCTCGCCGAGTTCGGCGCCCAGAGCTACCTCGGGTTCCACATCCAGCGGGTGAACGGCCTGTTCGACTCCGAGCAGACCCGCCGTTCGCTGATGAGCGCGGCCGAGGCCCACCGCGACGCGTTCGCCCGGTGGACCGCCATCGCCGGCGACACCGAACTGGCGTGGGCGCTGCGGCACCGCAGCGAGATCGACGCGGCGGCCAGGGTTCGGCGCGACGTGTTCGGCCCCGACGTCCCCACCGACTCGCCCGACTCGATGAAGGTGATCCGCCTCGCCCATTCGACGGTTCGCCACTTGAGCGAGTTGCGCCGGGTGGGGGCGAGCGGCGAAAGCCTGCCGACCCTGTTCGACGAGGTGTTCGACGGCATCGAAGCCGACGTGTTGGCGCCGCTGCTCGAACTGTTGGTGCGCAGCTCGGAGCAACAACAGATCATCTTGTTGACCAACAGCGCTGCGGTGATGGACTGGGCGCGGGTCGAGGCATTGACCGGGGCGCTCAGCGTGCTCGAACCGAACGGCGCCGCGCCGGGCACCGTCGATCCCAGCGGCGGAACCAGCGCCGGGACGACGAGCGGGGCCACGACGAACGAACCGGGCGCGAGCCCTGGCGTGTTGTCGTAGCGAACTCCGCAGGGTTGGCGGGTAGGTACGCTTGGCGCCGTGGAGATCCGAGCGGCGACCGTCGACGATGCTGAGGCGATCCGGGAGATCTACAACCAGGAGGTGTTGACCTCGATCGTCACCTTCGACCTCGTCCCACGGACCGCGAGCGAACAGCAGGCCTGGATCACCGACCGGTCCGGAGCCCACGCCGCGATCGTTGCGACCGACGGTGACGACATCATCGGGTTCGGGTCGCTGTCGCCCTACCGAAGCCGATCCGGGTACTCGACGAGCGTCGAGGACTCTGTGTATGTGCATCGTGACCATCAGGGCCGCGGTGTGGGCCGGTCGCTGTTGACCGCCCTGTTGGAGCAGGCCGAACGACACGGGTTCCACGCGGTGTTCGCACGGATCGTCGACGGCCACGAGGCGTCGATCGAACTCCACCGACGACTCGGCTTCGAGGTGATCGGCGTCGAGCGAGAGGTCGGCCGCAAGTTCGGGCGTTTCCTCGATGTTGTCGTGATGGAGACGATCCTCGGCGGCCGGGTCACCCCCACCGAGGCCCGCGTCCCGGGCCCGATCGCCTGACGCCCCAGTTCGCGTTCGCCCGCCCGCGCCCGCCCCCGTTCGCGTTCTGTAGGTAATCGCGGTGGCTATGACCGCCGCGATTACCTACAGAACGGCAGCGGCGACGGCAGCGGCGACGGCAGTGGCTAGGGCAGCGGTGGGAGCCGCTGTGGCGCCTAAACGACCGCTGCGTTGACGGCGCGGAACCGGTCGATCGCCTCGACCACCATCCGTTCGACGATCGTCGCCGCGGGCACGATGGCGGTGATGAGGTCGAGGCCCTCGCCTGCCCACAACGCCCGCATCGTGTAGTCGTCCGGTGCCGAGGCGTGGTAGGCGGCGTGGAGTTCGTCCCGGTGCGCGGCGAGCCCGGCGAGGTCGCCGTCCCAGCGCTCGGTGAGCGCATTGCGCACGAGTCGGCCGTCGTATCCCTCCGGCCAGGCGGGCCCCCGCACGAGGTCGATGACCGGCGATCGCACCGTGTCGTCACCGCCATGAGCGACCAGCGCAGCCGCCTCCGCCGCGGTGGTGATGGACTCCTCGGTGGCCAGGAACCTCGTGCCGACGCACACCCCCGCCGCTCCGAGCGCGAGCGCGCCGGCCAGCCCCCGACCGTCGGCAACCCCGCCGGCTGCGACCACAGGAATCGAACCAGCTCGATCGACGATGGACGGCACGAGCGAGAAGGTTCCGCGGTCGGGTCGGCCGTGCCCGCCGGCGTCTTGTCCCTGCGCGATCAACACGTCGGCGCCGGCTTCGATCGCCTGGTCGACCTCGTCGTCGCGTTGCACCTGGCAGATCAGCGCGGCACCGGTGGCCTTGATGGCGTCCGCGTACGGGCGCGGGTCGCCGAAGGACAGTTGCACCGCGACGGGTGCGGCCTCGAGCGCTTGGCGCAACGTGTCGGGGCGTTCGTCGAGCGCGAAGGTCACGAACCCGATGCCGACCCGGGCGTCGCCCACGAGTTGGAGTTCGCGCTCCAGCCACACGGGGTCGGCGTATCCCCCGCCCACCATGCCGAGCGCTCCGGCATTCGACACCGCCGCCGCGAGTCGCCCACCCGCGCTGTCGCCCATGGCCGCCAACAGGATCGGATGATCGATGCCGAGTCGATCGGTGAGGGCGGTCCGCAATCGCGGCGTTGCTTCCTCGACGTCGTTCATCGGACCCTTCCCTCTTTGGTTCTGCAGGTAAGTTCTGTTGCGCCAGCCACCGAGAGTACCTACAGAACGCCAGGGGGTCGCGATGAACGAGGGACTCGACGTCGACGTCGTCGTGGTGGGCGCAGGCCTCGCCGGGTTGAGCGCGTCCATCGCCGCTGCCCGCACCGGGGCGTCGGTGGTGTTGGTCGATGCGCGCGACGAGATCGGCGGTCGGGCGCGCAGCGACCGCGCTGGCGACGCGATCGTCAACCACGGACCCCACGCCCTCTACAGCGCCGGCGAGGCGACACGACTGCTACGCGAGTACGGGGTGAGCGTGGCCGGCTCGATGCCGCTCCAGCGCGGGTTCGGCTGGTGGCGCCACGGTGAGCGGCGCCGTGCGCTCGATCGCCAAGCGACCGGCGGGTTGTTGGGGGTCACGACGCTGCTTCATTCGATGCGACGGCGATGCGTCGACGAGGCGCAGGGCCGCTCGCTGCGACAGTGGCTCGATGCCGAGGTTCCCGCCGACGCCCGGCCACTGGTCGAGATGATGTTGCGGACCACCACTTATGCCGCCGATCCCGACCACACCGACGCTGCGGCGGCCCTCGCCCAGTTGCGGCGCGGAGCCCGCGGCGTGAGGTACCTCGACGGAGGATGGCAGCGCATCGTGGACGGTCTGGTCGCCGTCGCGCTTGAGCTCGGGGTGCGGATCGAACACGACCGAGTCGTCGAGGTGACGGCCGGCGACGAAGCGGTGCGCGTCACGGCATCACACAACTCGATACGCGCCGGTGCGGTCGTCGTCGCAACCGGCGGACCAGGACATGCCCATCGCCTCACCGGGCAGCGCAGCGAGCAACTGGGCATGTGGGCGAAGCGAGCGCGGCCGGTTCAGGCGTACTGCCTGGAGGTGGTCCTGGCTTCACGAACCGGCCGCGGCACCGCGCTGTACGGAACCGATGTTCCGCTCTACCTCGTCGACCACGCGACCGACGCCCGCCTCGCGCCGGATTCGCAGGCGGTGCTGCACGGGTTGATCTACGAACCAGACCTGTGCCCGGACCTCGACCCTCGCGCCGAACTCGAGACCGCGCTCGACGCGGTGGAGCCGGGCTGGCGTGATCGCACGATCAAGATCATCGAACGCCGCCGCATGGTCGTCGCCCACGATCGCCCGCAACCACACGCCTCGGGGGCGGACACCCCGCAGATCGCCACTGCGGACCTGCCGGGCGTGTGGTTCGCCGGCGATTGGATCACGGCCAAGGGTTGGCTTGCGGATGCGGCGATGTCGAGTGGCGACGACGCCGGCCGGGCCGCCGCCACCCGCGCGACGGCCACCACTGCTGCCCCCTCACCACTGCCGTTCTGTAGGTAATCGCGGCGGTCATAGCCACCGCGATTACCTACAGAACGCGGACTGGGGCGCGGCGCGGGGCGCTGGGCGCGGGGTGCGGGCGCGAACCTGAGCGCGCTCAGTCCACCTCCGCCGGACCACCGATGAGCGGCTCGTCGGTCGATCGCAGGTCTGCCGACGGCAATCCGCCCGGCCAACGCTGGTTCACCTCGTTCACCGCGGAGATCGCCACCTCGACGTGTTGGCGCTTGGAGGCCTCGTAGAACTCCTTGGCCGGTCCCTCGAGTTTCGGTTGACCGTGCAGCGGCTTGTCGCTCACGACGAGCAGCGTCGCCGAGGGCACCCGATACCGAAATCCGTTGGCGGCGATGGTGGCCGATTCCATGTCGGTGGCCACCGCTCGCGACGCGGAGATCTGTTCCAACGGTTGGGCTTGGTTGAACTCCCAGTTCCGGTTAGAGGTCGTGAACACGGTGCCCATCCGAAACGGCAGGCGTCGTCGGCTCAACTCGTCGTGGAGGATCTGGTTCAGCTGGAAGTTCGACACGATCGGTACGTAGCCAGCCAAGACGTCGTCGAGGACCTGATCGGCGCGGACATAGGTGCTCGCCAGCACGAAATCGCCGATGTCTTGGCGGTTCCGCAGTCCGCCGCAGTGGCCGATCATCAACATGAGGTCGGGTCGCAGGACGGCCACGTGATCCGAAATCGTCTTGGCATTCGACGGGCCGACGCCGATGTTGACCAACGTGATGCCCGAGTGGTTATCCATCACGTGGTGGTACGCGGGCATTTGCACGTTCGACCGGCTCGGCTTCACACAGTCGGGGAAGATCTCGAGGAACGCCTCGACGTGCATGTGGTAGTTGGTGAACAACACGTAGCGCTGAAACGTCTCGGCTTCGGTGCCGGTGTAGTGCGACAGCCGGTTGAGCGAGAGTTCCATGCGTTCGGGCGGGAACAGGAAAAGCTTCTTGCGCTTCAGGTCCCAGTTCGACTCGTCCCCCTGGCGAAACATGCGGGGATCGTCGAGCGCGATGCGTGCCCGTGACGCGGTCGCGCTGAGGGTCGCCCCGGCCTCGGCGAGTCGCTCGATTTCACGGATGAGATACCACCGCAGCGCGGCGGGTCGAGCGAGTTCGCCGACGAGTGTGGGGTTGTGCTGCGACCACGGTCGTTGCACCGTCAGCGCCGGGTAGTGGCCGCGTTCGTAGATGGCCTCGAGCTCGTCGCACAGTTCCTCGCCGAGGCCGGCCATGTCAGTCATCCGACTCGCCGTCGTCGACCCGGATGTCTTCGACGCGCGCCCCGGCATATGCGGCGAGCTGAGCGGGCGTCGCCTCGAACACCGAGTTGGGGTGACCGGCGGCCGCCCACACCGTGTCGAATCGAGTCAGGTCCTCGTCGAACAGCACCACGGCGTCGGGGTCCATCCCGATGGGGCTCACCCCGCCGATCGCAAAGCCGGTCCGTTCCCGCACATAGGCGGCATCTGCTTTGCCGACTTCGCCGACGAGCTCTTCGACCTTGGCGATGTCGACCCGGTTCGCTCCGCTGGTGATGACCAGCACGGGCACGTCATCCCCACTGCGCCGAAAGATGATCGCCTTCGCAATCGCCCCCACCTCGGCTCCCACCGCGTCCGCGGCTTGCTGCGCGCTCCTGGCCGATTCGGCGAGCATCGTCACCTCGCCCTCATAACCAAGATGGGCGAGCCGCCGGCGAACGCGCTGCACCGAGTCGGGCCAGTCGACAGTGTCCATGGGTTCCAGTTTGGTCGCGGCGGTCGCCGACACGCGTCCGAACAGCACGAAACCCCGCCCGAAGGCGGGGTTTGGTGGGCATCCTTGGTGGGCCAGGAAGGATTTGAACCTCCGTAGGCTTACGCCGGCAGGTTTACAGCCTGCTCCCTTTGGCCACTCGGGCACTGACCCAAGGACGCCACATGGTAGCGCCACCGATCGCGGTTGCGAAATTGGATAGCGTGGTTGGCCGTATCCGGCGAAACCGCCTGCGTTGCGGGAATCTCGCCTCGTTCGTCGCCGCAGCCCGCCCGTGGCCAGCGTCTTTTGAAGGAGCCCTCCGTGCCCAGTTTCGACATCAGTTCCGAGATCGACGAACAGGAAGTGCGCAATGCCGTCGATCAGGCCCAGCGTGAGGTCTCGAATCGTTTCGACTTCAAGGGCACCGACTCGAGCATCGAGCTCTCCCCCACCGAAATCACGTTGCGCACGGTCAGCGCCGACCGTCTGACCGCGCTTCGCCAGGTGCTCGAGGAGAAGTTCGCGAAGCGCAAGCTGTCGATGAAGTCGCTGGATTACGGCAAGGTCGAAGACGCTGCCGGGGCGACGGTTCGACAGGTGGCGACGCTGGTCGCCGGCATCAACTCCGAGCGGGCCAAGGACATCAACAAGTTCATCAAGACCCTCGGGATCAAGGGTTTGCAGAGCCAGACTCAGGGCGAACAGATTCGCGTGATCGCCAAGAAGCGCGACGATCTGCAGGACGTGATCGCCGCGTGCAAGGAGCACGATTTCGGCATTCCGCTGCAGTTCGGCAACTTCCGCGACTAGCCGTCGCTTGCCGCGACTAGCCCGCTGCGGCCGGCAGTTCAGCGCCAGGATTGGTCGCGCAGGCGGGAGATGCGGTCCGCGGTCGACGGGTGGGTCGAGAACATGCGGGCGAGACTCTGCCCGCCTCCGCGCAACGGATTGACGATGTAGGCCTGTGCCTGCGCTTCGTTGACCTCGGCCGGAATGCGTTGTGCCCCGATCTCGAGTTTCTCGAGCGCACGGGCGAGCGGTTCGCCGGTGCCGAGCAGTCGGGCGGCCGAGGCGTCGGCTTCGTACTCTCGGCTTCGGCTCACTGCCATCTGGATGACCGAGGCCGCGATTGGCGCCAAGATGACCATGAACAACGCGCCGATGCCCCCGCCGTCGCGGTCGTCGCTTCGCCCTCCGCCGCCGAACATCGCGCCCCACATCGCCATGCGGGCGGTGAAGGTGATGCCCATGGCGATGGCCGCCGCGACCGAACTCGTGAGGATGTCGCGATTGCGCACGTGGGAGATCTCGTGGGCCAGCACCCCGGAGATCTCCTCCCAGGTGAGGTACTGCATGAGCCCCTCGTTGATGCACACCGCGGCGTTGGCCGGGTTGCGTCCGGTGGCGAAAGCGTTTGGCTGAGGGTTGGGGGCGACATAGAGGCGCGGCATCGGGATGTTCGCGCGCTGTGCCAGGTTGGCGACCGTGGCGTGGTACTGCGGGAACTCCTGTGCGCTCACCGGCCGTGCGCGTGCCGACGCGATGGCGAGCTTGTCGCTGAACCAGTACGACCCGGCGACCATAACCAGGCCCATGATGAGCCCGATGGTGAGTCCGCTGCGGCCGCCCAACATCGCACCCAACGCCATGATCAGCCCGCCCATGGCTGCCAGCAGTGCTGCGGTCTTGAGGTTGTTCATCATGGCGAAGTCCTGACCTGGGCGTGACGGGCGCATCTGCCCGTTTCGGCACCTCCACTGAACCACGGCGCCGCACCGCTGCGGGGCGACGGGCTGAGATGCGACACAGACCACGCAGTTCGCGACCCCGCCGAGGCATTGGCAGTGTATGGTCCCTGTTTGTGTCGGATCTACCATCCATCGACGGACGGCGTCTTCGTAGCGAGCGCAGCCGAAAGCGTCTGATCGACGCCACGATCTCCTACATCGAGACCCATAACGGGTTCCCCACCGCCGCGGCGCTCGCCGAGCATTCGGGGATCGCTCACCGTTCGATTTTCCGGCTCTTCGACAGCCTCGACGACATCCGCTCGGCGGTCATCGCCGACGTCTCCAAAGACGCCGGCGCCTTGTTCCTCGTGCCCGACGTGACGCTGCCGTTGGCCGATCGAATCACCCAGATCACCAAGATCCGCTCAACCGCCAACGAGAAGCTCACGCCGGTACGTCGTTTCGCGATGGGCCAGGTGCAAAACGGCCCCGAAATCGAACAGGTCGTGAAGCTGGGCAACGGCGCGCTGCAGCGCCAACTCGCGGACCTGTTCGCGGTCGAGCTGGCAGCCATGTCGACGGCCGAGCGCAAGAACGCGCTGAACACGATGGACCTGGCGCTGAGCTGGGGGGCCTGGGAGCGCTTGCGTTCGTTCCAGGGGTTGTCCAAGGCCGCGGCTCAACGGGTGATCGTGGGTATCGTCACCGCCGCCCTCGCCGCCTGAACCAGCCCGCTCGCGCGCCCCAGCCTCGCGCGCCCCAGCCTCGCGCGCCCCAGCCTGTTCTCCGATAACCAGTGGTCGTGATCACGACCACTGGTTATCGGAGAACAGGCGATTGCCGGGCACAGGCGATTGCGGGGCACAGGCGATTGCCGGGCACAGGCGATTGCGGGGTACAGGCGAATGCCGGAGTCAGGAACCGCGGAGCTCGTCGACCACGCTGGGGTCGGCGAGGGTCGTGGTGTCGCCCAGCTCGCGCCCCTCGGCCACGTCTTTGAGGAGCCGGCGCATGATCTTGCCCGAGCGGGTCTTCGGCAGGTCGCTCACCACCACGACCGAGCGCGGCCGGGCGATCGCCCCGAGCTTCGCCGCGACGTGTTGGCGGATGTCCTCCACGAGGGCAGCCCGCGCCTCGGGGTCGGAGGCGTCGACGTTGCCGCGCAGGATCACGTACCCGCAGATCGCCTGCCCGGTCGTGTCGTCGGCCGCACCCACGACCGCCGCCTCGGCCACCGCCTCGTGATCGACCAACGCGCTTTCAACCTCGGTGGTCGAGATCCGGTGGCCCGAGATGTTCATCACGTCATCGACGCGGCCCAGCAGCCAGAGGTATCCGTCGGAATCGATGCGGGCACCGTCGCCGGCGAAGTACCGCCCCGGATAGGTCGACCAGTAGGTGTCGACGTAGCGCTGGTGGTTTCCCCAGATGCCGCGCAGCATCGAGGGCCAGGGCCGGGTGAGGGTCAGATACCCGCCACCTTCGGTGATGCGGTTGCCGGCGTCGTCGACGACCTCCACCCCGATGCCGGGAAGCGGCACCGTGGCCGACCCCGGCTTGGAGGCCACGACCCCGGGCAGACCGTTGATCATGTGGGCGCCGGTTTCGGTCTGCCACCACGTGTCGACGATCGGGCAGCGTTCGGCACCGATGTTGAGGTGATACCAGACCCAGGCCTCAGGGTTGATCGGTTCGCCCACCGATCCGAGCAGACGCAGGCTGGACAGGTCGTGGCGGGCGGGTTCCTGGGCGCCCCACTTCATGAAGGTCCGGATCGCGGTGGGTGCGGTGTAGAGCTGGGTGACGCCGTGGCGTTCGATGATGTCCCAGAAGCGGTCCTTGTGCCACGTCGACGGGTCGCCCTGTCGGTCCTCGAGGCGTGGTGTGTCGGGGGTTCCCTCATACATGACCGAGGTCGCGGCGTTAGCGAGTGGGCCATAGACGATGTAGCTGTGCCCGGTCACCCAGCCGCAGTCCGCGGTGCACCAGTAGATGTCGCGGTCGGCTTTGAGGTCGAAGGTGTAATAGGTGCTGAACGCCGTCTGGGTGAGGTAGCCGCCGGTGGTGTGCATGATGCCCTTGGGCTTGGCGGTGGTGCCGGAGGTGTAGAGGAGAAACAGCAGGTCCTCGGCGTCCATTCGTTCGGGTTCGCACACCGTGGAGGCCGATGCGATGAGGTCGTGATACCAGTGGTCGCGGCCCTCCACCATGTCGACGTCGAGATCGCAGCGGTTCACTACGACCACGTTGCGCACGCTCGTGCATTCCGCCAGTGCGGTGTCGACGTTCACCTTGAGCGCAGAGGGTGCGCCGCGGCGATATCCGGCATCGGCGGTGACCACGGCGACGCATTCGCCGTCGTTGACGCGGTCCGCGATCGAGTCGGGGCTGAACCCGCCGAAGATGACCGAGTGAGCGGCACCGATGCGGGCGCAGGCCAGCATGGCGACGGGCAGTTCGGGGATCATCGGCATGTAGATCGCCACGCGGTCGCCGCGCCGCACGCCGAGATCTTTCAACACGTTGGCGAAACGGCTGACCTCGTCGGTGAGTTCCGCGTAGGTGATGGCGCGGATGTCTCCCGGTTCGCCTTCCCACAGCAGCGCGACCCGGTCGCCGAGGCCGGCTTCGACGTGGCGGTCGAGGCAGTTGTACGAAACGTTGAGGGTGCCGCCGACGAACCACTTCGCATCGGGGGCGTTCCACTCGAGCGGCGTGTGAAAGTCGTCATACCAGCTCACGAAACGCCGGGCTTGATCGGCCCAGAACTGTTCGTAATCGGCGTCGGCTGCGTCGTAGAGCGAACGGTCCGAAACGTTCGCCTGCGCCACAAACTCCGGTGACGGTTGAAACGTGCGATGTTCATCGAGGTAATGCTCGATTGTCTGGTCGCTCACGACGTATCCCCCTTGCTCGCGGCCGGTCGGCCGCACCCAAAAACTAGCCCGACGATCGACCTTGTTTCGTCGCCCGGCACCGACAACGATGTCAGCCATGGGAGAGGTCGTCGCCGTCGTCAATCAGAAGGGTGGGGTCGGCAAGACCTCGGTCACGCTCGGGCTCACGTCCGCCGCCATGGCTCGTGGACATCGGGTGCTCGTCATCGACCTCGACCCACAGGGGGCGTCGTCGTGGGTGCTCGGGGTCGACACCGAACAGGTTCAGCGTTCGGTGGCCGATGTGTTGAACGCCAACCGTGCCGGCTCCGCCAAACAGGCGATCACGCCCTCCACCTGGAGCCCACTGGTCGACGTGTTGCCATCGGTGCCGGCGCTGCAGCACCTCGAGGTGATCCGCGGCGGGCTCGACACGATGCTGCTCGGATCCAAGACCGAGACCCGCCTACGCAAGGGCCTTCAGGGCGTGACCGACGCGTACGACCTCGTGCTGATCGATTGCCCTCCATCGCTCGGTGCGCTCACGACCAACGGGTTGGCGGCCGCTACTCAGACGATCATCGTGGTCGAGCCGACCGCGCTCAGCCTGCGCGGCATCAATCCGGTCGCCGATCTGATCGAGGAGGTGTGGGATCGCCACAACGACCGACTCAACCTCGCCGGGGTGATCGTGAACCGCTCGCCGGCACGCAGCGCTGATGCCGACTATCACCTCGAGGAACTCGTGCACATCGTCGGCCGCAAGGCGGTGTGGCAGCCCTACATCCCACTGCGGGTGGCGATCGCCGAGGCCGCTGCGGCTCGGGCGCCGATCCATCACATGGGGTCGCGGGCCGCGGCCGCGTGCGAGGTGTACGAGACGCTCTACAAGAAGCTCTGGCGCATCGTCCGCCCGACCAAGGCCGCGACGACTGCCTGAGCGCGCCTGCGCGCTGCCTGACGCCTGCGCGCTGACGGTTCGTCCGCGCCGCCCACAGTTCGAACTTTGTGCGGGCTGTTTCGAACTTTACGCGGAAAGTGACACGTGGTGTCACTTTCCGCGTAAAGTTCGCGCGAGCCCACGCGAGGAGTGCGGCGAACACCCCGATTCACCGTGACCGTAGGCGGATGCGAGGTTGGCTACCAGCTCGACAGCAACCTGCTCAGGTACGTAGCGAGTTCCGGCCCATCGACGACACAGGTTTCCCAAACGAGTTCGGGGTCGATGCCGCTGATCGGCCCATAGACCAGCTTGTCGCGCATCTGGATCGGGCCGGCAAACGGCTCAATGCCAGGTGGAATCGCAACGAGGCGGCAATACTGCTTCAGCTGGCTCCCGACATTTGCCCACAGGAAAACCAGTGCGAGCCTCCGATCGATCGACCGATCGAACTCCAGGCGACCCTCTCCCACAAGTTCCGCGATCACCCCAAGAGCGTCGAACGCCCCGCTGAGTTCGCGATGGCCGGGCGTCAACTCCGTCACGCGGCCGAAGTGGCTACCAACGGTCGACAGTCGAGTTGCGAGGCCAGTTCGGTTCTCGAACTGACCACGGTGATCTCCGCCCGAATGACTGCCTGGGCCTCGATTTCGAATCGGGCAACGTCAACGAGAGTCCGGCCTGCATCGACATCCGCAACAATCTGGCCGTGACCAGCGAGACGAAGATTGGACAGCCCGTGCCGTTCGGCGAGAGTCATCAGCACCGGTACGAATCGAACCAACTCGGCATCGGTTGCGGGCATCATGCTTTGAGCTTATCTGCCGACGTTGTTCACGCAACCAGCGCCGGACGCTCGTCGAATCCGGCGGCGCCGCTCACCGGGCCGTCGGCGTTACGACCGCTGCTGCCTCGAACTTCCTGCCGGAGGTGACACGAGAGGTCGCTTTGGGCAGGAGGTTCGCGCGAGCGGGTCGGCGGGTCGGGTATGGGCGCGGGCGGCAGAGGCGGGTGGCGGATGCAGGTGGCAGGCGCGGCGGCGGGTGTGGGCCGATTGTGCGACACCGTCGTCTCGGCCGGAGGAATCGTGTCTTAGACCGCCCAGCCCGGTCCGCGCCAACGCCCGTGCCTCCCCGGGGAACGGTCAGGTCGCCCGCTACGGGGATACCGACCGCAGCAGGGCATAGACCCCGGCTTTCGTGAAACGGCACCTCAATGCGCGCACGGCGTACGTCAACGACCTACGCCGCTCTCCCAACTCCCCGGCCATGATTGAAACTCGCGCAAGACGAAAGGCCCTCGCCTGCGGCCTGGCCCCGTAGAACTCTGCGTGTTCCTCAAGCAACCTGAGCGAGCCCTGCAACCGTGCTTCGGTGCCGCTCAGGTGACGGGTTCCCGAGTGCTTCCGAACGAGAAGGTGATCGCCACGAATCCGAACCGCACTCAAAGAGCGGCCAGCTTGTCGTATCCACCATTCCACGTCTTCACACGCCCGGTAGGTCTCGTCGAGCGGCACCCACTGATCTCGACGCAACGAGCAAGCGGCCATCGACGGGATCGTCTTGTCGACGAAATCGGCCACGACGCGCTCCGCCCAACCGTCTCCGGTCTTCTTGATCGCGAGTTGATCTGGGCTCGGTTGACTGGCGAACTGCGTTTGGCCGCACACCACCAGGTCGAACTTCGCATGGGCTTTGAGAGCGGCCTCAATCCGTTGGGGATGAAACAAGTCGTCATCGGCCAGCAGAAAGACCACGTCACCAGCCGCCTCAGCAACCCCGCGATTAATCGCTGCAGCGGGCCCTCGATTCGCTTGCGAGATCAACCTCAAAGGAATGGTGCTCGAAGGTTGCGGCGGCGGGTCGCTCCCATCATCCACCACGACCACCTCATCGGGGAGCAACGTCTGCTGCTCAAGACTACGCAGTGCCTCTTCGAGATACTCCGGCCGGTTGTACGTCGGTATGACAACCGTGACTGGGGGTCGAGCCACGAGGTCCGCCTTTTCATTGGGTCGAGCGTTCCGCTCGGGACTGAGTCAGGTAACGATGCCGTAGGACACCGGAGTACGTCAACCGACAACTGGACCTACGCCCTGCCGCGTTAGACGACCCACTCGGCGACGAGGAAGGCCCCGAGGCTGTGAGGGTCGGTCAGTGCCTCGGCCTCGACGATTCGGCTGCGAGCCTTGATGGCGGCGAGGTCGCCGAGGTGCGCTCGCTCGTTCCACAGCGCCTTGCCCTCGGCCACGAGTTCGTCGATGCCGAGGTCGGCCAGGAACTGCGCCTGGGTCCGCAGCGACGTGGCCGCCGGCAGTTGGTCGAACGCGACGTCGGTGGTGATGTCGCACGACCCCGGGGTCTCGAACGGGTCCGATCCGCGGTCGTGGCCCCGGTAGGTCCGCAGCCAGTCGCGTCCGATCAACTCGGCGGTGGCGGCGACGCCGTAGTCGATGATCAACAACCGCCCGGCCTCGAGGCGTTCGAGTGCGTCGCCCACCCACGAGGCCGCCTCGTCCTGTAGCGGGAGTCGCGTGCCGGCTGGCGCGTCCACGTCAATCGGCCCACCCGAGCCATCGAACTCGCCGAGCACCGGCGCCCCGTCCACGACGAACACCTCAGCCCAGCCCTCGGCCGCGTCGCGCACCACGAGACGAAACGCCAGGTTGTCGAGCAGTTCGTTCGCCATCACCACCCCGACGAACGGCGCCTCCACCTCCTCAAGCGACCCACACACCCGCGCCGACTCGCCCAGCAGATCACGAGCAGTAGCCCGCAGCCGCTCCGAGCGCTCCACACACACGTAGCTCAATGCCGCCAAGCACTCGGGCCCACTCGACAACACCGCCCTGGCCAACGTTCCCCTACCGGCCCCGCATTCGACGACGGTGAACGGCGCGGGTTCGCCGAGGTCGCGCCACACGGTGTCGAGGTACCGCCCGATCAGATGCCCGAACAACGGCCCGACCTCGGGGCTGGTCAGGAAGTCGCCACGCGATCCCCCGGCCTGGCCGTGCGCCGCGTAGAAACCCGAAATCGGGTCATAGAGGCAACGCTCGACGTACCGGTCGAAACGCTCGGGACCCGACAGCTCAGGACCGGCGCCGGCCGGACCCGACAGCTCAGGACCCGACATCTCAGGACCTGATGCCCGGTCAGATTCCGGCGCCCGCTCAGATTCCGGCGGCCGCCATCGGCGTGAAGTTTGCGGCGTCGGAAATGAGCGACGGGAACACACCCAGCACCATGGTGATGACCACCGCGATCGCCAGGGCCACACCCACTGCGGGGACGACCTTGATCGGGGTGGTGTCGCCGTCGGCCACGTCGTCGAACCACATCGTCTTCGCGACGTTGAGGTAGTAGTACGCAGCGATTGTGGACGTGACCACGATGGCGATCGCCAGGGTGTATCCGGCGGGGGTGTCGGCGTCGATGAGCACCTTGAAGATGGCGAACTTGCCGTACCAGCCCGCAGCCGGGGGGAACCCGATGAGGGAGAACAAGAACGCGGTCATCACCACCGTGAGGCCCGGGGCGTAGTGGAAGAGTCCGGCGTAACTGGAGATTTCCGCCGAGCGGGTCTTGCGGGCCACCGCGATGACGACGCCGAACGCTCCGAGGTTCATCGCCGCGTAGATCACCAAGTAGGTCACTACGGCGGGCACCACTCCATCGGCCGCCTTGTCGGAACCGATCACGGCGAACGGGGCGAGGATGTAGCCGGCCTGGCCGATTCCGGAGTAGGCCAACATGCGCACGAGGTTCGTCTGTTTGAGGGCGATCATGTTGCCGACCAGCATCGAGGCGATCGACAGGATCAGGAACATCGGCGTGGTCGCCTTGGTGAGGTCGCCCTGCACCGGGCCGAACAGCAGGGCGCAGAACTGGATGAGCCCGACCACACCGGCGGTCTTCGAGGCGACGGCCAGGAAGGCGGTGACCGGGGTCGGCGCACCTTCGTAGGTGTCGGGGGCCCACTGGTGGAACGGCACGGCCGACACCTTGAACCCGAAGCCGACGATCACCATCAACGAACCCATGAGCACGGCCGGCGAGCTGTCCTTCGAGAAGGCCACGGCCAGGTCGCTGAGCAGCGTCGAGCCGCCCCAGCCGTACAGCAGCGACATGCCGTACAACATGAGACCCGAGGCGAACACGCCCATCAGGAAGTACTTGAGGCCGGCTTCGTTGGAGCGGGTGTCGCGTTTGCGCCAGCTCGCCAGCATGTAGGTCGGCATCGACAACAGTTCGAAGGCCACGAAGATCGAGATCATGTCTCGGGCCGAGGTGATGACGGTCATGCCGATCACCGAGGCGACGAGGGTGTGGTAGTACTCCGATTCCCAGTAGTCGCCGTCGGCCACGTAGTTGGTGGACAACAACACGACCACATAGGCCGACACGACGAAGAGCCCTTTGAGCAGCAGCGAGGTCTGGTCGACGACGTAGGCCCCTCCGAACATCGACCGGACGGCCACGTCGGAGCTGGCGAGGGTGATGATCGGCACGACGGCTCCGAGAAAGCCGAGGCCGGCGATCGTGCCGATGACCGCACGGGCGCGATCCAGCTGGATCACGTCCACGATCAACATCACACAGAGGGTCGCGACCAGCACGATCTCCGGCGCGAATGCGTGCCAGTCGAGTACCGGTGCGGTAAAGGCGAGCATCGATCAGGCTCCCAGGTTCAGAGCTTTCAGGGCGGTCTCGGTCACGTCGAACATGAGGCCGGGGAAGAAACCGAACACGACGATCGCGGCGAGGAACGGGGTCCATGCGATCCATTCGGTGATATTGACGTCGGTAATGTGCGGGTCGTTTTCGAATTCCTCGGTGGGCACACCGAAGGCGACTCGCTGATACATCCACAACAGGTACGCCGCGGCGAAGGTGGTGCCGATGGCGGCGACGACCATGAGCGTGCGGAACAACGGCAGGCTCAGGCCCTCGGCGGGGTTGAACGTCGCGAGGATGGCGGGGAACTCACCCCAGAAACCGGCGAGGCCGGGAAGGCCGAGCGAGGCCATCGAGGCGAAGCCGAGAATCCAGCCCATCTTCGGGGCGGACTTCAGCAGGCCACCGAGGCGGGCCATGTCGAGGGTGTGGTAGCGCTCCTTGATGGATCCGGCGACGAAGAACAACATGCCGGTGATGAGGCCGTGCGCCACCATGCCGAACATCGCGGCGTTGATGCCGTGCTTGGTGAGCGTCGAGATGCCGAGCATCACATAGCCCATGTGGGCCACCGACGAGAAGGCGATGAGCCGCTTCATGTCGGTCTGGGCCAGGCAGCCGAGCGCACCGTAGATGATGCCGATGGCGGCGAGGATGCCGATGACCGGAGCCCAACTCTTGGCGGCGTCGGGGAGAATGTTGATGGCGATGCGCACGAAGCCGTAGGTGCCGAGCTTCAGCAGCACGGCGGCCAGGATGACCGAACCCTGGGTGGGCGCCTGGGTGTGGGCGTCGGGCAGCCAGGTGTGGAACGGGAACATCGGGACCTTGATGCCGAAGCCGACGAACATGCCGCCGAAGATGAGCAACTGGGTGCCGTGGGCGATGCCGCCGGTGAGGCCCGGAAGCGCACGCATGTCGAAGGTGCGGGCGAGTTCGCCGGTGGTCGGGTCCTTTGCGAGGAAGTACAGCGACAGGAAGGCCAACAACATGAGGGCCGAGCCGAACATCGTGTAGATGAAGAACTTGAACGACGCGTACTTGCGGTCTTCGCCGCCCCACACGCCGATCATGAAGTACATCGGCAACAGCACGACTTCGAAGAACACGAAGAACAACACGAGGTCCTCGGCGAGGAACGACCCGATCATGCCGGTCTCGAGTACGAGCATCAGCGATAGGAACGCCTTGGGGTTACCCGGAGACGGGATGTGGTTCCACGAGTACACGATGACGAGTGGCACCACCGCGAGGGTCAGGCCCATCAGCGGCAGCGACAAGCCGTCGAGGCCCATGATGAACCGGGCGTTGATCACCTCGATCCAGCTCTTGTCGATGACGAACTGGAAGTGTCCGTTGTCGTAATTGAAGTTGGTGAAGATCCAGATGCCGGTCGCGGCGGTGGCCAACGACGCCACGAGCGCGATGAGCTTGTGCATCTGCTCTTCCTGCTTGGGCACGAGCCACATGAGTGCTGCGCCGACCAGCGGTAGGAAGGTGACCAGAGCGAGGCTCCAGTTGTTCAGCCAGGTGTTCATGAAAGGTTCCTTGTCTTCCTCACTGGGCTCAACTACCGACGACGATCACGATGACGCCGGCGAGAAGTGCTGCCGCTGCAAAGAGCAGCGATGCGTATTGCTGAATGTTTCCGGTCTGGAGTCTGCGCAACTCGCCACCGCTGGCGCTTGCGACCCGTCCGAGACCATTGACCGTGCCGTCGACGACGCCCTGGTCGATGTTGCTGTACACCCACTTGCCGGTGCGAGCCGCATAGCGGCCGGCACCGTTGACGATGCCGTCGAGGATGTGTTGGTTGGTCCAGTTGGCGGCACGGGCGAGTGGGCCTTTGACGAACGCGGTGATGACGTCGGTGTAGAGCCAGTCGAGGTAGTACTTGTTTTCGAGGATCCGCTTGAAGAATCCGGCGACCGCGTTGCGTGACGCAAGGTTCTCGAGGAACGGCAACTTGCCGGCGTAGAACGCTGCGGGGATCGCGATGCCGGCCAGCCCGATGACGGTGGCCAACAGCGCGAGCCCACCGTTGAACTCGGCGTGGGTGAAGCCCTGTGCGTGGGCCGGGAAGTAGTCGCCCATCGGTTCGACGAACTTGGTGAACTGCTGTGCGGCGGCGCCGAATTCGAGCCCGAAAAACTTGTGGGGCAGGTTGGCGAAGCCGGCGACCGCGCCCAGGAAGGCGAGGATCATCAGCGGCACGGTGAGGCGCGGACCCGACTCGTGCGGGTGGCCGTGGCCGCGGTACTCGCCGAAGAAGGCGTAGTAGATGGTGCGGGTCATGTAGGCGGCGGTGCAGAACGCTGCGGCCAGCAACATGATGAGCACGAAGGTGTAGGCACCCGTGGCGGTGTTCATGCCGCCGGTGCCGGCGATGATCTCGTCTTTCGACCAGAACCCGGCGAGGGGGAACACGCCCGCCAGCGACAGGGTGGCGATGAGGTAGGTCCAGTAGGTCTTGGGCATGACCTTTCGAAGACCACCCATGTCGTCGACCATGTTGAAGCTGTGGTGTGCGGCGTGGCTGAGCGAGCCGGCGCCGAGGAACAGACAGGCTTTGAACATAGCGTGGGTGAACAGGTGGAACAGCGCTGCGGTCCAGGCGCCGACCCCCAGGGAGGCCACCATGAATCCGAGCTGCGACACCGTCGAGTAGGCCAACGCCTTCTTGATGTCCTTTTGCACGAAGCCCATCAGGGCGCCGAACAGGGCGGTGACCGAACCGACGACGGCGAGGTAGTTGATCGACGAACCGCCGATGGCGAGGCCGTCGAAGAACACCGGATACAGGCGGGCGACCATGAAGATGCCCGCGACCACCATGGTGGCGGCGTGGATGAGCGCGGAGGCCGGGGTGGGGCCGGCCATGGCATCGGGCAGCCAGGTGTGCAGGATGAACTGGCCGGACTTCGACATGACCGCCGCGACGAGGGCGACGCTGGCGATGAGCAACATCTTGTGTTCGATGCCGCCGTTGTTGGCCGCATAGTTGATGTCGATCACGTTGAAGGTGCCGTTGGACCCGAAGTAGTCGCCGGCGAGGAAGAACAACATGATCATGCCGACGAGCAGGCCGGTGTCGCCGACACGGTTGGTGAGGAAGGCCTTGAGCGCGGCGTCGGTGTTGGGCCGCTCCTCCCACCAGTGGCCGATGAGGGCGAACGAACAGAGCCCGACGAGTTCCCAGCCCACGATCATCTGCAGCGTGTTTTCGGAGATGACGTAGAACATCATCGAGGCCGTGAACAGGCTGAGGAAGGCGAAGTAGTGGGTGTAGCGACGATCGCCGCCGACATAGTCGGTGGAGTAGACGTGCACGAGCAGCGACACGATCGACACGACGATGAGCATCAGCGCGCTGGCGCCGTCGAGCATGGTGCCGATCTTGATGTCGACGCCGCCCGAGTTGAACCAGTGGACACACTTGACGATCGGACGGCTGTAGGACGCCTCGCCCTCGCTGGCCGCGGCCGCGGAGCCCGACGAAACCGCGGAGCCCGAAGACACTGCGGCGCGTGACCGGCCGTGGCCGTCGGCAGCGGCGGTCGCGGTCGCAGCAGCGGCGTGGTCGCCCTCGGCGCCTGCTTCGGTCGCCGCGTGGTCGGCCTCTTCGCCGTGTGAGGCTTCATGCAGGGTGCCGTCGAGGAATCCCGCCGCGGTGGCCGAACAGCTCGGGTTCACATCTGCGAACGCTTCGGCCTGGGTGTGGGCGGGCTCGTTGGCCCGTTGCATCCACTGGGCGCCGATGACCAGCGACATGATGAGACAGGCGCCGATGCTGGCGATGCCGATCCAGTGGCCCTGGCCGGGGGTGCGCTTGCCGAAGAACAGGATCAGAACGAACGACAGCGCCATGAGCGCCGGAAGGATCCAAACGTGGTGAAGCATGCCTCTCCCCTCAGCCCTTCAACTCGTCGAGTTCGTCGAAGTCGATGGAGCGTCGGTTGCGATAGATGAGCAGCACGATCGCCAGACCGATACCGACCTCGGCAGCGGCGACGGCCAACACGAACAGTGCGAATACCTGTCCGGAGATTCCGTGGTGGGCACCGAAGGCGACCAGGTTGATGTTCACCGAGTTGAGGATCATCTCGACCGACATGAGCACCAACACACCGTTGCGGCGCACGAGCACGCCGTAGATGCCGATGGAGAAAAGGGCGGCGGACAAGATGAGGAACTGGTTCAACAGCACGGCGTCAGTCCTTTCTCGCCAGGACGATGGCGCCGATGAGCGCAGCCAACAACAGCACCGAGACGACCTCGAAGGGAACCAGGTAGTTGCCGAAGATCGAGTCGGAGACCGCTCCGATGTCGTTTTCGGTGACGAAGCCGATCTTGTCGTCGCCCCACGAGGCGATCGAGGTGCCGGCCATGAGCACGAACATCACGATGGCGATGAGGATGGCTCCGGGCTTGGCCTTCGGGTTGTCGAGGTCGTCGCTGACGCCGAGGGGTGCCCGGGTGAGCATGACGCCGAACAACAACAGCACCACGATGGCGCCGACGTAGACCATCACCTGGGTGGCGGCGAGGAACTCGGCCTGGAGCAGCACGAAGTTCACGGCGACGCCCAACAGCACGACGATGAGCCACAGGGCGGCGTGCACCACGTTTTTGGTGGTGACGACCCGCAACGCGGCGTACACCATCACCGCTGCGGTGATGCCGAACGCGATGTTGGCGGGGAGCGCGAAGCTCACGTCTGATGCAAGCAGCGTTGCGATCGCTGACGCACTCATTTGGAGCCCTTTCGCGAGACGGGCTTCTGCTTGAACTCGGATCCGGCTTCATGGGGTTCGAAGTCCGGCACGGTCTCGAACCATTCGCCGAGGCGTTCCTTGTCGTGCAGGAGGTCGGCGATGCGCAGTTCGGAGTATTCGTATTCGGGCGACCAGTAGATCGCTTCGAAGGGGCAGACCTCGACGCAGATGCCGCAGTACATGCACAGCGAGTAGTCGATGTCGAAACGGTCGAGCGCGTTGACCGAGCGGGGCTTGCCACCGGCGCGTCGCGGCGGGGCGAGGGTTTTGTGGGCCTCGATGTAGATGCACCAGTCGGGGCATTCGCGCACGCACAGCATGCAGGCGGTGCAGTTGTCCTCGTTGAGGGCGATGACGCCGCGGGCCCGGGTGGCGGGCGTTTCTTTTTCGTGCGGGTATTGAACCGTCGCCGCGCCCTTGGTGGGTTGGGGGATCGGCTTCTTCAACCCGTCGGGGAACATCGTCTCCGTCGTGGTACGCGCCGTGGCGGCCATACCTTTGAGGAGTCCGACGACCGGGGGCTTGGGTACAGGCATTACAGCGTCCCCTTCATGACAACGTCGCCGCGCATCACAGCGCCACCTTCAGAACCGCCGTGACGGCGATGTTCGCGAGCGCCAACGGGATGAGGAACTTCCAGGCGAAACGCTGCAGCTGGTCTTCGCGGAAGCGGGGCAGGGTGAACCGCACCCAGAACACCACGCCGGTGAGTGCGAGGGCTTTGGCCAAGATGATGACCGGGCCGAGCACGTGCATTGCGCCGATCGGAACACCCCAGGCTGCGGGCAGTGCCCAGCCGCCGAGGAACAGGGTGGCGGCCACGGCGGAGAACCCGACGGCGGAGGCGAATTCCGACAGGAAGAACACCAGGAACCGGATGCCGGTGTATTCGATGTGGTAACCGCCGACGACCTCGGATTCGGCGATCGGCATGTCGAAGGGGGTCTGGCCGAGTTCGGCTTGGATGGCGATCATGAAGATCACGAACCCGATGATCTGGGTGAAGATGTACGGGTTGCCCATGAAGTCGAGGCCGAAGATCGAACCGTTGGCCTGGGCGCCGATGATCTCTTGCATGTTGAGGGTGCCGGCCTGGATGACGACGCCGACCACCGCGAGCACCATCGGCAACTCATAGGCGATGAGCTGACCGGCGGCACGGATGGCACCCATCAGGGCGTATTTGTTGGCCGAGGCCCAGCCGGCGATGAGGATGCCGAGCACCGACAGCGACGACACCGCCAACACATAGAAGATGCCCATCGGCAGGCTGGACACGAAAGCGTTCGGCCCGGCCGGGATGACCACGAACACCAAGAAGGTGGTGGCCAGCGCGATGAACGGCGGGATCTTGAACAGCTTCTGGTCGGCGTTTTCTGGGATGAGGTCTTGTTTCTGGATCCACTTGCCGACCTCGGCCACGAGCTGCAGCGAACCGTGCGGGCCGGCTTCCATCGGGCCGAGGCGCGACTGCATGAACGAGACGAGTTTGAACAGGAACAGATACACCGCCACCGCAGCGCCGGTGAGCAGGATGCCTGCACCCGCGCCGACCCGGATGAGGGTTTCGATCCAGTACGCAAGGCCGATCATCGGTCGATGTCCCCCAGGATGAAGTACAGCGAAGCGAGGATCGACACGACGTCGGGCACGTAGGTGCCGCGCAGCACCCACGGGGCGATCGAGATGTTGTTGAAGCTCGCCGTGCGGATCTTGACACGGAACGGAACCAGGTCGCCTTTGGAGACCACGTAGTAGCCCATCTCACCGAGCGGGTTCTCGGTGGAGACGTACGCTTCGCCGGCGGGCACCTTGATGATGCGGGGCACCTTGGCCATGACCGGCCCCGACGGGATGGTGTCGAGGAGCTGGTCGACGATCCTGGTGGATTCGCGGGTTTCCTGCAGGCGCACCCAGTAGCGGCTGAAGCTGTCGCAGTCGGGGTGGGTCCAGACCTTCCAGTCGACCTTGTCGTAGGCGAGGCCGATGTTGTTGTCGCGACGGATGTCGTAGTCGATGCCCGAGCCGCGCAGGTTGGGACCCGAAAGCCCGAATTGCTGGGCGACGTCGGGCGGGATGACCCCGATGCCGCGGGTGCGGGCCTGGAAGATCTCGTTGCCGACGATGAGTTCGTCGATCTCGTCGCAGAAGTCGCGGATCTTTTGCATGACGGCCTTGGCTTCGACGATCCAGCCCTTGGGCAGGTCGTCTTTGAGGCCGCCGATGCGGTCGAAGTTGGGGTGGAAGCGTCCGCCGGTGACCGCTTCGATGAGGTTCAGCACGTGTTCGCGGTCGCGGAACGCATAGAACAGCGGGGTCATGGCGCCGAGCTGCATGGCGGTGTCGCCGAGGAACAGCGTGATGTTGGCCATGCGGCTGAGTTCGAACAGGATCGTGCGGATGTGCTGGGCGCGGGGCGGGGCCTCGACGTCCATGAGCTGTTCGCACGCCAGGATGAAGGGCACCTCGTTGGCGAAGCTGCCGAGCCAGTCGAGGCGGTTCACCAGGGTGGTGACCTGCGGGTACGAGCGCACCTCGGTGAGCTTTTCGTAGCCGCGGTGCATGTAGCCGATGATCGGGTCGGCCGAGATGACCTGTTCGCCGTCGAGGCGGGCCACGATGCGCAGCGAGCCGTGCGTCATCGGGTGCTGGGGCCCCATGTTGAGGGTCATGCCCTCGGTTTCGAGTTCGACATTCAGGCGGGTGTCGTTGGCCTGCGCCGCGGCGTATTGGAGTCGTTGACGATCGCTGATCGCGGTCATGATGCCGCCTCCTCGTTCGATGCGTCGGAGTCTTCGGAGCCGTCGCCCGGCATGGGTTCGACATCCACGATGCCCGGCCACGGCTTCACCATGCGTGCGAGCAGCGGGAAGTCTTTGCGCAGCGGGTGACCTTCGAAGTCGGTGGGCAGATAGAGCTTGCGCAGGCCGGGGTGGCCGACGAAGTCGATGCCGAACATTTCGTACATCTCTCGTTCGTGCCAATCGGCCCCCGCGTAGACCTTGGTCCAGGTGCCGATGGTGGGGTTCTCGTCGCCGGCGTCGGCTTTGAGGGTGATGCCCCAGTGGTCCTTGAGGTTGGTGACGCGGGCGAACACCTGAAAGCGGGTATCGCCACCGGCGTAACCGGTCTGCATCGGCTCGGGGGCTTTGGGCTCGGTGTTGTTGATCGCCATGTCGACCGCGGAGTCGAGGGAGCGACCGAACGGCGAGGGCATCCAGTCGATGGCCGAAAGGAAGCTGAAGAAACGGGCGCCCATGACGGTGCGCACGGTGTTGGCGACCTCGGCCCAGGCGTCGGTGCGGACCCGCACCCAGATGTCTTTGCCGGGAATGATGTGTGAGCCGACGATGGCATCGCCCATGAGCGAGGAGAGCTCGGCGAGGAGTGCGTCGCGCAGCGGGTCGGGTTCGCGAACCTCTTCGGGCTCGGGCTCCGGAGCCGGCGCGGCGGCTGCGGTCTCGTCTGCCGCGGCCTCTGTGGCTTCGGCGGTTGCCGCGGTTTCTTCGGCGGTTTCGTCAGTCGACGACAATGGGATCACCTCGCCAACGGCTCTGCATGTCTTCGGTGCCGATGCGCTGTTGCAACAACACGACACCTTCGAGGAGTGCTTCGGGTCGGGGCGGACATCCGGGGACGTACACGTCGACGGGGATGACCTGATCGACGCCCTTGGTGACCGAGTAGGAGTCCCAGTACGGGCCGCCGCAGTTGGCGCACGAACCCATCGAGATCACGTACTTCGGGTCGGGCATCTGCTCGTACAGGCGGCGGATCGGCGGGACCATCTTGTCGGTGACGGTGCCCGACACGACCAGCAGGTCGGCCTGGCGGGGGCTGGCCGGCAGCGGGATGACGCCGAAGCGCATCACGTCGTAGCGGGGCGAACCGAACGCGGCACCCATCTCGATGGCGCAGCACGCAAGCCCCCACTGGTAGGCCCAGAGGGAGTATTTGCGGCCCTGGTTCAACAGCTTGCCGAGCGGCTTGGGAATCTTGCCGCTCTCGACGAGGCCTAGACCCACTTGAGGACCCCCTTGCGCCAGGCGTACACGAGGCCGAGCAGAAGAATGAACACGAACACGCCCATCTCGATGAGGCCGAACACCCCGTAGGTTTCGAGGCGGGTCGCCCAGGGGAAGATGAACACGGTTTCGATGTCGAACAGCACGAACAGCAGGGCGAAGATGTAGTACCGCACGTGCGACTGGGTCCACATCGAGCCGACCGGGTCGACGCCGCTTTCGTAGGTCTTGAGCTTCTCCGGTTGCACCCGGTTGGGCCGCAACAGGTAGCTCAGGCCGAGCAGCAAACCGACGAGGCCTGCACCGACAGCGGCGAATATCAGTACAACGAGGTACTGCCGGAGAAAGTCACTCGCGGTCCACACGGCCTTAGAACTTACTCAGCGTGCGGCTCGCGAGCCAAAGTTGACGAGATGCGGTGCTTGTCACAGGCGACGACGGGGTGCTCGCGGCGCTAGGCATCACGCGACAGCCGCCACTCACCATGCGCAACGTCTGGGCCAACGCGAGGTCAACCCAGACACTGCGCATGCAGGTACGACTCACTGTGCGATCCAGGCGGCGATCCCGCCCGCCATGGCACTGCCCACCGTGATCGCGGCGAAGATGGTCGAGATCATCCACACCATCTGGCGATGCATCGCGTCCTTGAACTCCGACCGCTGCTTCTCCATCTCCGACCGCAGCTTCTCCATTTCGAGGCGAAGCTCAGCGTTGAGCAACGCAAGGTCCGTCTTCGTCGCGACGTCACCCCAGCCCAGCGGCGGAAGATGTTCCATCAACGTCTCCGCTTCGTCCGCACCGATCGCTTTGATCAGCGCGCTCTGCATCGCATACCGCGACGCGTCGGTAATGGCCATCATCGATTCCTTCATCAGCGAACTCAAGAGGAACCGTGTTCCGAGAACCACTCCGTCCATCAACCACTGACGACGGCGGCGTCTCCCAACGTATCGAGCGAACCCCAGCGAGACAACCCCTCTGCGATGGCCGCTGCGGCAGGCTGGCGAGGCGAAGTTTGCGCGTCCGGACTTCACGCAAGGTCGCCACGCGGACGCCGTGGAGCCAAACGTCGAGTTCAGCCGGCATCGTCTCGCTCACGCGCTCGAACAACGATTTCCACGCCGAGGCGCCGAAGGACCCGAAACATCCGATCGGTCTGCACCGTGGCGTGCCCGCGCTCAAGATTCGAGAGGTAGGAGCGATGGATCCCACAGCGTTCAGCGAGTTCGGCCTGATCGAGTCCGCGTTCGTGACGGAGGCCGACGATCGCACGTCCGAGACCTTTTCCATCACGCACGACCCATTCGTTGTGCATGCGCCACCTCCCGATGTGGGCGATGTCTGAATACTCAGACATCGTTGAGCGTATCGCAGATGTCTTGAGATCCCGACATCACCTTGGGTTCGAGATGGTCGATTCGGTCGATGGCTGCCGACTCATGCGCAACGTCTGGGCCAACGTCCGGGCCGACCCGAGGTCGGCCGAAACGTGCGACTCAGGGGCGACTCAGTGCGCTATCCAGGCAGCGATCCCGCCCGCCATGGCACTGCCCACCGTGATCGCGGCGAAGACGGTCGAGATCATCCACACCATCTGGCGATGCATCGCGTCCTTGAACTCCGACCGCAGCTTCGCAATCTCGCCGTTCAAATCCGACCGCAGTTCCGCGATTTCGTCTTTCAACTCTGACCGCAGCTTCTCCATCTCGAGGCGAAGCTCCGCGCTGAGCAACGCAAGGTCCGTCTTCGTCGCGACGTCACCCCAGCCCAGCGGCGGAAGATGCTCCATCAACGTCTCCGCTTCCTCGGCCCCGATCGCTTTGATCAGCGCACTCTGCATCGCATACCGCGACGCGTCCGTAACATCCATCACCGATTCCTTCCATCAACGATTTCAAGAGGGAACCGAGTTCCGAGAACCACTCCGTCCATCAACCGAAGAAGGCGGCGGCGTCTCCCAACGTACCCAGCGAATCGCACCGCGACAACCCATCTGCGATGCCTCCTGTGGCAGGCTGGCGAGGTGGAGGTTGGCGAGGGCGGCGACGAAGCACGCGAGGCCGGCGGTGATGCTGCAGCAGCGGCGCGGTGGCGACACGCCCCGGGTTGGGTGTGGCGCGCCATCCCCGGGCGGGTGCTGCTCGCCGCACGCGGCGGGCTCGAACGCACCGTCGAAGGCATCGCGGTGCCGGTGTGGATCGCGTTGAGCGAACCGGCGACGATCAGCGAACTGGTCGAGGAGTTCGCCGAGGTGTGGCCCGATCAGCCGCCGAGCCGAGACGCCATCAGCGAGGCGCTCGAGGTGATGGCCACACACGACCTGGTCGTGTGCGACCCGGTGGCCCAAGGGCCGGTGGCGAAACCATGATCGACCAACCATGAACGACCAACAGGCGTCGGTGGCCCACCCCGACGACGTGATGAAAGCCCTCGCGGTTCGCGGGCTGCGCGGGGCGCAGGTGTCGGTGGCCGACCTCGCACCGTTCGATCACCTCGACCCGAGATCGCTCGTCGGTGCCGCCGAGGCGACCCGAATGCTCGGCCCGATGCTGGGCGCGGTCCACGATGGTGAGTTGGATTTCGACGACGACTCGACCCGGTTCCTCGTCGAGCGTCACGAGGCGAACATGTTGTGGGCCATCAAACTCGAGGCCCGCATTCTGGAGATGCGCGACCTGTTCGCTGCGGCCGGCGGAGTGCGCCACCTCATCTTGAAAGGCTCCGCGATCGCACATCTCGACGAGGACGACCCGGCGATGCGCTCGACCTCCGATGTCGACGTGTTGGTCGCCGCCGACGACCTTGACCGTGCCGTTGGCGCGCTCAGCGCTGATGGGGCCACACGACAGTTCCCACAACGCCGTCCGGGCTGGGACCGCCGTTTCGCCAAATCGGTCACCATGACCGGCACCGACGCCATCGAGATCGACCTACACCGGATGCTGTGCGACGGCGTGTTCGGGGTGCGACTGCCGCTCGAGGAGTTGTTCGCCGAGTCCACCCCCTTCGAACTCGGCGGCGAACGCGTCGGCGCGCTCTCGCGACCACATCGGTTCCTGCACGCGGCCTGGCACGCGGTGCTCGGCTCGAGACACCCGAAGCTGTTGAACCTGCGCGACCTCGCCCGCTACATGGACTCCCCCGCGCTCGCGCCCGACGCCATCGCGCCGATCGCCCGCCACTGGGGCGGCGAAGCGGTGCTGGTCACCGCGATTCGAGAGGTCCACGACGCGCTCCCCTTCCAATCGCCGACGTGGACCGACTGGGCACACCAGACAACACCGACAATCCCACAGCGAGAATTCGAACTCGTCGAACGCCACCGCAACGAAGGCTCCTCATTCGGCCGAGCCAAAGTCGACATGTGGCGCGAACTGCCCAGCCTGCGACTGAAGAGCGCCTACGCGTGGGGTGCCGTCGTTGGGCGCCTGCGACGCTCCAGCGACGCGCCCGCTGGCAGCGAATAGCCCCGCACTCCGACGATCGGCGGGTGCCAACTTTCGCCAGTTGCCGGGCAACGATCCGCCGGCTCGAAACCGCTTCAACTACGGTCCGAACATCGCCAGCGGCACGACCGCCACTCCGTCGGGTCGGCGGTAGGCCTCGGGCCCTGAGTGCAACACGATTGTGTCGATGCATTCCGTTCCAAGGCGGTCCTTCAACCACACCAGGTGACGGACGTGCCCATCATGAACCGTGGCGGCGAGTTTCACCTCGATTCCCAGAACCCCGTCGTCGGTTTCCACGATGAAGTCGACCTCGCGACGTCCCGCTTCGGTGCGCAAGTGGTGCACCTGCGCATCGTTTGCCTGGGCGAACACCCTGACGGACAGTCCGGCGAGGTTCTCGAACAGCCCTCCGAAGAATCCACCATCTCAAGGCTGCACCGACTCCGGGGCGTCGCCACCCAAGAGCCGGGTGGCGCTACGCCGTACAAGTCGAACCGCGAGTGCAGGGTCGGCGAGATAGTGGCGCTGTGAGTGCGACAGGACACCCTGATGATTGTTCGCGGGGCTCCACGCCAACACGGTCGCTGAGTGTCGGGCCACCAGACCGGCAAGGCTCAGGTCGTGGGTGACAATCCGTTCGATATAGCTGTCGAGTTGACGCGCCAACGCTCGACGCTCGAGAGAGCGCATCGCCGGAAACCCGCCGGCGACCATCTCATCGACATAGTCCCGGAGCGCCACCTTCGTTCAACCGCCAACGGCCTTGTTGCCCGCCAACAATGCGGCGAGCGACACCGTCGGAACCTCGACTCCACGCTCGGGAAGCGTGAGCGGACGCATCCGCATCGATGTGATCCGGCCCGCTCCAGAATGCGACTCCGCCATCGGAGCCGACCCGGTGAGCAGAAACTGGCCGCCTCGATAATCCTTATCGAGGCGGCGTCGAACGACGTCCCACGTAGGGTGAACGCGCTGCCATTCGTCCACGAGCAACGGTCGCTCATCAGCGGCGATGATCGGAGAGGCGCCCGTGCGGGTCGATCCGGGTCGATCCGGGTCGATCCGGGTCGATCCGGGTCGACGAACACGCCGCGTTCATCGCATATCCGTTCGCCGGCAGAGCGATGCAGACACGTACGATCTAAACCCATGAACTGCGGCACCAACGACGAGCAGATTCCAGGTGGGCAATGACCGGCGCCGCTGACAGCGCGGTAGCACCCAAGCCGATCACCGTCGCGGTCCTGTCGCCGACACTGTGGCATGCGGGCGGCATGGTCCGCTGGTCACGCGAACTCGTTCGCGGCCTGGAGTTGGTTGCTCCGCCGGAACGTCTCGACATCCACGTGATCGTGCGGCATTCGAGCCATCTCGCCCAACAGACCGTCGAGGAGTACGGACTCCGCTGCACCATCCACGAAGTCCCGGTTCTGCGAGAAACGACGCGCACCCGGATCGACGCTGTGCGCCGGATGGCCGCCACCCTGCGGTCGATCTCGCCCGATGTCGTCGAGGTGCCGGCCGGGTCGCTGTGGCTGCTCGGCGTACGAGGCCCTGGTTGCCCGGTGATCGTCACGGTGCACGGCTTTCCGTCAAAGGATCTGATCCCAACCCACGATCGGCTCCTCGCCCGTCAACTCGCAAACCGAGGCAAGGCGGTCCTTGTCGCAAACACCGAACGTCTACGGACACCGCTCGACCAAACCATCGGCGTACCGGCAGGCACCTCCATCACGCTGCCTGCAGGCACCGACGACGAACCGACCGACGAAACCCAGGAGTTCCGCGAGTTGCTGCGCGATTCGTTCGGATTCGCGGCCGACGAACAAGTCGTCGTCGGACTTGGCCGGCTCGTACAGAACAAACGCTACGACCTGTTCATTGAGGTCGCCGACCGGCTTCGGTCACAGGCCGAGGCCGCCTCCAAGCGTCCACCGCGATTCATCGTCGTGGGCGATGGACCCGAGCTGGCAACACTTCAGGCGGAGGTGTCGCGGCGCGGCTTCGATGAGACGGTTCGATTCGTCGGACACATCACAGCGCCAGGCGGCTACCTGCTCGGCGCTGACGCGTTCCTCCACCCATCCGACACCGAGGGTGCCCCGTTCAGCGTGATGGAAGCGCTGCTGGCCGGCACGCCGGTCGTTGCCACAGCCGTTGGAGGTGTGCCGGACCTTGTCAACACGCCGCTCGAGGGACGAGTCGTCGCGCCCGGCGATGTCGACGGACTCGTCGAGGCGCTCGCAGCCGAGTTGGAGACGTCCAGCGACGTTTCGGACTTGATGACGCGGCGCGACGCCCGTGCAGCGCAGGCGCGTTCACGCTTCTCGCTCGAGACCATGGGTCGGGCGCACCTCGAACTGATCGAACGTCTCGCCGGGCGCATTTGACATCGACGACCCCGTCGAGGTTGCGAGCCGGGTCTCAGCCAACCCACGCGACCACCGCCGAACTACGCATCACCTGCGCTGGTGCAGGCCTCCACTTTCGGTCGTCATCCTCGCGGAGGATGGGCCGAGGGGGTGCAGCAGGCATCGCCGACGATTCCACAGCGAGAATTCGACCTCGACGAACGTAACTTCAAAGAAGGCACCTCATTCGGACGAGCCACGATCGACACGTGGGGTGAACTAACGGACCTGAGACTTAAGAGCGAGTACGGGTGGGGCATTCGCAGTGAGGTGGTGGCGACGTCGCGTACTGAGGATTCACCGGGGCCGCATGGGCTTCGTGGCAATTGTGGAGCGTACGATCTGTGCCGTGGACCGTGTGATCAAGTTCGTGAGAGTCCTGGTGGTCCTTGTCGTTGCCTTCGCCGGGGGTGCTTTGGCGATGGGAGCGTTGACCCAGCTGCTCATTCACTTGTTCTGACATCTACGGCTCACAAGGTTCTCCACGATGGCTCGGGTGGTTGCGACCAAGGTTGTTGATTCGTAAGTGCCTTGTATCATGAGAGTCCAATGCGGGCTGTACCTGGCGAGGAGTTGGATTGACGAACGAACCTGCGGGGAACACCGAGGTTCCCACCGGGGAGCGGGAAGTTCCGACCATCGACGCACAGTTGATATCGGTCGCCCCGCTGACCGATCGGCACCTGATCTCGCTGCCGGATCCGTCAGCGGAAGGATTGGAGGGTTTGCTCGGGCAGGCGAACGACCGCCGCTTGGCCGACGCGCTGGACCGGATCAACCGGCACCTTCCCGGCCAGGTCCTTCGCCCCGACGAGGACGGCGCCTCCGGTTCCGCCGATGTGTTCGACGTGAGTCTTCAGGTCACAGCAGACGAGCTCTGGGATGCCATGACCACGATCGCCCATCACGACAACCTGCATCCGGGCCGGATCGCGTTTGGGCTGTCCGCCGCAGAGGAGGGTGTCGACGACCATCTCGCTTTCGCGACCAGTTATGGGATCCACCGCCCCAACCTCGGGGCAGTGGGAGTAAAGGCCCAACACGGAGCCGCAGTGGCGATCCACGGTATCGAGTGGCATGTGGCAGCGCTCTATGGCCTGGTTGCAGACCTGGAGACGGTCGGCGGGAGGCCGTGTTCGGCGAGTGTGATCGTCGTCACCGGCCCGGCGATCCACGAGGAGCCCGCGGAACGGCTCGTCGACGTATTGATCACACCCGTCGACGGTGCGGTCGTCGCTCGGCGTCGAGTCCCGGCCTCGGCCGGTGAGGATGTCTCAGCCCCAGCTGATGGTGGCGTCTCTGGCGAGCAGGCTACCGTGCCACCGGGTCGAGCGGTCGTAGCTCTTGCTGGCCAGAGCGTCGCGTTCAGCGCTGCCGACGGAGGTTGTGTCCTGCTGGTGCGGGTCGAATTGCCGATGGCCGACCCGTGGGTCGACGTGCTGGCGGCTCAGGCCACGGCCCGCTTCCACCCGTTGTTGCGTGCCGATCTGCCGACGAGCTTCCAACGACCCATCGAGTCCTACGGAGGGACCCTTTACGACGACTTGTCCAAGTTCCGCGCCGAGGTCGAGGCCGCCCTCGGTCCCAAGGCGTTGGACCATGCCGCGGCGTTCGCCCGAGCGGGCCTTCCTCCACGTACCAGCCGGGATGTCGGGCTGCTGACCTCGCTGGCCTTCCGGGCCGAACCACACGGCGACGTGCGATCCCCCGCCCACGCCGGAGTCATGGTGACCCAGGTCGACGACGCTCAGCATCTGGTGGTGGGAGGAGGGGTCTTCACCTTCCCCGAGGGAGTCGCCGAGGTGATGGCCCCGCTTCTCGACGGGCGGCCACTCGAGGTAGCCGAGGTGCTGGGTCGCATAGCGTCGACGGGGCTCGACGACGTCGACGCGCGAAAGACGTTGATCGAACTGGTGCACGCCGAACTCTTGGAACCGCTCCGATGAGCACACGACAGGACGTCCCCACAGGAACCACCGAAACCGATCTTTCGGCACGCGCTCCCGGTTACCTCGCCGGCGGGGTCGTGCGCCTCGTCGATCCCTCCGAGATGAAGGGACGCACGCTGCGGCTTCCTGACCCTGATGACCCGTTGGAGGCGCCGCTCGCCGCGGCCAACGAGCGCTCAATCGACGTCGCCGACGAGTATCTCTCGAAACTGTTCCCGGACCTTCCGCTCGGGCGCTTCGCCCAGGCGACAGACGCCACGACGCTGGTGGTGGGTCGCAGCGCTCCGGAGTTGCTCGACTCCATCGGGCCTGAGCGGCTGGTGGAGGAGATGTTCCAACGCCTTAACTTCGAGCCGCCGGGCCAGATCCGCTTCATGCGCGACAAACAAGCCCGCGATCTCGGCGACATCGCGACAACCCACCCACACCCCTACCCGGGTGGACATGTCCGGTTGCGCCCTGCTGCTCTGGCAGCGGCCTTAGACGAGGGCTACACGATGGTGCTCGACGGAGTCGAGCTCCGCAACGGTCCGTCGATGCTCCTGGCGGAGATGTTCGAACGGCTCTTCGGGTGCGCCGTGAACATCAACGGCTACCTGTCGACGCGCAGCCACACGTCGTTCGGGGCGCACTGGGACGACCAGGAGGTGGTGATCGTCCAGTTGCTCGGACGCAAGGACTGGGTGGTGGAGGCACCGCCGGCGCTCTCGCCGCTCAAGTCGAGCCACGGCGACGCCACCTCCGGCCGCACGGTCTGGGAGGGGCGCCTGCATCCCGGCGACGTGATGTACATCCCCCGCGGCTGGGGTCACCTCGTGCGCGGCATCGACGAGCTGAGCTACCACTACACGATCACGATCCCCCGCATCAACGGGATGCGGATTCTGAATGGCGTGCTCTCTGAGGCGGCGACCACCGGTCGGGTGATGCGACCAGGGGTTGGCACTGCGATGCAACCCGCAACGAGGGTGTCACTGGCCCACCTGGATGTGCTAGACGCTGATCAACTCAGTTCGGCTGTGAGATCGGCGTTGGCGGTTGTCCGCCTCGGCATGCCCACCCGGCTGGTGCAACCTGCGAACGCCAGCCTGGCGTTCGCAGGGCGTGCCACGATGGTGCGATCAGCGTGTCCTGGCGGCTGGGTTGTGGCAGGCACTGCTGGCGACGAGGCGTTGATCGGTATGGCCAACACGATGCTGGCCGTGCCTCGCACGCTGGTTCCTCAGATCGCCGCGCTTTTCGACGGCGGCAACCACCAAACCAGCGACGTCGCCCCAGACATGGTTGCCGGCCTTGTCGACGCCGGTTTGCTCGGGTTGATGATGTGAGTTGTTCATGTATGATGTATAGACTGTTTGTCTGGCGCGGCGTTCTGGGGAATGCGGCTGAGAGGAGGCCGGAATGAACGAGCAGATGGACGTTGCACAAGCAACGTCGATCGACGAGGATCGCGCTCGCCTCGACCGGCGCACGGCGATGCGAGCAGCACTTGGTGGAGCGGCAGCCGGCGCGGCCTTCATGGCACCACGGATCGACGGGTTGAGTGTCGCCCCCGACTACGCCGCCGCAGCAACCGCCTGCACTATCGGGGCCGCCGGTACGAGCGTCACAGTAAATGGCAACTCAGCGAAACGGACTCCTTGTTGGGGCAGTCGCTACTTCGCGCTTTGCTTCGGTGGAACTCCCACCTTCAACGGAAGCGGGTGTGGCGGTGCATGGAACTGTGGGAACACCGGGAACTGGGCCAGCGGCGATGCCAACGGTGCGACCAACGGGATCGCGTTGAACCTCGCTGGGTCGCAGCTTCGCTACGCAATTGCAGGTTCAACCAAGCAAATTGGGTCGTCTGGGATCGCGAAAAACTGGACCAACGATTCCCGTAGTCACATGAAGATCAATACCGTTGCCAGCCCGTTCAATTCATGCAGTGCCACGATGTCGCTGACTTGTAAGAGCGGCGCGGGGGCGCACTTTAGAGACGTGGGTAATGACAACGGCAACAACGGCCTGAACGTGAACAACACGAACGACCCAGCGAGCTGGACGCGGACATCCAGCTTCAACTCCACCAACGCATGGAACACTCGATGGATAATTGCCTGCTCGTCCTTCGAGAACAACTCCTACAGCTACAACAACAACGGCAACGGTACTGAACTCAGCACATCGACAATTGTCATCAACTTCACCTGTTCCTGTAATGCCTAACATCACCAGCGTCGCCTTGGCGAAGCAGGTACGACTTCCCAAAGCATTCGCGTCACATACCATCGGATGAGCGAGACTTCGAATCGGCCTCAGCACTTGCTTCGGCACCTTGACACCGATGATCTCCCCGAATCAACCGGCGTCGGTGACGAAGCGTTCTGGACCGCAACCCCAGGTTGGCTACCAGAGATCGCTCGTCGCCGGATGCGTGAGGGACTGCTCGTGTGGACCGCTGATGAGATCCTCGCTGTGCCGGGGGTTCCCTCGGCGATTGTCGAGCACTTCGACGGCCAGACGTCGTTGCTGGTGCTCGCCGAGGACTTCGCCGAAGCGGCCCGTGTCACCCTCGATGAGGCGAAGCGACATGTCGCGCTCGCGACGACGTTCCTCACGGCTCTCGGTGCCTGCGACCGCTCTCCGGTGCAACTCCCCCCGGAACCGGAGCGCAGCGAGGAAACCGATAATCCGATGCCTTCCGACATGCGAGATGGCGGTTTCCAGACGCTCGCTGAACTTGAGCGCCGTGGCACCGCTTATCAACTCGAAGACGGACGAAAGGTCACCAAGAGCGTCGACCACGACGGCAAGGTCGTCACGATCGAGGAGACCCCAAACGGGGAGAAGACCATCTCCACCACGATCACGATCGACAGCAGCTCGCCCGCCGGTGCAAGACAGCTCGCTCAGATCATGGCGGGTGATCGTTCACCTGCCGAACTCGCCGGACCCGACACGTGCGTCGGTGCCCGCCTCCGCGCCGGCGACGACATCCCCCTGACCAACATCCAGAGCCCCGGTGGTCACGTGCTCTCGGTTCGGTGCCAGGACGCCCATGTCCGAGTCCTTCTAGAGGAGCGCTTCGGCGACCGCGTTGTGGTCGACGAACGCGGCCCCGTGTGCGTGTTCACCACAACGGCCTTCGAGGGCACAGGGCCGGTGCGGGTGTATGACGGCAATGCCCAGCGGCGAGGGCGCCCCCGGTCCCCGCTCGAAACCGTTGACCTGGTGGACCACCTTCTCGGCGAACATGACGCGTTGATGAGCGGTTTCGAGCCAGCCGGACCACTGGCCGTTCCGCTGGCGGTTGCGACGCGAGGCGACCAGACCATCCTGATTCCGACGTCGCGCGCCGACGAGGCCAGCTTGCATCAGATTCTACGCAAGCAGGGGTGGACACTGATCTTTACCTCCGCGTGGATCGACGCTCGCGGTCACGTCGCCGTCCCGACGCTGTCAGGGCTGGGGACTCCGATCGTGGCGGACACCACCCTTATCCTGCCGAATGGTGTCCCCGACGCGGAGTTGGTGATCCTCCTGACCCCCCTCGTCCCGGTTGATCCAGAACACCGCCAAGTCGCCCTCGACCGCATCGGGGACTTTGTCGAGCAGGCCCCTCGATTTGTCGTCCATGACCTCAGCGCGATCCCACTCTGACGGCGTGACCGTTCTCGCTCAGGGCGACTCCGTCGTCGCTCGGCCGATCGCAGGTGGGACCATCGCTCTCGTCGGAGACGGCCGACCCGTCACGCTCGACTCGATGCGCGAGCGCCTGCTCGCGGTGTGCGCTCGGCCGACGGACCGCGAGGAACTCACCGAGCTGCTCGCAGAGGTCAGCGGGCAGGCGCCCATCGAGATCGCCGCAGCGATCGACGAACTGCTCGATGCCGGGCTACTGCGCCTCGCCTGAACGTCGCTGCCGCAGGTGGGCCACAACGAAGTCCCACCGATCCCGCCACCGAGGGATCACCGCGACCGTGACAGCAGCCGGCAGCGAGTACGACCACCGTCGCCGGTGGTAAGCGGCCAGGTACAGGGGCTCGCGGCGACCCGGACGCGCGGACTCGATCGCGTCGACCAACTCCGGCGTGGACCCGCCCGGGAACGTCGTCTCGGCCATCCTCGCCGCTCGTTGCACCACCGCGGTCACGCCCCAGTCGGCAGCGGTCTCGACCACATCGGCTGCCCCGGTCGGGGTGCGGGGCGCCGTGGCGATGAGGTCACGGACGCTGTGCAGGCGAGGCTCGGCGCTGCCGAGCACCGTGTGCAGACAGGCGTGGAGGAACCGGTGCGTCGGACACAGCGCCCGGTACCACCGCCCGTGGACCCGCACCGGCACCGCGTGGGCGTGCAACTCGGCGAGCGCGACCATCTCGCCGAAGGGTCCCGGCGTGAGGGTCCGGTGGAGGTCGACCTCGAACGTCGGCGCATCGCGGTCCCTCCAGTCGCCACTAAAGCGGCGGCGCAACGTCACGCTCTTGGCGAAGCGTCGGTCGAAGTCGGCCGACACCTGCGGGAAACACCGCTCGAACCCGTCGGCGAGCAGCGTCGCAACCGCTGCGTCCATCTGATCCGCCGGCACCAACAGGTCCAGGTCACCGAAGTCCCTCAGGTGCGGGGGCAACGGGCCATCGTGCGCGCTCACCGGCCCCTTCAACAGCACCGGTCGAACTCCAGCCACCTCGAGGATGTCGACGATCCTCGGTAGTTCGCGTTCGAGCAGCAGGCACGTCGACTGACCCGCCATGTGGGTGCGGTGGACCTGGTCGCTCACCGCGTCGCTCTCGGCGTGCCGGCCGCGGACAAGTTGCTCGGCGAGGACACCGGCGCAACGCCCAGTCGCCGCGGCGTCGGCGTCTGCGGAAGCGATCGGCGTGGCAGCGACGATCGACCCGACGGGCCGGCCGGACAAACCGAACGCCAGCGGAGCGCCGGCGTCGGTGGGTGGGACTGCTCGCACGGGCCTGCCGATCACCTCCGCCAACCGGGCCATCGCCGGCCCGCCGGTGTCGCCGCGTTCGATCGCGTCGATCTGTGCCGCGTCGACCACGGCGAGTACGCGGCTTTGCCCGTCGTGCAGCGCGGCACTCGCCTCGAAGCGCACAGCCCGTACGGACTCGTCGTCCGAGTGGTACGGAGAGCCGGGCCCCGTGGCGTCGCCGCTGGCGGCAGGCCTGCTCGATGCCCGGAGCCGGTGCGGCACTACGAGCTCGCGCCGCAGCGGCGGACGGATGTCCGCAATGAGTTCAGCGGCCTCAGCCGCGTCGTTGAAGACGAGTTCCCAGGTCGCCGCTCCAGCGGCGATCGGTGCCAGAACGTCCAGGGCGGACGGCCCCATCCGGATCCCGTCAAGCGAATCGCCCAACAGCGCCACGCACGCCTCCGCCGGGGACAACGACCGGAAGTCGGGAGTTTCATCTTCGCAGTAGCGCAACAAGACGATCGCCCCGACCGTGGTGTGTGGCACGACCGTCGCCCCCAAGCGACTTGCCCGCAGGTGTGCCCGGCCGTTAGGTGCCGACAGCAGTCGGGCCAGAACATCTTCGAGAGCGCGGCCGAAGTATTCGAGCGACCCTGCCTTGAGCGTCAGCGGCTTGGGGTAGGCGGTCACCGTGCGGGTTCCGGGCGTCACCGTCAGGCATTCATCGGTGAGGTAGGCGGCGCCGCGTCGAAGCAACTCAACGGTGACCGTCGACTTCCCGCTCCCCGAGGCCCCCGCAAGGATCACGCCTGCGCCGTCGATTTCAACGGCCGCGGCGTGCAGGTGCAAGCGTCGCGGGTCGAGATGGAACGCGAGTCGGTTGAGTCGGCCGACGACGACGTCGAGCAGATCCGCTTCGGTGTCCGCCCCGATCCATACGTCATCGTCCCCGTCGGGGTACAGACGCCAGCCGTCGTCGACCTTGGTGGCACGCATCTCCGCCACTGCGGCATCGGGGCCTGGCCGCCACCGTGCCGAGGCAAGATCGCCGAGCGCGTCGGAAACCATGGCTGGTAGGCCTCGAATCGCTACCACCGCGTTCGGCAGCAACAAGTCGACCCAGTCCGATCCGCCCGCCGTCTGGGTGGCGTCAGTCGTCGTCACCCTCGGAGCCGAGCTCATTGATCACCCCAGCCGCCAACGAGAACGCTAGCGCCGAGGTTGCCAGGCGGTAGCCGGGTGCTTTCCCGTGGCCGGCCGCAGCGACCGCCGCTCCGATCCACACGGAAATACACCACGGGCACACGGCAAGCTCCGCCAGTTTGGGGTGACCTCCACGATCCATCGCCTGCACATATTTGAGGCGGGGCGTGTCGAAGATCGAGTCACGGGTGACAAGGCGGGCAAGACGAGCCGTCGCAACCGCTCCGAGCGCGTAATCGAGTGCATCCATCGGATCAGCCCTCGGGTGGGACCCAGGTGTACATCGGGTGGTTGCAGCCGCACCCGCGTTGGGGTTCGAACACCAACTCGCCGACACGCCAGTTCTGCGTGGCACCGACCCGTTCGGGCTGGGTGTCGGTCCGCAGATACTCGTGGACATCGCCGGTGGCCTTGTCGAATTGCCACACGACGGTTCCGGCGTCATCGGAACGCAGGCGAAGGTTGCGAAGGATGACTCCGTCGCTCTTCGATTTCACAGGATAGAGGTGCATGGCCATCGCTGATCGGGCTCCGGTTCGTTTTGCGTTCCGGATAGGTTACCGGCCCAAGAGGCGCACGCCCCCGCGACCGGAACGAGTAGGCCCCAGCTTCAGGCGACGAGTCTGTGCTGTTCACCCGTCGATCAGGTCTTCGAGGTCGTCGAGGTCGTCGAGGACGGACTCGGCGAAGAACTCCGGGTCCGCGACATCGTAGGAGCGGGCTACGAGCCCGGCGGGGTCGACGAGGTGTGCGATGCGACGGGGGTGAGTGGTCTCCGCATCCGCCGCGCCGACCGCTCGGGCAAGTGACCCGTCGCTGTCCGACAGCAGAGCGAACGGCAACGAGTACTTCGTTCGAAACGCTGCGTTGTCGCCCGGATTGTCGAAGGAGGCGCCGAGGACTCGGCAGCCGAGTTCGTCGAAGGCTTCAATCTGGTCACCGAGGCCCTGTGCCTGGGCTGTGCATCCGGGAGTGTCGGCCTTGGGATACCAGTACAGGAGGAACCACGATCCCGCTACGTCATCGGAGGTGAAGTCGCCGCCGTTATGGGGCGCTTCGCGTTTCAACGGGGTGTGACCACCGCGAGTAGCGCCCAGTTGGGTCGTCCGGCGTAGAGCAAGGCCCGGATCCTGCAGTGGGCAAACCGTCGGAACCCGAACGCGACGCGCTTGACCCGCTTCACGAGGTTGTTGACCGCTTCGGTCGGCCCGTTCGACACCTGCGCCCGGTGCCACGCGGCGATCTGGGCCGACCAGCGAACGATCCTACGACCGAGCTGGTTCAGCTCCGCCGGGCACGACTGGTCCTGGAGGTCGACACCGAGCCGCTCGACGAACTCCGCTGCGAGGGCGGGGTCGTCGATGTCGTAGATCGACCGCACGACTTCCTTCGCGTGCCAGGCCATGCGGACCTCGCCGCGGGGGTCACCGGCTTCGAGCAGGCCTAGGAGCTTCTCTCGCCCGCGTTCCCGGTGTCCGAGGGTCTCGTTCTGCACCCGGCGCCGCACCTCGTCGAGACGCTGGTTGGCGAGCTTCACCACATGGAACGGATCGGCGAGCTGGACGGCGTGAGGGAGCATCGTGTCGAAGGCGAGACGCCACGGCCCGGACAGGTCCAGCGTCGCCCAGGCGATGCCGTCGAGCCACGCCGTGGTTCGGGCTCTGAGCCACTCACACAGCCCGGCGGCGGATCGGCCGGGGATCACGTCGAGCAGCTGGCCACGGGCGACGTCGACAACCTGGGTCGACCACGCCTGGGTCCGCCACCGGCCGAAGCGCCCGAAGAGAACCTCGTCCACACCGAGCGCCTCCACCGCGCCGACCCGGTCGACGTCCGCGTCGAGTAGAGCTTGGCCATAGGCGATCACGGCGTCGTTGATGGCGTGCCAGTCCGCGCCCAGCTCGGAAGCGACGTCGCTGACCGCTCGCCCTGCCCGACCGACCTGCAGCGTCGCCCACCGGCCCGCACGATCGGTCACCGACAACCTCGGCGCCGCGATGCGGGAGTCCTCATGGGTCCAGGACCCGACCCGACACCACGACCGCGGGCACCAGAACCGGTGCTTGCGCCACCGCAGCCTCACGGGTCGGCCGAAGCAGGTGAGGTCGGCGAGCTCGACGACGGGCCGGTCCTTCACCCACGCCCGCTCCCCGCACCCCACACAAGCGGGCGTAGAAATCCGAGATTCGACGGTGATCTCGATGCGTCCGACGAGTGGCTCTCGCACCTCGAGGATGTTCACCGCAGGCAGACCAACCAACAGCTCGCACGCGCGCGTAGCGTTCAACACAGCAGGGGCACCTCTGGATCCGACCGGCGTAAGACACCATCAGATTCGCAGGGCCCCTGCTACGCGCCCGGGACCCTAACACCCCGCTCATCCGCGAAGCACCCGTAAACGCCATCCTCGACCTGCTCCCGCAAACCGCGACGTTCAGCGACATCGACCGTGACGGGATCGAGGCGTTCATCCTGCGAGAAACCTCGGGACGTACCGCCAGGGTGCAACAGATACTCGACGGGTTCGGCAACGTGCGCTGGATCGGCCTCGACGTCGACGAGGCGCGAGCAGCGCTGCGTTCGACCGTGGCCGCCATTCTGCGGGCGCCGTCATCGGGTGATCAGGTGCTGATCGGCGGGCCGATCCTGCGCACCGATGCGGGCGCAGCGCTCGTCCATCCAGCGCTGCGTGACGTCGTGACGTCGGTCATGCGGTCGGACCTCCGCGCCAACAGGGTGTCGTTCCTGTCGACGGCACTCGCCGTGTTTCACCCAGCGGGCTCCGATGAGGATCCGCCGATGCTGGAAGTCCCGTCGCTGCCCCCTGGGTCGACTCCCGACATGGTCACGCTCAACGGCATCGTCCTACCTGGACCCGTTGCGACGTTGACCGACTCGGTCTGCTCGGCGGCGCACCTCGTTCATCGGTGGGACAACGCCGGGCTCCGAGCGGCGCTGCACTTGGTCGAGCGGCTGCCGATCGGTGTGGTCACGAGCGGTGCGCCGGGCTCGGAGTTGTTCTCGACGCTATGCGACGCGGCGTGGGGGCGGCGGTGAACCTCGGGTTTGGCGGTAAGTCCTGGGTTCGGAGGTCGGGATCGGCGAAACGCAGGCCCGACAGCGTGAGTGATGAGGGCTCGCATGGACCCGCTACCGCCGAGGTCGATCGTCGGCACGACGTAGGACGGAAACGCCACAGCGGATCCGACCGTGAGCTCCTGGGGATTCTCGGCGCCGGGGTGGGTGAGCCGACCGGCTTCCACGCCGTCGATCGCCAGAACCAACACGACGGTCAGCTTCCGGTCGGAGTGGTCGCGGGTGAGGCTCACGATCTGGTCGCCGTCGTCGAACGTCACCAGCGTGGGGTCGCCGGGCCCGTGCAACGTCCTCAGCTCGAAATGGAAGAAGCCGCTGTTCGCCTGCTCGACGACAGCGGCGACGCGTGCATCGAACTCAGCACGGTGCGGTGAGCCCGCCACGACGGCATCCTGCGCTCTCTCGACCTCGTCAGGGTTGTACACCGCCGCGGCGGCGACGCCGACGATATAGCCGTTCGTCAGCGGCGAAAGCCTCAAGATCGCTGCTTCTACGGCGATCGGCTCGAGGGTGGATCCACTCGCTACCGCGGCGTTCTCGGATTCGGCCGCACCGATGTCGAACGGGAGCGGCGAGTCGAAGCCGGGGGACGATCCTGCGGAGTCAGTCATGTCGCATAGTTCATCGCAGGGTCGGTCCGTGGATCCAACCGACGACGGTATGGCGGACGCCGCGAAACACCGGGGTCACCTCGTGAAGGCTCACCGACGGGAAGACCACCAGCGACCCCTGATTGCGGTAGCCGTCGGCCAGGCGCTCACCGAAGATCAAATCGCCGCCCTGGTAGGAGTCGCCGTCGGTGAGTTGCAGCGAGAACGACAGCTTGCGGGTGGAGTGCGACGGGCCGGCGTCGATGTGGGAACGGAAATGGTCGGCTACGGCCGCTTCGTAGCGGAGCACGGTCGGGATCTCGAAGGGCACAAACCCGGTGAGGTCGTAGCGCCACATCTCGGCGTTCGCCTGAGCGACGGCACGGCCGATGGTGTTGAGGGTCGCGCCGGCAACCGACGGCGGCAAGGGCGCCGACAGGGTAGATCGCGTGTCGGGATCGACGCCGTCGTCGTAGCCGGAGCCGGTCACGCTCGCCGGTCGCCAACCGCCTGCCCCTTCGACCGCGGCGACAATTCGGTCACACTCCGCCCGGGTTGAGTAAGGGGATCACGCTCACGGCCAGAAAGCCTGGGTTGGCGGCGGGTGCAAGGTCGACCAAGAGGGAACCTCCACTTCAAGACGGACGAAGAATGGTACCAGCGCAAGCGTCGCGTTGGATGGGGAACTTGGGGTGTTGAGGACCTCGTTCGCTTGCTTTCGGCCCGCACCGACACGTTAAGGGTCTCGTCCGCGTTCGGTTCCGTCTTGTAAGCATCCACTCGACGTCCAGATGAGCTGGACCCAACGATGGCCACCGAGCACCACGGCGACAACGAGCCGCGATCCGGCGACGAGCGACGCAAGGGAGATCGACACACGAGCGAGCGTCGCGAATGCGCGACCACCGACTTCGATGACCCCTGAACCATCAACGAATTGACGCGAGGCGTCCGTCAGATCCCGTCCCAACCCTGCGCGCGGCTGTCGACGCACGACGAAACAGAGAATTCCTCATCCAGCCAAGGAGCGAACGCTGGCCGAAGCGTTGGCATTTCCGCTGCGTCTGTCGATGCCGGGAACAACGGGTTCGGCTCTTGCGATCCGACCGGACGAGAGCGAGCACACATGCTGGCATTGAGCCGACGAAGTCGTTGCCAACCGATTGAACGAGTCTGGCTCGATGACGACCTCCCTTCTGAATACGCGGACGGTGCTCGTCAGCTCTCCTGGAAGTAGTCGTGGTAGTAGTACGCGTATTGGCGGCCGGTGTCGGGGGTGCCGATGAGCACGATGCCCAGCACCTTGCGCCCGGCGCGTTCGATCGTGTCCAGCGATTCGAGCAGACCCTTTTCGGTGGTCATCCCCGATCGCACCACCAAGATCACATAATCGACCACCGGCAACAGGTCGACGGTGTCATTCGCGACCGACAGCGGACTCGAATCGACGATCACGGTCGCCCCTCGACGGGCACCCTCAACACACACCTCGCGGGCGGCCGCGATCACCGCTGAGACCTCGCGGGTCGCCGCCCCCGCCGCCGCGACAAACAGGTTGTCGACCCCTTCGGGGAACTGGATGATTTCATCGATCGTCGCCCGTTCGGTGTCGAGCTTGGCAAGGTCTTTTAGCGACGGATCGGACTTGGCACCCAGCAACCGGTGAACCTCCGGCCTGCGGAAGTCGCCGCCGACCACCAACGTCGGCACACCAACCTCGGCGAGGGCCTTCGACACGAGCGCCGAGGTGGTCGACTTGCCCTCCCCCGGCATCGTCGAGGTGATGAGAAAGGTGCGCGGAACCGAGCCCGGGTCTGCGGTCGATTGCACGAACTGAATTGCGGAGCGCACCGCACGGAACGGTTCGGACCACCCGCCACCCAACTCCAACACCCCGTCGGCGTCGGATGGACGGTCCTTCTCCTTGAGAAAGCCGACCTCGGCGATGATCGGAGTGTCGACCAATATCGCGAGTTCGCCGCGGGTGTCGACCCGGGCCATCGTGCGTTCGAGCACCAACGTCACAACTGCACCGAGCAGCAACCCGATCAGCCCGAGGAGCACCGAACGAACCGGCGCCGACGCCGGCACTGCCAACAGCCCGGCCTCGGCTACACGTGGGGATTCGGGGCCCAGCGACTCATAGGGCACCGCCCGCTGAAGATCGCGTTCGAGGTTACGCAGGTTGTCGGCCGCGCTGTCGAGATTCGACTGCAGGCTGGACCGCTCGTCGATCAGCATTCGTGTCAGCTCGTCGGTGAGCGGGTTGGCCACCATCGCCGCTACGTCGGGGTATTGAGCGTCGAACACCGCCAGTTCCGCCTGGGCCGCGTCGCGTTGGGCCGTCGCGTCGTTGATCTGTTGTTGCAACGGTGCTTGGGCCACCGAGTTCGTCATTTCCAAAAACGCGTCGACGAACGCTGCCGCGACCTTCGCGGCCTCGGCCGGATCGGTGCTCGTAGCCGAGATACGGATGCTGCTGCTCTTGTCGTCGAACGCCGTCGCGATCTTCCCGGCGAGGGCTACCGACCGTTCCGGCTGGCCGAGCGCGATCGCCGCCTGTTCGGGCACCTGGCCACGGGTGATCCGCAACATGTCTTGAGGCACAAGACCGCTGTAGCCAGACGAATTCCTGTTGGCGACGACCGTCTGGGAAGCCGTGTAGGACACCACCTGGTCGCTGTTCGCCAACGCACCTGAGATGGCCCCGACGACGAGACCGAACACCGTAACGACCACCAGCAATGGCCAGCGACGCTTCAGCACCGCACGCAACTTGTTCACCGGCGCCGCCTCACGAATCGGGGAAGAAATGATCGGGCATGAACGGCGAACACTGTACCCGAGGCTTCCACCCGACACGAGAGCGCGACGAACTCACGCAAGGCAACAGTCCCATGTCACCGAACGCTCCGCTTATCCGACGACCGGTCAACCATGCACAGCACCGCTCGACGGACGCACTTCTACTTCTGGCATTCTCCAACCCCGCCTAGATCGTGGCCACCCGGCCCAACACGGGCTAGTGCAACATCGCCGGTGTCCACCTTATGATTTCGTCCCCATCGGGCCGCAACCCGCCGAACCTCCACCGGTCGTCGCGGCGCCGGGCGCATCGATAGACACACGAGAACCAGTGGCATCATCTGCGTCCGTTGACGAGCGAGAATGCCGAAGTTGCCAACGTACGAGAACAGAACGATGAACACCAGCGCATAGGCGGCGCAGTAGATCAGGTAGGGGTTGCGCGGCAGTGCCCTGGCCCAACCCAGCAGGCGCCGACGACCAGCGACCACCAGGCCGACAAACACCACACCCTCAGCCGCAGCGATCAGCCCAGTGACGTTGCTGACCTCCCAAGGGAACGGACGAATGAGCACCGTCACCACCGCGGCCGGAAGGTCAACCGGGGACGTGGCCGCGATCGGCTGGAACTCGGACCCACCGGTGCCCGTTTGCTCCTGGGTCTTCTCAAGCGCTGCCCTGACGCCAGTGTCGCCGCCTGAGTTCTCGTCCTGGAAGAACTTGCCGAGTTGGGTGACACCTACCGACCCGATCGCGACGAGCGCGACCAACGCGGCCAGTCGGACCAAGGCCGATTTGGACGCTCCGCGCTGACGAATTCCGCTCACCGACCCAGCCGTTGCCCCGATCGCGAGCGCCACCACGGCGATCAACGCCATATGCGGACGTATCGCCATGAGCGCAGCGACGCCGACGGTGAAGGTGATGACGCCACCAATCGAGACCTGATCGCCGAGAAGTTGCGCCGCTCCGTACGACACGACCCCGATACAGCCGATCATCAACGCGTCCTTGCCGATCGACGACGGCCAAAACAGCATCGATGGCAGAAAGAACAACAACATCGCATACCGCTTTGAGTCTCCATCCGGCACGGCACGCCGAAACGCGCGCCACGCCAGGACCTGGCCGGCGAAACAGATCGCGGAGAAGAGAAACGACAGCGCGTAGCGGGAGGCGCCAACGACGAGGATCATGAGTCCCGCGACGAACCCAATCCGCTCGGTTTCCGGTGTCCGACCCGTCAACGATCCGTCCAGCGCCGGGAACTGCCCGCTACGGAGAAGGTCGGCGAACTGAACGCCCCACTTGACGTAATTGCCAGCGTCTGCGACGTCGTCATAGACCACGGTGATCACGAAGTAGCGCACCAGCGTGAACACGACCTTGGCAAAGAGTGCCATCACAAGCAGACTTGCAAGGTCTGGCGCACCTTCACGACGAGCAACCCAACGGACCGCCACCGCACCGACGACGCTCAACGCGAGAAGAGTGAGAATCCCCGAGACAACGTCCATTGTCAGGCGATCGAGCAGCACGGCGATCACTGCTAGCAGCGTCATCACAAGACCGGCGGCGGCGATCTCAAGACCACCGCTCGCCTGGCTCGCGGTTCGGGGTGCTCGCACGACGGTCCTCAAGGATGGGTGATCGCTCGACGCTAGCCGAGGCCAGCGACAGCGAGCGCCTCCTGATAGAAGGTGTTGGTGTCGCGCAGAGCGCTCGGAGAGTCCAGACCGGTGACGTACCCCTCCTCGATGACCATGATTCGATCGCACAGATCCAGCGTGGACATGCGGTGGGCGATGATGACGACCGCCGTATCCCCATGGAGGGCCGCGAGAGTCTCACGGATCAACGCCTCGCTCTTGCCGTCGAGCGCCGATGTGGGTTCGTCGAGCACCAATAACTCAGGAGCGCCAACAAGCGCTCGGGCAATGGACAAGCGTTGGCGCTGTCCGCCCGAGAGTTGGCTTCCACGTTGGCCGAGGTGGGTGTCGAAACCGTTGGGTAGACGCTCGATGTCATCGAGGACGTTGGCCTGTTTGGCGGCAGCCCGGAGATCCTCGTCGCTCAGCCCGTCGCGGAAGAACCGTATGTTTTCAGCCACGGTACCGGTAAAGAGGGTCGGGTCCTGGGGAACGAACGACACCCGGCTGGTCCACCAGCCGCGATCGACCGATCGAAGGTCCACGCCACCCACGATGACGGAACCCGTCGACGGCGCACGCAAACCCAACAAGAGCTGCGCAAACGTCGACTTGCCAGCACCCGAGGGGCCGATCACGCCAAGCATTTCCCCCGATCCCAACACGACGTTGACATCGCTTAGGGCCGGACGATCGGGCGAGTACGCGAAGGATGCGCCAGAAAAGGCCACCGGAACAACGTGGTCAGTGACATTCGAACCCACGTCGGCCTGCCGGGAACGGTACCTGGCCACGGTTTGATCAACCTGCTCGAGGGAGGGCGTTGAGGCAGCGAGTTGTCCTGCGACAGCCGCCAATTGCTGGCCGTAGCTCAGGGAACGCAGCATCAACAACATGATTGCTCCAACCGTGGCAAAGTCATCAACACCAAACACTTGGAGCAGGGCGACGGCACCGATGATGGCGGCGTATGCCAGAGATGTGTACGCGGGGGACAGAGATCCATAGAGCACCTGCACCCGCCGCTGCTGCTCGGTGGTCGCCTCGATGACCTCATCGAGGCGTTCCTCGAAACGGTCCCGCACACCGAAGGTCTGCATCTCCTGTCCGAGTGCCCCCAGTTCAGCGATGGTCGTAGCAAAGTCCAGGTCTGTGTCGGCGGAATCGCGGGCGTGGTTGCGGATCCGCTGCCGGATCGGGTTAAGAAGAGCCCCGAAGAACCCCAAACCGCCAAGCACCACAAGTGTGGCTACAGGGTCGACGAAAAAGCCGACCGCGAGGAACGCGAAGAGGCTGAGCGCCGACGTGACCGCTTGGGTCAACGCAAGCACAGCAGCATTGATGCGACCGACGAACGAGGTCAACAGTTCCTGCAGCCGCCCAGTGGGCTCACTTTGATGTACCGCCCAATCCGAGCGTAGAAACGCCCGGGTCACGCGTCGACGCTCCTCGGTCCGGACGACCGCGCTCAGAGCCGCTGAGATCCTCACCGTGGCGAGGTTCAACGCCAACCGCAGAACCACCGAGACCGCTCCCGTCCACAATCCGACCGAAAGCGCAACGGACCGTCCGGCGAGTGGGCCAAGTTCCTCGCGGCCCGCTGTGAGTGCCAACACGGTGGAGGACAGCAGAACAAGGAATCCCGCTTCCAGCATGGCTCCGAAAAACGACGTGATGCCAAGCGTTCCCATCCTGGCACGATGTGGGCGGACGATCGCCCACAGCGATGACCAGCCACCGCGCACGCTGCCGCTCTCGGAACCATTGGCTGACGTATCCGTCAGGGCCGAGGCGGTGTCATCGTCAGGTCCCACTCGCTCGACGGTAGCGCGATCCAGGTTTCAGGGGATATTTCAATGAACCCGAATCTGCGCCACGAGAGTCTTGCCCCGCGCTCCTGGGCACTCCCGTGCATCGAGGCAGTACGTTTGGCCGATGCCTCTAAATCGCTGGCGACCGCCACCCTCTCGCGTGATTGCGCCTGAACCTCTCTGGTTCATCGGGCCGGTCCGAGTTGGTCGTCAACACTCCGATAATTCGGTGAGTCCGTCATGATCCGGGTGTTGCAGTACGGCCTGAGTTCGAACCTCGGCGGGATCGAAACCTACCTGTGGAACCTGTCGCAATCGATCGACCGAGATGAGTTCGCCTTCGACTTCCTGTATTCGGACAACGGCCAGATGCCCGCCTTGTCCAAGGAACTCGAAGCCTTGGGCAGCAGGTTCTTCGGGGTCACCCCGAGACGCGTGAGCGCGCGCCGCAACAGGGAACAACTGACCGAACTCATAACTCTTGAACACTTCGACATTCTGCATTTGCATGTCAACACTGCCAGCTATGTCGAACCTGTCCGCGTTGCGTTGCGATCCGGGGTCCCAACGATCGTTCACAGCCACAACGCCGGTTCTTCCCGATCGCCTATCACCCAGACCTTGCACCGAATTAACTCCAGAGTCACGCGTTGGGATCGCGTCCGTGCCGTCGCTGTCTCCGACCAGGCTGCACGCTGGATGTTCGGCAAGGCAGCCGCTTACGACTACATACCCAACGGCATCGCAACTGAAGATTTTCGCTTCGACCAGCGGGTGCGCACGACCACTCGAACGGCACTCAACATTGGCCCGGACACATTCCTCATCAGCCACGTCGGGGCGTTCCTGCCCGCCAAGAACCAACGGCACTGCGTTGACATCTTCGCCGAGGTCGTCCGAGACCGATCGGACTCCGCTATGATCCTCGTCGGCACGGGCCCACTTGAGGAGAGCGTGCGCAACCACGTGCGAAAGCGCGGGCTTCAAGACAGAGTGCACTTTCTCGGGAGCCGAGACGACGTACCGGCTCTCCTGTCAGCCGCAGATGCATTGCTCTTCCCGTCCCGCTACGAGGGGTTTGGACTAGCAGTGCTCGAGGCCCAAGCAGCAGGACTGCCCTGCTGCGTTTCCGAAGCAGTCCCCCCCGCAGTGCTCGTGCTGCCCACAACCCAACGGCTCTCCCTGTCCGAGCCCGCCACGGTCTGGGCCAAGGCCTTGTCCGCAAACACCGCATCGTCGGCTGTGCGAGAGGCTGCAGCCGACCGCCTTGATATCGCTGGTTTCACGGTGGCAGCAAACGCCGAGAAGGTAGCCAACCTCTATCGCAGCATCGCTCGCCACTGAACTCGAACCCGGGCCCCACACACGTTGCACCCACGAAGTTCCATGTTTACGCTCCGCAGGCGCCGCTCTGGCCTCACCACAAACGATAGGAATGCGGAAGTTGACTGAGGACCTGGAATGACTTCTCATCACGGGACCGGTTCGACTCGCGCGTCAACACCAGCGCCTGAGGCAGGAAGCAACCGGCTGCCGCATATCCAAGGTCTTCGGGCGGTCGCTGTGTTGATGGTCGTGGCGTTCCATGCGGGGCTGCCGGTGCCGGGCGGCTTCGTCGGCGTCGACGTGTTCTTCGTGATCTCCGGATTCGTCATCACCGCGATGTTGCTCCGCCAACGGGCTCAAGGTGAGCGATTGCGGTTCAGGACCTTCTACCTACGCCGGTTCAAGCGCCTCACACCCGCACTCGCCCTCATGGTCGCCGTTACCATGCTCGCCGGGGTCTTCCTTCTTTCGCCGCTTGGCACCCAACAAGACACAGCGCGAACCGGGGTGGGGGCGACGGTGCTCGGGGCCAATCTGGTCATCGCCAAGATCACGGGTGGCTACTTCGACCTCAAGGCCGAGACCAACGCTCTGCTCCACACGTGGTCGCTCTCGGTGGAGGAGCAGTTCTACCTGGTCTTCCCAATGTTCCTCTTTCTCGGTTTCGTGATTACACGCAAGTACCGAGCGGCCCGTTCGGCGCCGTTGCTCATCGTCGCTGCGGTGGGCATCGTCTCGTTCGCGTTGACCATGCTGGGCGCATCTGGATACGTCCTGCCTCGGGAATCCTGGCTCCTCGGCTTCTACAGCCCGTTCACCCGTGCCTGGGAGTTCGCCGCTGGCTCCCTGCTCGCGTTCCACGCAGCGGTCGCTCGGCCACCGTCGCGGCACGTCGCTAGAGGGTTCTCAGCGTTCGGGTTGGCATGCCTCGTGTTCGCCCTCTTCCTCATCGATGGCAGTACCCAGTTCCCTGGCCTCCTCACCATCGTGCCAGTAGTCGGCACCATGGCGCTGACCCGGGCAGGAATGTGCGCGGACACCAGCGACCTCGTCGTCAGCGCTCTCTCCACAGTTGGCATGGTTCGAATCGGAGACTGGTCATACTCAATCTACCTCTGGCATTGGCCTGTCATCGTCTTTGCTGCGGCACGGAGGCCTGGCGAAACTTGGATTCTCGCCCTCGCAGCGGCGCTTTCCTTTCTCCCCGCCGTTGCTTCCTACCGGTGGATCGAAGAACCAACCCGGCGTTACTCGCCGAAAACCCGCCTGCGTCTGACGGGATTCGTTGCTTGCACCGTTGCCGTGCCGCTGCTCCTCGCCGTTGGGCTCTGGCAAGCATCAGAACGCGGTTTCAACGATTCGAAGGTCCAAGAGTTCCAGGAAGTGATCTTTGCTCAGCCGTCCGTATGCCGCCACGTCTCAGGATTGTCACAGGCGGTCGTCGACGAGTGCACGCGCAACCAAAACGCTCAGGGCCCCACCATATATCTGCTGGGCGATTCCAACGGCGGACAGTTCATCGATGCTGTTGAAGATGCTGGGAAGTCGCTCGACCGGCCGGTCGTTTCCAGCACCACGAATGCGTGCCCGTTCATCGACCTGCCACTGGAACGCCTGGACCGGTCCACAAGCTGGAACCACTACTGCCGTAGGTACAGCCAGACCAGTCTCGAGTTTCTGGCTTCGGCCGATCCCGCTCTGGTCATCATTTCCAACATCGACACGTACTGGGACGACCCGAACGTTGCCGTCAACCTCGCCCACGTCGACACGCTCACCGCTCCCGGCGAAAAGTTACAGGCGTTCCAGGATGGATTGACCGAAACTGTCAAACAGCTACATGCGTCGGGTCACCAGGTTCTGATGGTCCAGACGATTCCCCGCTGGTCCGAAGACGACACCTGGCACACCGCCTCATGCACAGTTCTTACTATCCGGCGCGGAGGTTGCGTCCAGTCGATGCCACGCAGCAACGCGCTCGAGCGACAGGGCCACGTCCGCGATGTCCTCAACAAGGTTGCTGCACAGACCGGGGCACAGGCACTCGACACGTGGTCGTTCCTTTGCCCGGACCCCACCTGCTCAACTCAGGGCGAGCAACACCCGCTGTACTACCGAGATGGTCTACATATCTCGGTGGCCGAAGGGAGGACCCTGGGGCCTCTCTTCGCCCACGAAATCGACACTACAGACTGGCTAGTGCCCAAATAGGCCCCGGCCACCGGCCAAGCGATCCATCTAGCACTTAATCGCTCGACGGTCGCCTCATCTGCGGCACCGCGTCCAGTCAACTACTGCGGTGCTGACCAACCGACTGGATGGCCTCGCGAAATACCGCCGCCGATAGCCAAGGAAGTTCGCGGGGCAGCTCCCCGGACCGTTCCCCATGGCGCCAATCAAATTGGAGGTCATCATTTAAGTCGCAGTATTCACCTACGATGGGTTCCGGAAAACTCAACACCCCGAGTTTACGCGAGTAGATTCGTGGAGAATACCGGAGCGCATCCGCCAAGCTCCATCCGAATCCTTCGGTCTGTGATACTGAAACATACCCTTCACATGCCTCATACAAAAACCGCAATTCCTCTGGACTGGCATTCTCGATTCGAACGATATTCGGATGCTCACGCAAGAGTTCCGGCACCGGATACTCCATGGTTTGGGAACTGTGACACCACACAATCGGATGAGGAGCAGACGCCGCAACCCATCCTAGGTCATCGGCCCCCTTAATCGGCCCATAAGCGTTAAATACAGTAAGGTAAAACTTCTCCGGAAGTACCACACGCGGCCGAATGGACCGTTCCGCCAAGGGGAAAACTGGGGGCGGCAAGAGCACCACATCTGTGTCTCGTTCAACTAGCTGACAGTTGTCAGGAGCTTGCAGAGCCACGGCGTCAAATCGATCCGCCATTTCTGAGTTCACGCGGTACCCTGACGGCACAATAAGACGGGTCGATGCACGCACCGTATCGTTGAGGTCAGCACCATGGAAAAGTTGAAGATAGATATCGTAATGCGGGAGGAGTTGTCGACGGATCGGGTTCAACGCAGCTTGGACTAGATGCCCTTTCGCTCCATGCCGCAGGTTGGCCCACCGCCAACGCCAATTATAGAGGGAGAAAACGCGCACGTTCGGGCCAATCTCGGCGTACTTTCCCGCGAGCTGCTGCCTTACTACAACGTCAACCTGGTCACAATCCAAGGCCCGGAGCATCGAATAGAGCGCTCGCTCAGCTCCGCCAGCACCCCCTAACCAAGCGGCACTCATCAATATTCGCACTAGAATTCCCTCCGAGAAGGATAATGCTCACCTCGCCCCCCTCGTTGGGCAGCCCCCCCCATGCGCCTTTGGGAGGTCGACCACGGTAGGATTGTGGGGTGACAGCCGACCACCTCGTCAGCATCGTAGTCCCAGTTTACCGCGTGGAGGCCTTCCTCCACCGATGCCTGGAATCACTACTCACTCAAACCCATCGTAACCTTGAGATTATTTTGGTCGATGACGGCTCACCTGACCGGTCAGGTGAAATCTGCGACGATTACGCTGCGAGCGACAGCCGGGTAAGCGTCATCCATCAGCGCAACGCTGGGCCGTCGGCAGCGCGAAACGCGGGGCTTGATCGCGTGAGCGGTGAGTACGTGGTCTTCGTCGACCCCGACGATTGGATCCATGAAGATCTCGTAGAGCACCTGCTGTCGCTAGCGATCGAGTCGCACGCAGACCTAGCGATCTGCGGGTTTTTGCGAACAGTCGACAGCACAGTACCAGACCACATTGACCTCAACTCGGTGACAACACTGGAGACCGATGAAGCACTTCGTCGGTACGCTGGCCCTACGACCGGCCAGATGACGGCCCCCTGGGCCAAGCTGTACGCCACACATCTCTTCGCCGGAATTCGGTATCCCGAGGGTCGAAACGACGAGGACGTTTTCACCACCTACAAGCTCGTCGCCGCGGCCAATCGGGTCGCCCTCTCGGAGCGTGCGCTGTACTACTATTTTGTTCGTCCCGATAGCACAACTCAAGTTGAACAGCGCGTGGACCAGCTACTCGGCCGGGTGATGGCCCTGCGCGAGCAGGCCGCCTTCTTCGAAGCGCGCGGCTTGTCCGAAGTTAGCGGAAATTGCTTGAAGCGGTCGTTTCTGATCTTGCGCCAACTCCGGCCGCGCGTCGCAGCGTCAGGAGACCGACTCCTACTACGTGACATCAAAAGGGATACCAAAGCCGTGGCCCAGGCGATCCGAAGGTCTCCGGAGTCGCAACAGATCAAGGCGTTTGCGGTCGCCTATTCGTTCTGGCCACAGCCGATCGATGCGACGATCTGGATTTATCAGAGGCTATCTGGCCGTCACCAACCTTCGGCCAGGCGACTCCAACCGACAGTCGGCGCCCCTCAGGTGTCCCCTGCTTTCGACGAGACACTTGCCCCAGGGTTGGAGGTGATGGTCGTGGCGTACGGGTCCCCCGACCTGCTGCGCGCTGCACTCGAACCCCTCGGTGACTTGCCGGTGACCGTGGTCGACAACTCCTCGCTCCCCGAGATCGCCGACTTGTGCGCCGGACTCGGCTGCATTTATGTCGATCCGGGCCGTAACGGCGGGTTCGGTTCCGGGGTCAACGTCGGTTTGGCTCACCGACAGGTACCGGGTTCGGATGTCCTACTACTGAACCCCGATGCCGTCATCGGTCTTCAGGACATTCGCGCCCTCCAGGCGGGTCTGCGCTCGCATAGCGACGTTGCGAGTGTCGGCCCGCTGCAGGTCGACGAGTCGGGCAACCCAGTTCGCGTTACGTGGCCGTTTCCCTCTCCTGGGGGCACCTGGCTGGAGGCATTGGGTCTGCACCGCGTTCGACCCACCGAGGGTTACGTCAGTGGTGCCATCTTGTTGTTGCGCTCAGAAGCCCTGGACCAACTCGGAGGCTTCGACGAGCAGTACTTCTTGTATGCCGAAGAGGCCGACTGGGAGTACCGCGCCGCGCGAGCCGGCTGGCGTCATCTGGTGATCGACACGGTGACAGCGATGCACGTGGGCGGCGGTACCAGCAGCGACGAAACCAGGAGGATGACGCATTTCCACGCTTCCCACGAGCGGTTTCTGCGCAAGCACTATGGCACACTCGGCTGGCAAGCCGCGCGCTTCGGACAGTTGCTGGGTGACGGGGCGCGGTCGGTGATTCGTACCGGACCTGTCAGAGACCGACTGCGTGCGCGTGCACGCCTGTACCTGGGCGGCCCGATGAACCGAGAACGACAGATGATGGCCAAGAGAGCCGAACAGTGATGTACACACAAGGAACCCCGGCTCCTCGAGTCCTGGCCATCATCGTGGCCTACAACTCACCGGAGGCCATCGCTCGCTGTCTTGCCAGTCTTGACCAGCAGACCCGCACCGTCGACGGTGTACTCGTCATCGACAACAGCGACCGTCTGCCCGTCGACGTCGCCGACTCCACCCTCGTCATTGTCGACCGCACACAGATCGTGCGCGCAGGCAGCAACATGGGGCCTGCAGGTGGGTTTGCTCTGGGTTTGGCGACCTTTCAGGAGAACCCCGCCTACACCCACGCCTGGCTGATGGACGACGACTGCTACCCTGACGCGAACTCACTCGAGTTGCTCATGGACGTCGCGGACACGTCCCGGCCAGGCACGGCGCTGTTTCCGTCGGCAGTGTATGAGGCCACGGGCGTCGCCATGAACTTCCCCGGTTGGAGCGGTGTACTGATCGACCGCGTGGCCGTGCGTCTCGCCGGTCTACCCCGCCCGGAGATGTTCTGGTGGGCCGAGGATACCGAGTACCTCCAGCACCGTCTTCCCCACAAGGGCGTTCAAGTCACCTACGTTGCGGAGTCTCGCGTGCTGTACGACTTGATTCGCCGCGTCGGGGGTCGACCCGCGTGGAAGTACTACTACGAAGTCAGAAACATGATCTGGCACAGAATCTACGTCCAACGCGGCTCGGAGATCTGGAAGCTGCCGCGCACGCTGGTCCTGCTGTTCGGCTCGGCGATCATCTCCGCTGATCGAGGGGAGAAGGTCCGCATGTACTTCAAGGGTGTCTGGCACGGACTCCTAGGCAGGCTCGGAAGCCAGGTCAAACCACCGTCGCTGGCAACGACTTCGGAGAACGATGATGCCTGACACCGCTGGGCAAGCGCCGCTGATCAGTGTGATCATTCCGGCGTACAACGCCGAGCGGTATCTCCCGCAGTGCCTGGATTCTGTCCTCGCCCAAACCCTGCGGTCCTTCGAAGTGATCATCGTCGACGATGCATCGACCGACCGCACGGCGGAGATCCTGTCGAGGTATCGATCCGCCGACGAGCGAGTTCGCTTGGTGTCCAATCCGCAGAATCTCGGTGTTGCGCCCACGAGGAATCACGGTATCGATGCGGCTCGCGGAGACTATCTGGCGTTCGTCGATGCCGACGACTACGTCGAACCGACGATGTTGGAGGACCTTCATCGAGCAGCGATCCGCCTCGACGCCGAGGTCGTCGCATGTGGCATCCGATTGGTCGACCCAACAGGACGAGAGCTTGAGGTTGTGGAGTTTCCGCTGCCGGGAGACCTGCGTCAGGATCGAAGCGCTGTCCGTGAGGTGTTGCATGGCGCGTTCGGGACCAAGATGCTCTGGTACCACGTCCGAAATCTCTATGCACGCCCACTGATCGAAGATCAGCACCTCAGGTTCGACGATGGCATCCGCAAAGGCGAGGACTCACTGTTCAATCTGCACGCGCTGTGCTTCGCCGACGGGGTCGCCTGTATCCGACGCACCCTGTACTCATACCGAAAGCACGCGTCCAGCGCGACAGCGAACCCGCTCGCGAGCGAATGTGCGAACATCGAGCGGCTGGGCCAGCAAGTGACGGCGTTGTACAAGGCACAGGGGTTCGATGCTCGCGCGTACGCAGACTTCTACGGCCAAGTACTCCGCAGCGACCTACCAACCGCCCTGGTGCGGCTTCGAGGCCACGCTACACAGCTCTCCCAGACTCGTGAATTGATCTCCGCGAACACTGTGAGACAGGCGTTCAAGAACCAATCCGTTGTCCGACTTGACGCGCCGGCGCGCGTGAAGCTCCTGCTCATTCTGAGCCGACTCCGGTGGGCACGCGCCATACGGGTGGTGGTGAACAGAGCTGGGTGAGGTGAACGCGCGACGTCCGGTCCGCTTGCCCGCAAGCGAGAGTTCACCGACGAGTTCGTATGTCGAGGGCTCCGGCTCGGTCAGGTGCCCGTACGCGCCCCCATCAGGACGCGTCACCTCGGTAGACCGACTCGACGCATTGGACGGCGCTGCCTGCACCAAATCGACCAGCTCCCAGCAAAGCCGCCGACGCGAGTCGCTTGCGAGCGCACAGCTCAACGAACTGGCTCTCTAACGCTTCAAGGAGTTGAGACCCGTCACCCTTCCCCACGAGCAACCCGTCTACTCCGTCCTCGACGGCGTCCGGAATTCCCCCCACCGCCGTCGCCACCACGGGCAAGCCGAGCGCCTTCGCTTCCATCAACGCCACTGGCAGCCCCTCGTGGTCCGACGACAGGCAGAAGACGTCGAACGCCGACATGACTCGATGCACATCCTCGCGGAACCCGAGGAATCTGAACCGGTCGCCCAGGCCCAGCACACTGTGCAGTTGGTTGAGTTCATCTTCAAGCGGCCCCTGACCGACGGCGAGAAACACGACGCGCTGCCCGTCGTCGATGAGGCGCTTCGCCGCACGCATGAGCATCGGGTAGTTCTTCTGCTTGCGCAGGTTCGCTACCGTGCCGATCGCGACGGTGTCATCGTCGATACCCAGCTCCGCACGCATCTCGTCACGGAACGCCCGGTTCGCCGCCACGGCTTCGACATCGATCCCGTGAATCAGCGTCTCCACCCGCGGCCGAAGTCGTTTCGGCACCGTCGACCGACAATCGTCGGACACGGCGAACACCTTGTCGTTCAGCCGGTACGTCAGCCGGTTTGCCCATCGGGTGAGCGGCTCGAATCGATCCCAACGGTTGTGTTCCGTATAAACAAAGCGAACGTTTCGGGCGGTCAGCGCCAACGCAACCCGCGCCACCGAGGCCGGAAGCGGCGAGTGCGCGTGCACCACGTCGATCTCACGACTCCTGACGATGTGGACCAGATCGCGAACCCATCGCAGGTCAGACCGTCGGCCAGTTCCGAGCCGATAGACCGGCACGCCGAGCTCCTCGAGCTCGCGTACAACCGAATGTGGGCGATCCACCAGGTACGCCGCGTGGTACTCAAACGCGTCTCGATCACCGAGACGGGCGTGGGTGACCAAGAGTCGTTCCATCCCGCCGACACCCAGGCCGTTTGCCAACCACAACACGCGGCACTTCTTGGGTTCAGAACAACTCGACATCGCCAAGCTCCAAATCGAGTTCATTGAGCAACGGCACCCCCGGGCGCCCAAGGGGCCGCCAGGTCAGAATCGGGCCCAGGCGAGGCACCGACACAAACCCCGACCGCGCCAGCTCGGTGCCTCCACCAGCAATCGCGTAATCCGCTCCGGTCTCACGCAAGATCCGCCGCATCGTCGCTCCGAACGCCTTTGGCGACGCTGCGAGCACTTCCGAAATCGTGGCCTCGAGCGCCGACCCACGCCGGCGAATCCGCACGACCACCACGCCGTCGGAGATCCGATCCCCGACTGGCACCACCCGGTACTGCAAGGCCTCAAATGAGTACCGCCACCGCAGATACTCACCAGAACGGTCGGTACGGAACTCACCGGAACGCTGGTCGCCGATCAACGCCTCAACATCGGCTTCGTTCGCGAACGCCTCGTGTGAAGTCAGCCCAATGGTGAGCGGCTCCGACCACTTGTTCGCAGCAGCCTTGGCCCCGGCAACGCGCCGAAGCGCACCGGGCCGCACAATCGCGACACCCACCGGAACCCGTCCAACCTCCGACCAACCCATCTTCAAGTAGCCAGGCCGACTCTGAGCGTTCGGAGTGTTGAACACGAAATGCGTTCCAGCCTCGGTCAGTTCCGGCAACGCGCCGAGTGTCAGCGCCTTGAACACCCCCCGGCCCTGGGCGTCCGGATGCGTCGCCGTGTCGACCGCCCGCACCGCCTCGTACCACTGCCCGTTGCGCACGAAACGCCACCGCAAGAACACCCGCACCCCAACCAGGCGACCGTCCATCTCCGCAAGCCACATGGGCGACTCGCCAAACGGGTTCTGAAAATGCTTCCAGTCGAAGAACGCCTCATTCGGATCGTCGGCACCCCAGCCGAGGGCAGCACGGCACAGATCGATGGCGTCTTGACGGTCGCTCGGCTCAGCCCGTCGAATCGAAATCTCAGAACTCACTGGTCGACTGCCTACAAGTCATAGCGCCGACATCTCACCAGAAACCGAGCGCGAACTCCAGAGCCAGTCGACCCACATCGCGGTACATCCAACGAAGCGCACTACGTCGAATTGGGCACTCCGGAATTGCGGCGGGGTCCGCGAGCTCCAGCGGTCGGTCCCCGTGCGGCGCTCAACCATTGCGGCCATGCCTCAGCCCAAGGCGTTCTTCATCAACGACCGTCCCCATGTTGCGTTGCGAGTCCAACGCGAGGACTGGGTGGACGGCGTGTGCGCTGTTGCCATGGTTGAAAGTCCGTCGGCCGGTTGACTTGGTTGAACTCGCCCTCGCCGAGTCTGTGGCCCAAATGCACTCGTGCGGCACAGACGACGCAGCCGTTGCCCCTGAAAACCAAACCACTCAACCCCTAAGCACCCTCCGCGATTCAACTCCACGGCGGCTACTGGCCCAGCAAATCGCGGAATGCCGACTCGAAGTGCGGAGCCAGACGTCGACTTCCGTCGGGGGTCAGGTGATTTCGATCCATCCACAACCATTTCCCATCCCTCACCGCAGCGCACTTCTGAGGCTCGCAAAGAGCGGGCGCGGGATCGACTGTCACAACTTGATCATAACGGGCGGCCACCGCGTGTTCGGCATCCAGCAACACCCGCCGGCGAAGCTCGACGTTGTCCATCGTGACAGTCGGAACTCCAGGGTCTGGACGAAACAAACTGATACGCGAAGTGAAGTCGTCAGCAAATTCAGGAACGACATCAAGCACGACGACAGGGATTCCGCGACGACTGAACTCGTCCAACATAGCGGTGAACCCGTCGGTCCACGTATCGATCGCCTGGTCCCGCGATTCGGCAACCTGCCCACCATTCCCGATGGTCGGCGAATCGTCGTTAGGGGGGAATTGCGGCTTCACGTAACTCGCAGATCGATTTGCCACAACGACAATTGCCGGTGCGTCCGCATGGAGATCTTGGAGCACCCTCGCACGCCAAACTAGACATTCGCGTGTCTGCCACACCGGGCTCGGTCCGATCAAGAACGGACAGCCAGACCGATACCGTACTCGCACCCCATACCCATTGGGAACCGCGGCCTCCATAACCCCTTCGAAAGCGCTGTTCGCGTGCGAGTCACCGAGCACCAATACGTGGGGGTTATTCGGCCCCACTCCGCAACGAATTGGCGACCATGACCGACGGGCTTCATAATCATCACACCCTTCCTTCGACGCGCGCCTCTGTTCCGTCAGGCCCGCCGGAAGGTCAAGGCCCCAACTGGCGCGGGCACCAACGTTGACACCGACGGCAGCCAAAATCGGCAGCGCAACGCAAGCCACCGCCAACCGGGCAAGCTTGCGACCATTGAACTCCTTGCCGAGACGAATTGGCTGCTCGATCCACTTATACGAAACTGCTGCAGGTACAAGCGCCACGAGAGCCGCAAGTGACAGAATCTCTCCTGGAGCGTCAGGGAACGCCGAGCGCGCAAGCACGATGAATGGCCAGTGCCAGAGGTACCAGCCATAGGAACGATCCCCTACCCATTGCACTACCGGGTGCTCAAGCAACCGACCAAGAGGGCTTGGGGCTCCTGTACCTGACGCGATCAAAGCCAAGGCCCCACCCACAGGGAGAAGCGCTGCAGTCCCGGGAAACGGAGTTGCGGCCCCGAACAGCCACGAGGCGACTGCGATGGCGCCCGCTCCACCGAACGCGAGACCCCACCGAACAACCCGGCCCAGTACGAGTCCAGACGCAGGCACCACCATCGCGAGCAACACACCCGCACCGAACTCCCACGCTCGCGTAGTCGGCGAGTAGAACCCGAACTGGTCCGGCAACGACGACTTGAACGGCGAGGACCCACTCAGGAACACGACGCCGCATACGAACGATGCAAGCGTTCCACAAAGCACTACTGCGGATGCGACTTTAGTGATCTCGAGTTGCGGTGATTTTAGCCGAGTCGACCGTCGACGCCAACAAAACGCCGTAAGGGCGAGTGCCACGGGCAGCACAAAATAGAACTGCTCTTCAACCGATAGCGTCCAAGTATGCAGGAATGGATTTCGCTCCTCCGCAGGGCCAAAGTATCCCCCCTCCGAGAACATCAGGTACCAATTGGCCAAGGAGACACTGGATGCAGCAGCCGTCCTTGCTGCGAATTGCTGCTGACCGTCAAACGGACTTACCAGCACGATCGATGCCACGAGCGTCAGCATTGACATGACTGCTGACGCGGGGAGCAGCCGCCGGGCTCTTCGGGCGTAGAAATGACGAAGATGGACACGACCAGAATCAGCGAGCTGACGCCGAATCTGCCCCGCAATGACGAAACCCGAAATCACGAAGAAGACGTCGACACCGATATAACCGCCTGGAACTGGAAGATGGGCATGAAATAGCACGACAAGCAGTACTGCGACGGCCCGGATCCCTTGAATGTCGTAGCGAAAGGTGTTCCCTACAGCGCGCTCGTCCGCCTGCCTCAGTTCAGTATTATCCACGCGGTCCAACGATACCGAAAGACAGGCTGCCATTCAACCTCGGGCGCTACCGACGAGTACCGTCAGATTAGCCTCTCCCGACGGAAGCACCGAGTTGGCCGTTCCGCTGCAATTACCAAGCAAGGACCGAGGAGGTAGATGGGATCAAGCGTGAGCCGACGTTCATCGACAATCACTAGCCGCCCGAGGAGGTTCGCGAGTCGTCGCTTCCGGCGGCGTATCGCCTCACTGCGGGTCCCGCCCTCAGGGATCTTGACATCAAAGTAGCCACGCCCAGTGCTGTCGCGCATTCGAACCTGAGTGACAGCGAGGAGGTGAATCGCGAAGTTGGGCTGCCAGTTCCCGCTACGCGAGGGACGATGCCGAGTCCGCTCATCTGAGGTCGCCTCGATTTGGTGTGCCCCGAGGATTCCGGACCATCGGTGAGGCGCACCACGAGGCCACCCAGCGCGCCGACAACCCACCAGCCATCCAGCCTTACTACAACGCTCGCCAAAGCCGACCTCAGAGTCACCATGACAGCTCACCCTCGATCAGCCCGCCATCAAGACATCACAGGAACCGGATCGGTGGGTTCAGGAAAGGCCACCAAGACCAAAAAGTCGTGTGCGAGGAACAACGTCGAGTTGTGCTTCACGCCGACCGAAAGCTCATGGCCGACCCCCCCATCGAGTGAGCTTGCCCCAAGTTGTGGCCACGGGTTTCTTCACGCGGCTTGCGACGCCATGGCCGGAATGAACGCGCACGAGACCGGCACCACGACACCACGACCACCAACCCATCCCCACCGACCGTGTCGCCGCCATCCTCATCCTGCCTGGTGGGCAACAAGTAGAGGCGTCGGCGAACGCTAGGTTGCAAGCGAACCGAGATCATCAATCGCGATCGCAAACCCGACCCGACGTCGGCGTGCCGTGGAGTCACCGACGCCGCACCACCGAATACCTGCTTGACATCGACAAGAGCGGACACCGCGAGCCGACCCGCTCAAACCGGCAGCGTCGCGCAAGGGCACCGGTGGCGCCGTCATCGGCCAGCGCATTCACAACGACCGATGCGTCGACGCTGCCGGAACGGTCACGGACGAGCTCATTCGGGATGCATACATTTCGCCATCAACGACCGCTCCGGCCACACGACCGAGTCAACGTTGCGTACCGCAAAGAACCGTCGAACGACGAGAAGACCCGCCAGTTCCAACGTAGCCGCCGATACGCTTTCACCGTGACCAACAAGACCCTCGGCCGCGAGCGGGCCAGCCAGCTTCTCGGCATCGTAGTGCTGCTAATCGCAGCACCGGTGGTCATTCCAGTCGGCCTGATGTGCGCGCTCGCGATCCGGCTCGATTCTTCCGGCCCCGCACTGTTTCGCCAGGAACGCGTGGGCAAGGGTGGTGTGCCCTTCACCGTCTTCAAGTTCCGCACCATGGTGAACGAATCCAACCCGATCGTTCCCGACGCGTCACGCATCACCCGCGTCGGCAAGATCCTGCGACGGTTCTCCCTCGATGAACTCCCCCAACTCATCAACGTCGCCAACGGAACCATGTCGATCGTTGGCCCACGCCCAACCTTGCAGTACCAGGTCGACCGCTACAGCGACTTCCAACGTCGACGCCTCGAGGTCCGCCCCGGGCTCACCGGACTCGCCCAAGTGAACGGTCGCAACGCATTGAGTTGGGAACGTCGCATCGAGCTCGACGTCGAGTACGTCGAGCGCCAATCGCTGCTCCTCGACCTGCAGATCATCACCCGCACCATCAAGACCGTGCTGAGCGGAGAAGGCATCGACGGACACGATGCCTCCGACCCGCTCGTGGCAGCGGATACCGCTGCGTCGCCAGACGTTGCCAACGCCGGCGGTAGCTCCGAACCGACCTGAGCCAGCCTCACCGCTGGGCCTGCTCACCCGATAGCCGCGAGACGCTCAACTCACGCGCGATCGACCTCAGACCCCGAGCACCTCGACATCGCACCGAATCCCCGGAGCACCTGCGAGTCGCGCATCAGCCGTCACCAGCACAACGCCGAAATGCTCGGCGAGCGCGACATATGCGGCGTCACAGACGGTGACATTGGCGCGCAATTCGAACGCGCGGTCCATGAGCGGAAGCGTCGGCAAACGCTCCATTGCAAACGCGCCGAGGTCCTCAACTGCGACAGCGAACCGCTCCGAGGTCAGATCGCCGTGAAGCCACCGGCGTCGCAGCACAGAAACTGTCTCGACGTCGACGAGGTCCGGCGCCACCAATTCGCCAGCGCGGATCAGCCGACGTCGCGCAACGCCGCCATCAACTCCGTCATCAGCCAACGCGTTAACAACGACCGACGCGTCGACCACGATCACCGCTCAGCCCGCGTCGCCTCGAGGTCGTCAACCGCCGTCCGAAAGCCAACCGTTCCGCCCTGGTGTTGTTCGATTCGAGCGAACAGGTCCTCCACCGAAGGCCGCGATGCCAGGCGGGTCAGTTCTTCGGTCAGGTACCGCTGAAACGACTGCCCACGGCGCTTGGCTCGCCGCTGCAGCGCCGCGTGGACGTCATCAGGAAGGTCACGGACTAACACATTCGGCATGCTTTCATTATGCAATCACTACCGCTGATGTCGCAATGCCCGCCACCTCACCTGTTCTCCGACAACCAGCGGTCGTGATCACGACCACTGGTTATCGGAGTTCACCGACCGGGCGTCGAAACAGCGAGCCCGTTGTGCCGACACGCATCCGCAAGCCGGTCGTCGTAGGTGAGCACGACGTCGACATCAAGCAGGATCGCCGTGGCGAGATGGATCGCGTCGAGCGTGCGCAGGACCGGTGGAGCGACGCGACGGGCAAGGCTGACGACATCCGCGGTGATCGGTCGTTCGGCGACGCCAGACAGCGCCACCTCGAACGCATCCACGAGCTGCTCACGAGAATTCGCGCCAGAATCCGACAAGGAACTCAACGCCCGGCTGACCTCGATCCACGCCAGCGACGACGAGACAACCACTGTGTCGTTCGTGATGTCACTCGCAATGTGATCATCGAGTGCCGCCAGGAGCGCATCGGATTCGGCCTCCTCGACGACCCGCTTAATGAGCGCGCTGCTGTCGGCATAGATCCGCATCAGATCCGATCGTCTCGGTCGAGCAGGCCGCTACTCGTCGTGCCTTCCGGCAACGCGAGACGTCGAGCGAGGTGCCGGTACGGACTGCGCGGTCGAAGGACCACTCCCGCGGCAATCAACACGTCCAACTCACCACGCTTCGCGATCGCGCTGGACAGGCCGAGGTCACGATCTATCGCATCGCGAATCACGTCCTGTTGCGACCGTCCGGAGCGCTGTGCTTCCCGGCGGACCGCTTCCTCCGCGTCCGGCCGCAGTCGCAAGTTCGTTGCCATACGCTCGATGGTACCAAACTTGTACCGATTCCGTACCGATCGAGCACCCCTTTGTACTACTCGAGGCGCCTGACGGGCGGACGCCCTGCCCGTTCTCCGATAACCGGTGGTCGTCATCGCGACCACTGGTTATCGGAGTTCACCGACCTGCCCAGCCGGCTCGCGAATTGGTGGACGCTGTCGGGAGCCGCGAATGCCGTGGCACCAAAGCCGACATCGCGCTATCGAGAGCGGACGTCGAGAACCTGAAAGCCAAGATCGACGCACGTTTCGACAGCTTCGAGGACCGCATCACCAAGCTGATGGCCGAGAACTTCGCCGCTCAGACGAGGTGGGTGGTCGGCAGCATGGTCGTGACGATGCTCGCACTCGTTGCGGCCGTGCTGTGCCGGTAACCGAGGCCACCGACACATCCGACAGGGTGCCCACCGCCACGCGGCCGGGACCTCCCATCCTCATCGCTCGATACGCTCGATTCATGGACACGACGCCCGCCACCCACCGAACCCAACCATGACCGACACCGCGCGTGATCTCGTCATCGTCGGTGCCGGTGGGCACGGACGTGAACTCGCGTCGGTCGTCGCGTCCATCAATCAGGTCGAACCGCACTGGAACCTGCTCGGGTTCGTCGACGACGGCTCACCAGACCTCGAACGACTCGCCCGGATCGACGTGACGTTCCTCGGCACACTGTCGTGGCTCATCGAACACCCTGGCGCCTACGCAGTCGGAATCGGATCCCCACCAACCCGCCGCTCGCTTTCTCAACAACTCGGTGCCGCCGGCTGCACCGCCGCCACCATCGTGTCGCCCTACGTACGTCTCGGCCTCGACGTACGCCTCGGCGACGGCGTGGTCATCTACGACAACTCGGTGCTCACCACCAACGTCACCATCGGACGCCACACCCACATCAACGTCGGATGCTCCGTCCAACACGACTCGACCATCGGCGAGTTCGTACAGATGAGCCCCGGCGTGTTCGTCAACGGTGACGTCACCATCGGCAACGACGTGTTCCTGGGCACCGGCGCGATCGTCACCCGCGGGGTCACCATCGGTGATAGCGCCCGCATCGGAGCCGGAGCGGTCGTGCTCGACGACGTCGCCCCCGACACCCTCGTGGTCGGCGCCCCCGCCCGCCCCGTCCACGGCTGAGCCGACCTCCGGACCTCGACCTCAGCCCACCTCACCCGTTCTCCGATAACCAATGGTCGTGATCACGACCACTGGTTATCGGAGTTCGCCAGACTGCCCGGCAGGCTCGGCGGGAGTCCGAACCCCTACAGCATTGAGCAACTCAACGGCGCCGTCGTCAGTGTTCCTGCCACGGGTTGATCAACTCGACGCCGGTATCGATGAAGTGTCGAATGTTGCGCGTCGCCAGTGCGTAACCGCTCGCAGCAGCGGTGGCCGCAAGATACCCATCAACTGCTGGCAACGGGCGTCCGACCGAGCGGGCGACGACCGCGATCTCGCCATAGCGCTGGGCGGCGGTTTGGTCGAACGGCAGAACCCGGCCGGAGAACAAGCCCATAAGCCGATCAAGCGCCTGCACGAGCCCAGCCTTCCTGCGGCCATCCGGCAGCACGCCAATGCCAAACAACAACTCGGCAAGAGTGACGCTCGAGAGGTACAGCGTGTTGGCCTCCTGGGCGTTGAGCCAGTTCATCACCGCAGAGTCGGGCTCAGGCCGCATAGCTTCGGAGACGACGTTGGTGTCCAGGACGATCACGGCAAGTTCGGCGGCTCGGCGGGAGTCCGATCCCGTACAGCATTGAGCACCTCGACATCGTCGTCGGTCAGGGCCAGTTCCCGACCGAGCTCGGCCAACGCATCGCCGAGACGGATTCGCTCCGCCGGGAGAAGCGCTGCGCTCAGAATCTCGCGAACCTCAGCCTCCGCGCTACGGCCGCGTTGAGACGCACGGACCCGCAACGCTCGGTGTACCTCGTCGGGCACATTTCGAATCGTGAGTACAGCCATCACCGTCACCTCCTCAGGAATGACAGCATTCTATCATTGTGCTGTCATTCGGTGTCGGCACGGCTTGACCTCACCTGTTCTCCGATTGCCAGTGGTCGTGATCACGACCACTGGTTATCGGATTTCGCCAGACTGCCCACACAGCGAGCGGGCGCACAAGCAGCCGTAGGCGACCTCGTTGAGGGCCCCGGCTCCGTATCACCCGCGCACCATCGCCTCACCACAATGGTACGGTTCACTCATGAGTGGGACACACACCATCTCGATGGGAGACAGGGGCAGGTTGGTCGTTCCGGCCGATGTGCGAGAACGACTTGGCCTCACCCCGGGCACTCCGCTGGTGCTGCTCGAAGCTCCCGACGGATTGGTTCTTCTGACCCGCGAACAGCTTCGCGACCGGGTGCGAGCCGGCCTCCAAGGAGTTGATGTCGTCGCCGATCTGCTCGCCGAGCGACGTGCGGCTGCGCGCGAGGAAGACAGCCACACCCTCGACACACCATGACCGCGGTCCTCGACGCATCAGCTGTCTTGGCCTACCTCCGCGGCGAACCAGGAGCCGTCGAAGTCGAGGCCGCGCTTGTGGAGGGCGCCGTGATCGGCGCCGCCAACTGGTCGGAGATCTGTCAGAAAGTCTCTGCCGCAGGCGGGTCCTGGAACGAGGCGCGAGCGCTCCTGCAGAGCTACCCCGTCGAGATCGTTCCCGTCAGCGCGACCGATGCCGAGCTCGCCGCGCAGCTATGGCGTCGGGGATCCGGCCTCTCGCTCGCCGACCGACTGTGCCTGGCGCTCGGCGCTCGACTCAACGCCGTCGTGGTGACAGCTGATTCCGCGTGGGGAGATCGACCAGGGATTCGCCAGATCCGCTGAGCGGGCGAGATCTCACACAGCGCCGCGTCCACGCAGACGCACTTCGCCCGTTTCCCGATAACCAGTGGTCGTGATCACGACCACTGGTTATCGGGAAACGAGTGAGGGCCGCCGCTCGTGGGACGCGGACAACCCGTCGCCAAGGTCTCAGTCGACCTTCTGCACCTTTTTCATTCTGCCTTTTGCACCGTGCGCCTGCAGCCGCACCGCCACCAGGGCCACCGCGACGACAACCGCTGCCATCAACCACACGCGAGCGGTCGCGTCGGATCCGATTCTCTGTGCGACCACTCGCGACCCCAGCACGTTCGCGAGGAGATGAATGCCGAGCAGCACCCCGATGCGACCAGCCCCCACCGACGCCGCTCGCCGCACAACGGCGCATCCGAACGACACCGCCAGGCAGCACAGCGCACCCAGCCACGCGGTGAGGTACCCGGCCGAACCGACCCAGGCCACGAGCGCGCACGCGAACAACGCCACCGCCCGCGCCCCCGGCCCGAACGCCAAGCGTCCCATCACCCCAACCACCGCCATCGGCACGGCCGCCGCGGCGACGAACACCGCAAGCTCCGTGTCGGGAACCGTCGCCCACAGTCCGACAAGGGTCAGGGTGAACAGCACCGGCAGCCACACCTCGAGGTCGCCACACGCCCGAGGCATCACACTGCGGCTCAGCCACATCGCCAGCGCGACCACAAGCCCGAGCACCAGCCCGGCCGCCGCGAGTTCGAGATGCCACCGCTGCACGAACGCAGCATCGAGACCACTCACCACCCCAACGACCACACCGCGACGTTACGCATCACCGGCGTGAGTGTCAGGCCTCGCCGTTACGATGAGGCCATGCCCAACACCGTGGATCTCCTCGACCGTCCAACCTACGGGTACGGCGAAGTCGATCGGCTCCTCCATCTTCGCGCAGGCACCTCAAAGCGGTGGATCGACGGCTACACCCGCGGCGGCAAACAGTACGCACCGGTCGTCCGTGAGCACCCGACCGACAGCCCATACGTCACCTGGGGTGAGTTCGTCGAAACCCGATACCTCTCGGAGTTCCGCAATGCAGGAGTCTCGATGCAGCAGATGCGACCCGCGGTCGCACTCCTCCGGCAGAGATTCCAAACGAAGTACCCGCTCGCCCACGCTCGGCCGTTCACTGACGGTCGAGATCTCGTGCTTAAGGTGCAAGAGGAGGTCGGGCTCGATCATCGTCTGAGTCTTGTCGTCGTCGCGAGTGGCCAGCTCAAGCTGTCTACCGGAGCACAGACCTTTTATTCGACCACGGAATTCGACCCCGATCGGGACAACACGGCCGTATTGATCCGCCCATTGGCGACGTCTGCGTCGGTCACCATCGATCCGTACAGGAACAGCGGATCTCCGGCGGTGCGAGGAGTCAGGACCGAAGTTATCTTCGAACAGTTCAAGACCGGCGAAGAGATCGAGGCAATAGCCGACACGTTCGACCTCACGGTCTCTGAAGTCGAAGATGCCCTGCGCTACGAGGCCGCATAGCAATGGCTGCGCGGCGCGGAAAGCTTCGGTACTACTTCGATGAGAACGTGCTGGGCATCGGCACTGGGTGAACCACCCACATGCCCGATTCCGGCGCATGCTGGCATACTGACGAGGCTGAATCGGTGGGTAGCGAACAGCAGAGCGGCGCACCTTCGCCCCTGACCACCACGCCCGCCAACACGATCATCGGAGAACACGTGAAGGTAGTCATCACCGGCGGTGCCGGATTCATCGGGGCGAATCTCGCCCGGATCATGTCGAACACCGACGAGATCACCGAGGTCGTCGCCTTCGACAATCTCTCCACCGGGTTCCGCACCAACCTCGACGGCCTCGACACCTCCGTCGTGCGCCTGGTTGAGGGCGACATCTTGAACCCCGACGAACTCGACGCCGCTATCGCCGGGGCCTCCGCCGTGGTACACCTCGCCGCTCGCCCGTCGGTGCCCCGCTCGGTGAAAGACCCGGTTGCCTCCCATCACGCAAACGCCACCGGCACCCTCAACGTGCTCGAAGCCGCCCGCCGCGCCGGCGACGTGCAGGTCATCGTCGCCTCGTCCTCCTCGGTGTACGGCTCCAACCCCGAACTGCCCAAACACGAAGACCTCGCCACCCGGCCACTCAGCCCCTACGCCGCCTCCAAACTCGCCACCGAGGCCTACGCCCTCGCCTACGGGTCGAGCTACGGCATGGCGACGTTGGCCTTCCGCTTCTTCAACGTGTTCGGCCCCCTCCAAGCCGCCGGCCACGCGTACGCCGCGGTCATCCCGGCCTTCGTCGACGCCGCCCTCGCCGGTCGCCCCCTTCCGGTGCACGGCGACGGCACCCAGTCGCGCGACTTCACCTACGTCGACACCGTCGCCTCGGTCATCACCGATGCCGTCCTGCGGCGGGTTTCCTCGCCCGAACCGGTCAACCTCGCGTTCGGCTCGCGCACCAACCTGCTCGAGGTCATCGAACTGTTGAAAGGTGAACTCGGCACCGACCTCGCCGTCGACTTCCAACCCTCGCGCACCGGCGACGTCCCCCACTCCCAGGCCGCCAACGACCGCCTCCGAGCCCTGTTCCCAGACATCGAACCCGTCGACCTCGCCACCGGACTCACCCGCACCGTGGAGTGGTTCCGCACCCTCGCCTGACATGGGGGAACGGTCGCTTCCCAAGACATCGTTGCCCCGGCGCGCCCTCAAAGCCACCGCACATCTCGCCGATCGGCTCTCCCCGCCCGAGCGCGGCATCGTCATCGCCATCTACCACCGCGTCGGCGCCGCTGGCGGCGGCCAGATGAACCTCGACCCGGCCGTGTTCACCGACCAGATCGCGTGGCTGAGCGACAACCGTCGGATCATCTCCCTCGATCAGGCCGTCGCCGAACTCACCGAAGCCGCCGAAGCGGGCGGCAATTCCGCCCTCGAACCGGGCGTCGTGTTGACCTTCGACGACGGCACCGCCGATTGGCTCGACGTGGTCGCCCCGATCCTCGTCGCCCACGACGCACCCGCCACCTTCTACCTCACCACCGCCTACACCGAAGGCGCCCAACCCCTCCCCGACGGCGAGCAGGCGCTGAGCTGGTCGGGGGTCGAGGAACTCGCCGCCACCGGCGTCGCCACCATCGCCAGCCACACCCACACCCACGTGCTGCTCGACCGCCTCGCACCCAGCGCAATCGCCGAGGAGCTCGACCGCAGCATCGACCTCATCGGCGACCACCTCGGCGCAGCCCCACGCCACTTCGCCTACCCCAAGGCGCTGCCGCCCTCGCCCGCCGCCGACTCGGCCGTGCGCGAACGCTTCGACTCCGCCGTGCTCGCCGGCACCCGCGCCAATAGCGCCACCGCGGACCTGCACCAACTGTCGCGATCCCCCATCCAGGCCGCCGATGACGAACGCGACGCCCACGCCAAATTCGACGGCGGCCTCGGATTCGAGGACGCGCTGCGCCGACGCATCAACACCATCCGCTATCGGGGCAAGAACCGGTGAGCGCGCCGACCTCCAGCGCGCAAGCCTCAACGACGTCGGGATCGCGCCCGCGCCTCATCCACCTCACCACCGCCGACATCAGTCTCGAACTCCTCCTCGGCCCTCAACTCTCTGCCTTCGCCCAGGCGGGCTACGAGGTCATCGCCATGTCGGCCCCCGGCCCCTTCGTGCCCGCCGTCGAGGCCCGCGGCATCCGCCACGTCGCCCTCGACAACGCCACCCGGTCGATGGACCTGTTCGCCGACGTTCGGGCCCTGCGCGAACTCGTGCGCCAATTCCGCACCCTGCGCCCCGACATCGTCCACACCCACAACCCCAAGACCGGCGTGTACGGACGCATCGCCGCCAAGATCGCCCGAGTCCCCGTCATCATCAACACGGTGCACGGCCTCTACGCCACCCCGGAGGATCGCCTCGTGCGCCGGGTCGCCGTCTACGGAGCCGAACGCATCGCCGCCATCTGTTCGGATCGAGAACTCGTCCAGAACGTCGAAGACATCGCCACGCTGCGATCCCTTCGCATCCCCGAACGCCGCATCCGCCTGCTCGGCAACGGCATCGACCTCGACCGCTTCGGCCCCCCGACCCCCGAGGACCGAGCCGCCGTTCGCCACGAACTCGACATCGCCGATGGCGCCGTCGTCGTCGGCGCGGTCGGGCGTCTCGTGGAAGAAAAGGGCTACCGCGAACTCATCGCCGCCTGGCAACGCGTGCGAGCCGAGGTGCCAAACGCGGTGCTGCTGATCGTCGGCCCGCACGAACCCGACAAGGCCGACGCCCTCGACGCCGCCACCATCGCCCAAGCCGAAGCCGACGGCGTGCGGTTCCTCGGCATGCGCGACGACGTCGAACGCCTCTACCGCGCCCTCGATGTGTACGTGCTGTTGTCATACCGCGAAGGCTTTCCCCGCTCGGCCATGGAAGCCGCAGCGAGCGGACTTCCGATCATCGCCACCGACATTCGCGGGTGTCGCCAGGTCGTCGACGACGGAGTCACCGGACGCCTCATCCCGGTTCGCGACGCCGACGCCGCCGCACAAGCCATCGTCGACCTGTGCACCGATCCGCCCCTGCGCCACACCATGAGCGCCGCCGCCATCGAACGCGCCGCCACCCACTTCGACCAGCGCAACGTCGTGAGTGTCACCCTTGCGGCGTATCGTGAACTCCTGCCCGGCCGGCCGGCGGTGACCAGGGCAGACGACACAACGAGGCCCGCGTGACCGACCCCTCCCCTCACGAGTTGACCCAGATCTTCCTGTCGCCCCCCGACGTCGGGCCGACAGAACGCGAACTCCTCCTCGACGCGTTCGACTCGAACTGGATCGCCCCGCTCGGCCCCCACGTCGACGGGTTCGAGGCCGACATCTTGGCCTGGAGCGACACCGCACACGCCGTCGCCCTCTCCAGCGGCACCGCGGCTCTGCACCTCGCCCTGTTGGAACTCGGCGTCGGCCCGGGCGACGAGGTCGTCGTTCCGACCTTCACCTTCGGCGCCACCGCATTCGTCGTCACCTACTGCGGCGCCACGCCGGTGTTCATCGACTCCGACGAGGACACCTGGAACCTCGACGGCGCCCGCCTCGCCGAATTCCTCGACGAACGCGCCGCCGCCGGCCGGCTCCCCAAGGCTGTCCTCTGTGTCGACCTCTACGGAGACTGCGCCGACTACGAAACGATCGAAGCCGCATGTGAACGCCACGACGTCGCCCTGATCGAAGACGCCGCCGAAAGCCTCGGCGCGTGGCGAGGGTCGCGGCGAGCCGGATCGTTCGGACACGCCGCGGTGTTCTCGTTCAACGGCAACAAGATCATCACCACCAGCGGCGGCGGCATGTTGGTCACCGACGACGAACGCCTCGCCGAACGGGTCCGCTACCTGTCGACCCAGGCTCGCCAACCCGTCGCCCACTACGAACACACCGAGGTCGGCTACAACTACCGGCTCTCCAACCTGTTGGCCGCACTCGGCCGGGGCCAACTCATGGGGCTCGCCGCCAAGATTGAGCACCGACGCTCCGTGCGGCAGCGCTACATCCGGGAGTTGGAACAACTCGACGGCTGGTCGATTCGCCGACCCAGCGCCGGCGGAACCGACAACGGCTGGCTGACCGTCGCGCTGCTCGACCCGACGCTGCCCTACACCCCCACCGAGCTCATGGCCGCCCTCGCCGCGCAACGCATCGAGTCGCGACCCGCCTGGAAGCCGATGCACCAACAGCCGGTGTTCGCCGACGCGCTCTACCTCGGCGGCACCGTCGCCGAGCAGGCGTTCGAGCGCGGCGTGTGCCTGCCGAGCGGATCCTCGCTCACCGAGACCGACCAGACCCGGGTCATCGAGGCGATCGTCGAGTTCGACCGCGCCGCCAAAACCACAACTGGCGCGCGATGACCACCGACCCCACGACCGACGCGCCCTTCACGGCCTCGGCCGCTGCGGCCTCACCCGCCGCCGACTCACCCGCCGCGCCGCCAGCGCCGCCAGCGCCGCCTCCGCCACCTACGGGACCGCCCGAACGGTCGAGGCGCACCAGCACCCATCGCCGACGTCGGTCACGCCTCACCCAAGGCGAACTTCAGGCGCTCATCGCACTGCTGGTGCTCGGCGCCGTGCTCGGAGCGCTCAGCCCCGGCGCCGCCACCGGCCACGACATCGTCGACGCCATCTATCGGGCCGCGTTCGTCGCCGCGGTCACCCTCGCCGGATCGAGGTCGCGACGATGGTCGCTCGTGTTCGGCGCCGGCATCGTCGCCATCTTCGGCGTCGGCCTCGGCCAGATCCTCGGCATCGCCGCCCTCGCCGGCGCCGGGTACGCGGCGTGGAAGGACTTCCGCAACCGACTCGTCGGCGCCACCCTCGGCGCGGCCATCTCGCTCGCCGCGCTTCGCCTCGGCCCCGGACCGTTCCTCGGGTCCACCGTCATCCTGGGCACCCTCGCGGTGGTGCCGCTGATGTGGTCTGGGTACAAGATCAGCAGCCGCGCCGCACGCCGCAACGTCCGTCGAGGCATCGCCGCCATCGCCGTCATCTTCATCGCCGGGTTCATCATGGCCGGCATCCGCGCCGCCACCTCGGTGTCGACGCTTCGCACCTCCGCCACCGACCTCCGCAACGCCGTCGACGCCGCATCCGACGGCGACACCGAGGCCGCAACCGACGGGTTCACCCGCGCCCAGGCCGGGTTCGCCAGCGTCGAATCCGGCGGATCGATCCTGTTGTCGCCGGCGCGCCTCATCCCCATCGCCGCCCAGAACATGGCCGTGGTCGAACAGGTCTCCAGCGCCGGCGCCGACCTCAGCGCCGCGGCCGCAGAACTCACCTCGAGTGTCGACTACGACGCCATCCGCCGCGACGGAGGCGGCGTCGACCTCGCCGTCCTCGAATCGATCAGCGGGCCGGTCGCACGGGCCGACGACGCCCTCAACGCCGCGGGCGACACCATCGATGGCCTCACCCGCGAATGGCTGTTGCCCCCGCTCGCCACCCGGGTCGACGAACTCGACGACAAAGTCACCGACTACGGCGGACAGACCCGGGTCGCCCGCATCGCCCTCGACCACGCCCCCGCCCTGCTCGGCGCCGGAGGCGAACGCCGCTACCTCGTGTTGTTGGGCAACCCGGCGGAGTTGCGCGACCTCGGCGGACACCTCGGCAACTGGGCCGAACTCACCATCGCCGACGGCGCCGTCAACCTCACCGAAGTCGGTCGCCCCTCAGAACTCTCACAACCCCAGCTCGACGCAGCGGTCGCCGACGACGGCAACGTGCCCGAAAGCATGGTCGGGTTGCAGCCCGCCCGCTACCCCCAGAACTGGAGCGGATCGCTCGACTTCTCCTTCGTCGCACAGATGTCGTCGCGCCTGTTCACCGCCGCCACGGGGCGCAGCGTCGACGGCGTCCTGTACGCCGACCCCCACGTCGTGTCCGCGCTGCTCGCCATCACCGGCCCCGTCGAGGCCCCCGGGCTCGGCCGCACCATCGGCTCCGGCGACGTGGTCGGCTTCCTCACCAAAGACCAGTTCGCCGACTACGGCACCGACTCCGAGGGCGACGACGCCGTCACCGAATTCATCGAAACCGTCTTCGAACGCTTCCAGAGCTCCACCCTGCCCGGCCCCCGAAGCATCGGCGACACCTTCTCTCCCCTCGTGCACGCCGGACGCCTCCGCATGATCTCGTTCCACGACGACGACCAGCCGCTCATGGACCTCACCGGGCTGAGCAACACCTTCGACGACACCGCCACCGACTACCTCGCCGTCGTGAATCGCAACGCCAACCCCTCAAAGATCGACGCCTACCTCACCCGAGACAACGACTACCGGGTGCTGTGGAACCCGGCCACCGGCGAGGTCACCGCCACCGTCACCGTCACGCTGCGCAACACCGCCCCGGCCACCGGGCTTCCCGACGTCGTCATCGGCAACGGATTCGGAGCCCCGTGGGGAACGAACCGCACCGACCTCGCCGTCATCACTCCCCTCGGGTTGAAAGGGGTGAGCGTCGACAACGCGGAGGTCGGCGCCATGCCGCTCGTCGAGGGGCGCGGGTGGCGCCACACCGTGCGCGTCGACGTCCCCGCCGGCGGCGAGCGCACCGTGCGATTCGAACTGAATGGCCGCCTGCAACCCGCACGCGCGTATGACCTGTTCATCGCGGCCCAACCCACCCTGAATCCCGGCTCGACGAACGTCACCATCACCAGCACCGACGGATCGTTCCGGCCGGCCGACGGGCTCGACGTCCTCGAAACCGAGGCGACAACCACGGTCGAAGACCTCGGCGAGCACCGCCTGTCGGCAGCACTCAGATGAACCGCCCCACACCGCGGTTCGAGAACGGGCCATTTCACCTAGCCCCCAGCCTTGACCCGAACCTCCGAGTCGTTCAGACTCTAAGTCGAATACGTCGGGATAGCATGAGAGTTCATCGCTCACCCGACGGGGCTGTTCGGCATTCGAAAATGCCGGCGGCGGGAACCACAAGGGAGTCCACATGAACGCCAAAAAGCGCACAACTGCAGCCCTTTCGGCCTCTGCAATCGTTGTCGCTCTCGGTGCCGGGCTGATCCCCGCCGGCCCCGTCGCGGCCCAGGGCGGCACCGCCACCACCAGCTGTTCGGAATACGTTGCGGCCAGCCTGTCGGTCAGCAACCCGTCTCCCAACCCCGGCGACACGATCACCGTCAGCGGCTCCACCGCGCCGAACAGCACCGTGTCCATCCAACTCGTCATCGGGTCGAACGTCTACCTGCTCGGCAACGTCGTCACGAACGCGAGCGGCAGCTTCTCCACCTCGGTGACCATCCCTGCCGATGCCCCCGCCGGCCCGGCGCGCATCCAAGCGAACGACCCCGCCTGTAACGGGCCGCTCAGCGTCGACATCACCATCGGCGGCGGCGGCACGACCACCACGACGCCGACCGTCGGCGAGTGCGGCACCGACCCGATCACCATCCATTTCGACGGCACCCGCCTGATCGACTGGGACGGCTACAACCCCAAGGTCGAATACACGGGCATCGAACCGATCAGCCTGGCGGCAGGCACCTGGAACATCATCGAGGCCGTCTCGCGAGACAGCTACCCCGGTCGAGTCACCCAGACCCAGACCTCCGAGATCTGGGAAATCGAGTTCCTTTCCGGCAGCACGGTCGTGGCCCGCTCGGCACCCACCGAAGACCTCGCAGACATGATCGCCAACGCCGAATGGATCGGACCGCTCGGGTCGGTCACGCTTACGAGCGCCATCGACGGCGTGCGAGCCCACCACCTTCCCGACCAGTTCCCCGACGCCCCGTGGGGCCAGGCCAACAGCGTCGACCCGATCAGCTTCACCATCTGCACCGAGGGCGGCGCAGCGGCGAGCACCACCACCCAGGCCGGCCAGACGACCACGACTCAAGCGGGTCAGACCACCACGACCCAGGCCGGCGATGTCGACGGCAACGAGGTCACGACCCCATCCTCGGCTCCGAGCACCACGGCTGGTAGCGGAGTCGGCGGCAGCAACCTCGCCTGGACCGGCTCGACCACCAGCGTGCTGTTGCGCATCGGTGCCGCGGCCGTGATGGTCGGTGCGCTCATCTTGTTGAAGTCCCGCCGCCAGCTCGCTTCCTGAGGCTGAGCCTCGCGCTTGGCGCCAAGCGGGTAGCGCTGGCATCTAACGCTCAAACTTCCTGCAGAAAGTGACACCACGTGTCACTTTCTGCAGGAAGTTTGCCGTTAAGGCACCCCGAGCGGTACGCGCCTGGGCACCCGGCACCACCCCCAGCCAGAACGCCCACCCCAGCCCGAACGCGGGTAGTTTTTGGGCGCCATCTGGCCCCCAGGGGTCACTTCTGCAATAACGCGCAGGCCCCCCGGAGCCGCCCGACCGACTCGGAGGCGGGCTTTTACTCGGTGCCGCGGACCGGGGTGACCGGGGTGGCCGGGCGCACCGGAAGGGCCGCCTCGGCGATGTGATCGTGCAACAACGCCGGGTCAAGCGCCGGCACCGGCACCCGCGAAATCAGCGGGTGCTCGGAGGTGCGGGCCTGAGCCTCCTCGTCGGGGCCGAACAGCACCTCGTGCAGCTTCTCACCCGGACGCAGCCCGGTGTACACGATGTCGATCGGGCGATCGGACTCGGCGATCAGACGATTCGCCAGATCGGTGATCTTCACCGGTTCGCCCATATCGAGCACCAGCACCTCACCCGAGGCCGAGCTCGCGCCCGCCTGGATGACCAACTGGCAGGCCTCCTCAATCGTCATGAAGAAGCGGGTGACGTCGGGGTGGGTAACCGTCACCGGACCGCCGCGTGCGATCTGCGCACGAAACAGCGGGATCACCGAACCGCGGCTGCCCAGCACGTTGCCGAAGCGCACGCTCAGATACGACTGATCCGACCCGACCGCGTAATGGGCCGTCAGACGCTCGGCGAGGCGTTTGGTGCGCCCGAGCACCGAGGACGCGTCGGCCGCCTTGTCGGTGGAGATGTTGACGAAGGTCGACACCCCGAAGCGCTTCGCCACTTCCAACATGTTGTAGGTGCCCAACACGTTGGTCTTGAACCCCTCCTCGGGGTGCATCTCGAGCAGGGACAGGTGCTTGAGCGCCGCGGCGTGGAACACGACGTCGGGCTGGTGCTCCTCGAACACCTCGATCATCCGGTCGAGGTCGCGGATCGACGCCACGACGAGGTTGCGCGAATCGAGCAGCCCGCGGCCCTCGATCGACACCTGCACCGCCTGCAACGCCGACTCGTCGCGGTCCAACATGACGAGCGACTCGGGTGCGAACCGCACGATCTGGCGGCACAACTCCGAACCGATCGATCCGCCGGCGCCGGTCACCAGTACCCGCCGGCCGGTCAGGTAGCCGGCCACGGACTCGATGTCGGTGTTCAACTCACGTCGGCCCAGCAGATCGGCCTCGGTGAGGGGGCGAACGTCGCCCACCGACGGAAGCTGACCCAACAGTTCACCAACCGGGGGAAGCACCATCGTGGTCAGGTGTGCCTCGTCGGCGCGTGCCACCAACTCGCGAATCAGGTCGCCCGACGCGCTCGGAATGGCGATCACCAGCCCGGTCGCCCCGTGGCGTTTCGCCACCTCGGCGAGGTCGTCGCGGCCGCCCTCGACGGGCACCGACCGGATCCACAGGTTGCGCACGTCGGGGCTGTCGTCCAACAACGCCACCGGGACATAGGGCGAGTTGGGATTGTTCAGCATCGACCGGATCAGCCCGGCCCCGCCCTCGCCGGCGCCGAACACGACGACACGCTTTGCGGTCTCCGCATCGGGGCGAAGGGTGCGGTCGCGGATGACGCGCCACGCCGATCGGCCACCGAACATCGCGCACAGGGCGATCGGGCCGGCCAGGATCGGCACCGACACCGGCACCAGACGGTCGAACACCGGGTTCAGCAGCGTCGAAACCACGGTGACGATCGCCGCCGAACGGATGGCGGCGGCGACCTCTTCGAAGGTGCCGTAACGCCAGCGGTGGATGTAGAGCCCGATGAAGCGGCCGACCACCACCTGGAACAGGCCGATGCCGAGCCCGAAACGGGCCACCGACACGAAGTCGATGCGGCTCGGGTCGAAGTCGTAGCGCAACAACGTCGCCGCCATGATCGCCACAAACCAGCTGGTGGCGTCGAACAACGCCTGCAGGGCAAACCTGAAACGCACCAGCGCGGTGGAAAAAGTCATCGAAGTGGATCCCCAGTTGTGTCCCGAACCGTGCAATAAGCTTCCCCCGCCTGCGGCGAGGATTCAAGAGGCACGTCAAACTCATCTGCGGCTGGGTCGATCGACCCTGTGGGCCCGGGTCGACCGTCCTGTTGACCCTGCCCGCCACGCTCCGCAGACTGATGCGGCAGCCGAAAAACGGAGGACGTTGGTGCAGCGAGTTGTCGTCATTGGACAGGGTTACGTCGGGCTTCCGGTGGCGGTGCGCGCCACCGAGGTGGACTACGACGTCGTCGGGTTTGAACTCGACCAGCGCAAGGTCGACGGGCTCAACGCCGGGCGCTCCCATGTCGAAGACATCACCGACGAACGCCTCGGCGCCGCGATCGCCACGGGGCGCTACCGGGCATCGGCCGACCCCGCCGACCTCGCCGGGTTCGACATCGCCGTGATCTCGGTGCCGACCCCCATGGCCGAGGGTCTCCCGGACCTCACCTACATCGAATCCGCCAGCTCCACCCTCGCCCCCCACATTCGGGCCGGAGCCACCGTCATCCTGGAGTCCACCACCTACCCGGGCACCACCGAAGAACTGTCCCTGCCGCTGCTCGAAGCCGGCTCGGGCCTCACCGGCGGCGTCGACTTCCACCTGGGCTACAGCCCGGAACGCATCGACCCCGGCAACCAGCGTTACCGCCTCGAAAACACCCCGAAGGTCGTGTCGGGAATGAACGCCGAGTCGCTCGCCCACGTCCAGGGCTTCTTCGACCGCCTCGTCGAGACCACAGTGCCGGTGTCGGGCACCCGCGAGGCGGAACTCACCAAGCTGCTCGAGAACACCTTCCGCCACGTCAACATCGCGCTCGTCAACGAGTTGGCCATGTTCGCCAAAGATCTCGACATCAACGTATGGGAGGCGATCGACGCCGCGTCGACCAAGCCGTTCGGATACATGCGCTTCACCCCCGGCCCCGGTGTCGGCGGGCATTGCCTGCCGATCGACCCGAGCTATCTGTCGTGGCAGATCGAGCGTCGCCTCGGCCAGACCTTCCGCTTCGTCGAGCTGGCCAACGACGTCAACAGCCACATGCCCGACTATGTCGTGCGGCGGGTGCAGTTCCTCCTCAACGAGGCCGAACGGTCGGTGAAGGGGTCGAAGGTGCTGGTGTTCGGTCTCGCCTATAAGGCCGACACCGGCGACGCCCGCGAAACCCCGTCGGTGCCGATCTGCGAGTTGCTCACCGGCCTCGGCGCAAACGTGTCGGTCGTCGACCCCCACGTCGAGGACCGTCAGTTCCCCGACGGCGTCTCCCGAGCCGAGGGCACCCCGCAACAGATCGCCGAGGCCGACATCGTGTTGTTCCTCGTCGATCACTCGAACTTCGACACCGCAGCGATCGTGGGCAACGCCCGCCTCGTGCTCGACTGCCGCCACCGCCTCGAGGGCCCCAACGTCGAACACCTGTAGACCCACCCCCTGCCGATCGGCCACCACTAGGGTGTCGGGCGATGTCCGACGACATTCCCACCGATCGCGCTAGCGCAGCAAACGACGCCGAGCGCGCCGAGGGCGCCGAGGAGGTCCGCCTCTTCGGCGACCCGCGCTCGGGCCTCATCGACCGACGCTCGCCCGGAACTCCAACGCCCGAGGGCGCTGCGATGGCACGGCGCGCCACCGACATCGATTCCGGCGTGCGCCTCAACCGCGGAACGGGATTCGCCACCTTCCTGCTCGTGTCGGGATGGCTGTTGTTCGGAGCGACGCTCATCGCCGGCGGGCTCATCATCTACAACGCTCAGGAGGTCGGCGCGTTTTCCAACCCGTGGAACTCGACGCGCCTCGCGGTGGGCATCGCCGTGTTGTCCATCGGCTTGACCCAGTCGATCCTGATGATCGCGTTGTCGCTGGTCATGACCCAGTTGCAGACGCTCATGCGGTTCAGGTTTCGCGACGCCCCGACACGCAATCACTGACGCGCGCCCAACCGCCCCGGGAAGGCATCATGCACATCGTGACGGTCTGCACGGCCAATCAGTGTCGAAGCGTCATGATGGCGGCCACGCTCGCCGACGCGTTCGCCCAACTCCGGCGACCCCTGGTCATCGAATCGGCCGGGGTCGACGCACACGCCGGAGCACCCCCCACCGAGGAGGTCGTCGCAGCATTGCGCCGCCGCAACCTCGATCACCTCGTCCGCTCCCACGCCGCCCGGCCGATCGAGGAGGTCGCCGCCCACGGGGTCGACCTGGTCGTCGCCGCCGAGCGTGCCCACCTGCTGCCGATCATCGAGATCGTCCGGGTCGACCGGTTCCGGGTCTACACCATCGACGAACTCGCGACGCTGGTCGCCTCCACCCCAGCGACCGACCACGAACCGCTCGATGCGTACCTTCAGCGCCTGACCGAGAGTCGGTCGCTGGGGTCGTTCCTCGGTGCCGGACCCGGGGCCCACGACCTGAGCGACCCGACCGGCCGGGGCCGCAGAGCGCACCGCAAGACACTCGACGCGCTCATCGACACCTCGCGGCTGGTCGCCGCGGCGCTTCCCGCGCCGTCCACCGGAAGCACCAGGACCGCACCCTCGTGAACGAGCTGAGATAGCCTTGTCTACTTCTATTTATTAGCCCCAGCTAACATCATGTTAGTCTCACCTACCGTCCAGTTGTCTTCCCCCGACTGACGACGCCGTACGTGTCCACCGTGGGCACGACGATCCGACAGGAGAGATGAAACGATGATTCGCAAGCCCGCCCCCCGGCTCGTAGGTGCGACCGCGGCCCTGACCGCAGCAGTCACCCTCGGCGTCGCCTGTGTCCCCGAAGGACCCGGTGGTTCCACCACCACCTCGACCCAGGCGCCCACGACGCAAACCCCCACGACCGAGACGCCGACCACCGAGACGCCGACCACCGAAACCCCGACGACCCTCGCTCCGATGGTCGCCAACGCGACCTTCACCAACACCACCGGTCTGGCCCAGGTCGGATCCACCGTCACGGTGACCGGCACCGGCTTCGACCCGGCGTTGATCACCCCGCCCGGGACCCCCGCCAACGCGGCTGTCGCAGGCGTGTACGTCGCCATCGGTACCGGGTCGGGCCCGGTTCCCACCGCCTACACGAGCGCGAAGTACATCCGACCCACGGGTCCGTCGCCGGAAACCGCGTCGGGCGCCAAGCTGGAGGCCGACGGAAGCTTCTCGGCCACCATCAACACCGTGGCGCTGTTCAACGGCCAGGGCCAGACCGTCAACTGCTACATCGACGCCTGCAACGTCTACGTGTGGTCGGCGCACATGGGCACGGTCCCGTCGTGGTCATTCTCGGCCCCGGTGACCTTCGCGGCACCGACCGAAACCCAAATGCTGGTCTCGAAATCGGCCGACCTCGCAAACGGCGAGACCGTGACCGTGAGCGGCGTCGGCTACCAGGCCGCCGGACCGGGCATCTACGTCGGGCAGATGCCTTGGACCCAATCCGCGCTCCCCGCCGACTGGAGCACCAACTCCGCCGCCTGGGGTCCCACCAAGTTCCTGCCCTTCCCCAGCCAGGTGAACGCGTCCGGCGCATGGCGCACCACCCTCGCCACCGCCAAGAACATCGGCGAGGTCGACTGCTCCACCGCCGACTCGTGCAGCATCGGCTCGGTGCGCGCCCACGGCACCGCTGACCCGACGGGCCAGAACACCGCGTTCGCGACGATCACCTTCGCGCCGTAGCCGACAGCCACCAGCCGACAGCCGACAGCCGACAGCCACCAGGCAACTGGCGCCCGGCTACCCGGGTACCCAGCTACACGGTTTCAGGGTCTGCGTCGCAACGCCGGCCCTGAAACCGTGCCCGGCTCAGTAGAGCGCTGCGAGTTTCGGAGTCAGGCAGTTCGCATACACCTGGTAGCCGGCGGAGGAGGGATGCACCCGATCGGGGGTCACCAGATCCGCCATCGTGCGATATGCGCTGTTCATCTGCTCGACGGCGGCGCCGGGGCTTGCCAGCACGTCGTTGCACTCGAGCACACGGTCGTTGCCCTTCGCTGCACGAAGCCAGTCGTTGTACTCGAGGCGGCGCTCGTAGCGGTGATCGAACGGGGTCAACGTCGACACCACCCAGGGGGTGATCGGCAGCCACACGGTCGCAATGCCGCGGGCGGCAAGCTCGTCGTCGAGTGCGGTCACCGCGTCGACGAGCGGTGCGAGCGGTTGAGCCGACATCAGGTCGTTGATGCCGCCGTTGAACACCACGAGATCGACCTCGGAGTTGCAGGAATCGAGCGCCGCCAGCACCCGTTCGCCGATATTGCGGCTCGTCGAGTCGTCGCCGGTGAGCGGACGGGTGAACCCGGAGCTGCCGGTTGCGACGCTGCCCCACACGACACCGGTGGGGAACCCGAGCCGGGCGACGGTTTCGACCATGATCGAGTCGCCGGCGAACATGACCCGGGCCTCGCCATCGCAGCCAGCGCTCGGGTGCGTGCCCGACTGGGGCGTGCTGTCGCTGCAACCCACGAGAGAAATGATCAACAATGCGGCGGCAAGCAGCCTTCCCAACGCACGCGCCACGCTGTAACTCTCCCACCTCGGGGACACCCGTTCCGGGTCTCCGTGTCCTTTGATGATACTGAGAACGATCTCAGAGATCCAGAGGTTGTTTCGGTGCGGATGCTCCAATGCCGCCGATCTCCGGGCCGCGCCTACCATTCGCCCGATGTTCCCACTGCCGCCCTCCGACGACCCCGCCCTCGCCGAACCGGTCGACCTCGCCATCTTCGGCGGGTCCGGCTTCTACTCCTTCGTCGAAGGGTTGACCCCGATCCCGCTCGACACCCCCTACGGTCCGCCCTCCTCGGTGCCGATGGTCGGCTCGGTCGACGGGCGACGCGTCGCCTTCATCGCCCGCCACGGCATCCATCACACCATCCCCGCCCACCGGGTGAACTACCGAGCCAACGTCTGGGCCTTCGCCCGACTCGGCGCCCGCGCCGTCATCTCGCCGTTCGCCTGCGGAGCCCTGCGACCCGACCTCGGCGTGGGAGACCTCGTCGTCGTCGACCAACTCGTCGACCGGACTTCACGGCGCGAGGGCACCTTCTTCGACGGACCCGAAACCGTGCACCTCACCTTCGCGGACCCCTACGACCCGACCATGGGCCGCGAACTCACGGACGCCGCCGATGGGCTCGGCCTTCGCGTGCACCGCGGCGGAACCGTCGTGGTGATCGATGGTCCTCGGTTCTCCACCCGCGCCGAGTCGCGCTGGCACGCCGCTCAGGGATGGGACCTCGTCAACATGACCCAGGCCCCCGAGGTGGCGCTCGTTCGCGAGGCCGCCATGGCCTCGCTCGGCGTCGGGATCATCACCGATCACGACGCCGGCCTTGAGGGCGAACCCGACGTCGCGCCGGTGACCGGCGAACAGGTGCTCGCAACTCTGCGCCACAACGCCGAGGTGTTGAAGTCGTTGCTGCGAACCACGATCGGTTCGCTCACGCTCCCCGACTCGGTCGGGGCCCAGGATCAGTCCTGGGAGGCGTAAACCAGCGCCGGTTCCGCATCGCCCGACCAACCGGACACGATGCCGGGCAGCACGCCCATCCCCACGGTGATCACGAGTGCGATGGCCAGCGACAGCGCCGCGCTCACCGGCACCCGCACCGGCGGGCCTTCGAGTTCGAGCGGCTCGTCGCCGTGGTCGCCGCCGCCGATGAAGAACATCGACGCCACGATGCGCAGATACAGGAAACACGAAATGGTCGCGCTCACCATCGCCACGATCGCAATCGCCCAGTGGCCCACGCTCGTCGCCGCCGAGATCACCCCGACCTTCGCCACGAACCCGGCCGTGAACGGCGTGCCGGCCTGAGCCAACAGAAACACCGTGAACACCAGCGCCACACCCGGACGCGAATGTCCGAGGCCCCGGTAGTCCGACAGGTTGTGACGGCCGTCGCCCTTGCGGCCGACCAGGGTCACCACGCCGAAGCTTCCGATCGTCATCACCGTGTAGGCGGCCAGGTAGAACAGCGATGCCGAGGTGCCACGCGCCGTCGCGGCCTCGACCCCCAACAGGATGAACCCGGCGTGATTGATCGAGCTGTAGGCCAACATGCGCTTCACGTTGGTCTGGGTGACCGCCATGATCGCCCCGACGAGCATCGACAGTACCGCGATGGCAAACACGATCGGACGCCACTGCTCGGCCTGGGTGGAGAACCCGACGACGAACACCCGCAACAGCCCCGCAAATGCCGCGACCTTCACCGCGGAACTCATGAACCCGCTGATCGGCGACGGCGCACCCTGATAGACGTCGGGAGCCCACATGTGGAACGGGGCACCGGCGATCTTGAATCCGAACCCGACCAACATGAGCGCCAGGCCGGCCAACAACAGCCCGTCGTGTTCCAACAGGTTGTCGGCCAGGAAATCCGAGATGTGCAACAGGCTGGTCGAACCGGTCGCCCCGTACACCATGGCCACGCCGTAGAGCAGGAACGCCGAGGCGAAGCCGCCCAACACGAAGTACTTGAAGCCGGCCTCCTGGCTGCTGAGGCGACGATCGTGGATCGCACACATCACATAGGCCGAGATCGACAACACCTCGAGGCCGATGAACAACACGATCAGGTCGTTCGCCCCCGCCATGATCACCCCGCCGGCCGCGGACAGGATCATCAACAGGAACAGCTCGGGGCCGACGATTTCTTCGCGGCGCATGTAGTCGGCCAACAACAGGGCCACCAAGATGACCGCCACGCAGATCAAACCGGTGACGTACAACGAGAACCGGTCGACGCCGAACACGCCGCCGATCGCACCGATCGGACCCTCAGCCGGGTTCTCCACCCGGCGCCACAACGGAATCGTCGACACCAGCGACGCCGCGGCGATCACGATCGTCAACCCGGCAGCGACCGCCGGGGTGAGCATCTTGCGGATGAGCGACATGGCGACGAGGAACACCACCACGCCGACGAACAACACCAGTAGCGGGGTCATGTACCCCCACTCGATCTTCGGAGTGGCCAACTCGACGCCGTCGGCCGAGATCGGGGTGATCCCCGGATCCTGCAGGATGTGCGTCAACATCAGTGTCCACCTTCTTCACCGTCGGCGGCCGCGCTCTCGGCGCCGGTAAGGTCCGCGCTCACGACATCGGTCACGTCGATCGACGACTCATGGGTGCCCATGTGCTCCATCAGCGCGTCCACCGACGGCTCGATGCGATCGAGCACCGGCTTCGGATACACGCCGAGCACCACGATCAGCACCAGCAGCGGCAACAACCCCATGGCCTCGGAGGCCTTCAGCTCCCCGAAGGACTCGTTGTCCTCCGACGGCTCGCCGTGAAACACCCGCTGATAGGCCCACAGCAGGTACAGCGAAGCGAAGATGGTGCCCGAGGTGCCGACCACCGCCCACCAGCGGGCCCCCTTGAACGCACCGATCAGGGTGAGGAACTCTCCGGGGAACCCGTTGAGGCCCGGCAACCCAACCGAGCTGAGCATGACCAACATGAACACGCCGGCGAAGATCGGCGCGACCTTCTGCAGGCCGCCCAACTCGTCGATCTGGCGGGTGTGGCGACGCTCGTAGATGAGCCCGACCAGGATGAACAACGCCGGGGTCGTGATGCCGTGGTTCAGCATCTGCAACACGCCACCGCCGATGCCCTGGCGGGTGAAACTGAAGATGCCCAAGATGATGAAGCCCATGTGGGCGACCGAGGAGTACGCCACGAGACGCTTCAGGTCTTTTTGCATCGTGGCGCACGCCGCGCCGTACACGATGCCGATGACCGCCACGGTCAACAGCAAGGGACGGAAGAACTGCGAGGCCTCGGGGAACAGGTAGAGCCCGAAGCGGATCAGGCCGTAGGCGCCGAGTTTCAACATGACGCCCGCGAGGATCACCGAACCGGTGGTCGGCGCCTCGGTATGGGCGTCGGGCAGCCAGGTGTGCACCGGGAACAACGGCACCTTCACCGCGAACGCGAGCGCGAAGCTGGCGAAGATCCACCGGGCCGCCGTGGTCGACAGCGACTGGCTGTTGGCCAACTCGACGACGTCGAAGGTCAACGTGCCGGTCGCCCGCTGATGCAGGAATCCCGTCGCCAAGATGCCCACCAGCATCAACGCCGAGCCGACCATCGTGTAGATGAAGAACTTCGTCGCCGCGTAGATGCGGTCGCCGTGACCCCACAGCCCGATGAGGAAATACATCGGCACCAGCACGATCTCGAAGAACACGAAGAACAACACCAGATCGAGGGCGATGAACACCCCCATCGAGCCGGCCTGCAGCATCAACAGCCACATGTAGAACGACTTCGGTTCCTTCTCCGGGTTGACCGCGGCGATGGCGATCGGGAACAGGAGCCCGGTGAGCACCACCATCCACAGCGAGATGCCGTCGATGCCGATGTGGAAGTTGATGCCGAGTTCCTCGGACCACGTCCAGTTCTTCACGAACTGGAATCCGGCGTCGGCCGTGTCGAACTGCACGAGGGTCTGGATGGCGATCGCCCCGGTCAGCCCCGAGAACAACAGTGCGAGCAGCTTGTAGGAGTCGCGACGCGCGGCGGGCACGAATGCCAGCACCAGGACACCGACCATCGGGACGATGACGAGGGGCAACAGCGGATCGAACGGAGCGCCCGCCGAGGCGAGTAGTTGAAGACTCATCAGCTGTTCTTCCTCACGATGACGTACACCAGGATCGCCACGGCGCCCCCGGCGAGGCCGATGGCGGAGTTGCGGACCCGGCCGGTCTGGGTCTTCGACAGCTCACCGCTGCTCGAGGACACGATCCCGGCGATTCCGTTGACGGCCCCGTCGATGATGGTCTTGTCGAACCAGGCGAGGGCGTCGAAGAGCTTGCGACCCGGGCCGCCCATGAAGGCGGCGTAGCTCGAGTCGATGAACCAACCCTTCGCGAACACGTCGAGTTCGATCTTTTCGGGGTCGACCTTGCGCTGCAGATACACCACCACGGCGGCGGCGATACCGATCAGCGAGGTGAGCGTGGCCACGATCGCCAGAGCGAAGATGCCCATGCCGCCGGTGTGGAAGTGATGTTCGCCGATGACGGGAACGAGCCATTCCTCGAGGAACTTCACCTCCCGGGTGAAGGGCAGGTTGAGCGCACCGCCGACCAGGGCGAGGCCACACAACACGACCAGGGGCAGCGTCATCGTCCACGGCGACTCGACCGGGGTGTGATCCGGGGTCAGGTGATGGTGATGATCGTCGTGGTCGCCGTGATCGGCCGCCTCATCGGCGTCCTCAGCCCCTTCGGCTGCGTGATCGTCGGCCACACGCCACTTCTCCTCACCGAAGAAGGTCATGAACACCTGGCGGCTCATGTAGAACGCCGTCATCAGCGCGGTCACCAGACCGATCGCCCATAGCGCATAGCCCGCACCGCCCTTGTCCCACGCCCCGGCGAGAATCTCGTCTTTCGACCAGAACCCCGAGAACGGCGGAACGCCGGCGATCGCCAACCAACCCACGATGTAGGTGCCGGCGGTGATCGGCATGTACTTGCGCAGGTTGCCGTAGCGGCGCATGTCCTGTTCGTGCGCCATGCCCAAGATGACCGAGCCGGAGCCGAGGAACATCAGGGCCTTGAAGAACGCGTGGGTCACCATGTGGAAGATGGCGGCGATGTAGTTGCCCGTGCCGACCGCCAGGAACAAGAACCCGAGCTGCGACACCGTCGAATACGCCAGCACCTTCTTGATGTCGTTCTGGCTGATGGCGATCGTCGCCGCCACAAACGCTGTGGCCACACCCACCCAGGCGATGACGTCTTGGGCCCACGCCGCCTGATGCACGATCGGGTTGAGGCGCACCAGCAGGTACACCCCCGAGGTCACCATCGTCGCCGCGTGGATGAGCGCGGAGACCGGCGTCGGGCCGGCCATGGCGTCGGGGAGCCACACGAAGAGCGGGAGCTGAGCCGACTTGCCGGTCGCCGCCACGAAGAACAGCAGCGTGATGGCGATGATCGTGCCCTGAGCGATCGTTCCCGCGTGACCGGCGTGGGCGATGTCGACGTAGTTGATCGACCCGACCGCGGTCCAGGTGAGGAACGTGGCGATCATGAACCCGAAGTCGCCGACACGGTTCGTGACGAAGGCCTTCTTGCCGGCCGAGGCGTTCGCCGGATCGGTGTGCCAGAACGAGATCAGGAAGTACGAACACGCACCCACGCCTTCCCAACCGAGGAAGGTGATCAACAAGTTGTCGCCCAGCACCAGCATCAACATCGAAAAGATGAACAGGTTCAGATAGACGAAGAACTTCGAGAACTTCGGGTCGCCCTTCATGTAGCCCACCGAATAGAGGTGGATCAGGGCACCGATGCCGGTGACGAACAGCGCCATCGTGATGCTCAGCGGATCGGCGAGGAACCCGACCCCGACCTGGAAATTCCCGACCGGAATCCAGTCGAACAGGTGCTGGGTGAGGGCCCGCTGCGACTCGTCGGTACCCATGAGGTCGAAAAAGGTCGCCACCACGACGAGGAACGACGCCCCCACCGCGGCGGTGCCGAGATAGCCGGCCTTCGGGTCGCCGAGTTTGCGACCGCCGACGAGCAGAACCAGGAAACCGGCGAGCGGCAGCGCCGGGATGAGCCAAAGGAGTTGATCCATGCCCGTCAGCCCTTCATCAACGAGAGTTCATCGGCGTCGGCACCGGTGTTGCGGCGCATGATCGCCACGATCAGACCGAGGCCGACCGTGACCTCCGCCGCAGCGACGACGAGTACGAAAAAGACGATGACCTGGCCGCCGATATCGTTCAGCGAATTGCCGAAGGCCACAAAGCTCAGGTTCACCGCGTTGAGCATCAACTCGATGCACATGAACATCACGAGCGGGTTGCGTCGGATGAGCAGGCCCGCGACACCGATCGCGAACAGCACCGCCGACAACATCAGATATGCGTTGCTACCAATCACTGCTGGGCCCCGATCTCGGCGTCGAGCGCGTCCTGTTCGTCGGCGTCGCTGAGGTCGATCTCCGGCTTGGGGAACTCGTCGAGATCGATCGGCTCCCCCTTCGGCTTGCGGGCCAACACCACCGCTCCCACGATCGCGACCACCAACAGCAACGAGGTGATCTCAAACGCGAAGATGTAGGTGCTGAACATCGCCTCGCCGATGGCGTTGACGTCGGTAGCACCGAGCGCCCCCTGAACCGATTCCGCCCCGGTCGGTTTCGGGATTCCGCCGAGGATGGCGATCAGCACCATCACGGCCACACCCGCGCCGAGGGATCCGCCGATGAGCAGCGTGCGAGGCGTCCGCTCCTTGGCGTAGCTCTGAATCCGGTCGACCCCGAGCAACATGATCACGAACACGAACAACACCACGATCGCACCGGCGTACACGATCACCTGGATCGCGGCGACGAAATAGGCACCCTGGGCCGCGTACAACACGGCCATGCCGAACAGCGTCGCGATGAGCGACAGCGCGTTGTGGACGGGATTGCGGAAGGCGATCACCCCGACCGCCCCGCCGATGGTGATCATCGAGGCGATGACGAAGGTGATGAGTTGCCCCGCTTGAACGGCGAGCATCAGTGGTGACCTCCCCCGTGGTCGTCGTGGTGGTCGTCGTGTGCCGCGGCGGCCGCCTGAGCGGCCTGCTCGCGCTCGAGCGGCTGGCCACCCTCGGGGGCGCGCACGCCGTAGCCGAGTTCACCCGACCAGGCCACCATGTTCTCGAAACGGGCGTCGCCGCCGGGCGAGGTGGCCCGCATCCACGCCGAGGTGTTCACGTCGTCACCCTCGCGCCAGTCTTCCCACGGAAGCTGCTTGGGTTTGCCGTCGTCGCCGACGAGCAGTTCTTCCTTGGTGTAGATCGCGTCCTCGCGGCTGGTGAAGCTGAACTCGAACAGCTTCGACTCGGTGATCGCCTCGGTCGGGCACGCCTCGACGCACATGTCGCAATGGATGCAGCGCAGGTAGTTGATCTCGTAGACGAACCCGAAGCGCTCGCCCGGAGACGTCGGATTCTCCGGATCGTTGTCGGCGCCGCGCACATAGATGCACTTGGCGGGGCACACACCGGCGCACAGCTCGCAACCGATGCACTTCTCCATCCCGTCCTCATAGCGGTTGAGGACGTGACGACCGTGCAGACGCTCGGGCTTGTCGCGCTTTTGGTCCTTGGCTCCGCCGCGACCGCCCTCGTATTCGAGGGTGAGCACACGACCGGTGTCGGTGTGCTTGAACATCTTCTTCAACGTGACCGCGAAGCCACCGAGCACACCCATCACGCACCAACCTTTTCGACCTCGCGACGGTAGCGAGCCGTTCGCACCGCCACCGACAACAGCGCCGCCCCAACGAAGATCACCAACACCGACACGAGGCCGACGACGAACTGGTTCCAACCCTCGTCCTGGGCGACCTTGAGCCCGGCGAGCAACAGGAACCATCCGAGCGCGAGCGGGATCATGATCTTCCAACCGAGATCCATGAGCTGGTCATAACGCAGGCGGGGCAGCGTCGTGCGGAACTGCACGAAGACCACCAACATGAACAGCGTCTTGAGCAAGAACCAGATCACCGGGAACACGTAGTCCGACACCCAGCCGGTGACCCCGAAGTCCGGGCCCGACGGGCCGCCGAGGAACAACGTGACGATGATCGTCGACATCGTCACCACGTTCATGAACTCGGCCAGATAGAAGATGGCGAAACGGAATCCGGCGTATTCGGTGTGGAACCCGCCGACAAGTTCCTGTTCCGCCTCGACGAGGTCGAACGGGGGTCGGTTCATCTCGGCGGTCGCCGCGATCACGAAGATGACGAACGGGATGACCCCGGTCGCCCAAGCGTTCCAACCCCACGTCGACTGGCTGTTGACGATCGCATTGGTCGACAGCGACTCGGAGTTCAACAACACCGCCAGCACCGACAGCCCGAGCGCCGCCTCATACGACACCATCTGCGCCGAGGCACGAACCGAGCCGAGCAGCGGATACTTCGACCCCGACGACCAGCCGGCCAACATGATGCCGTAGATGGCCAGGGAACTCGCCGCCAGGATCACGAGCACACCCATGTGCGGGTCGGCCACCTGCATCATCGTTTGACGACCGGCGATTTCGACCATGCCGGCCTTGTCGCCGTTGAAGTTGCCACCGATCGGAATCACCGAGAACACGATGAACGCCGGCACCAACGACAGCAGCGGCGCGTACTTGAACACCGCCCGATCGGCCTGATCGGGGATCAGGTCGCTCTTAAACATGATCTTCATGCCGTCGGCCAGCGTCTGCAGGACACCGAACGGGCCGGCCCAACGCGGACCGAGGCGGTTCGAGAAGTCGGCGTGCAACTTGCGTTCGAACCAGATCATGAGGATCACCGACGTCATCAAAATGCCGAAGGCGACGAGCACCTTCGCCAACATGACGAGCACACCGGTGAGATCGAGGTTGTTGAGGAGCGGATCGAGAGCGATCATCGCGCCGCCTCCAGACGGATCTCGGTGATCGGGGCGCCGGCCTCGATCAGGTCGTTCACGTTGACGTTCGGGGCGTTCACCGCAAGGGCGGCGGTGCCCTGGGCCACGGTCGCGTCCGCGACGGCCTCCACCACGAGCGTGCGGTTGTTGGCGCTCACCCGCACCCGCTCACCCGAAGCGACCCCGACCCGGTCGAAGTCGTGGGGGTGCAACCGCAGTGCGGCGACCGGAGCGAGGTTGGCCGAGCTACGCGAGTGGGCGAGGGTCGTGCCGGCGTCGTACATCGTGCGGCCCGCAGCAATGCGCAACGAGTAGGAATCGAGCGGGGGCACCGCCGTGGGTTCCGGGGTCCGGAACTCGAGCGGTTCGGGGGCGGCGATCAGCTCGGGGCCCTCGTCGACGGCTGCGTCGGCGCCGTCGGCCTCGTCGGTATCGACACCGTCGGTATCGACACCGTCGGTATCGGCACCGTCGGTGTCGGTTCCTTCGGCCTCGGTTCCTTCGGCGTCCTCGGTGGCGATCGGCTCTGGAGCCGGCAACGGCGCGACCACGCCCTCGACCGAGTTCTGCGCCAACAACTCCAAGGTGATGCCGTTGTGAATGCCCGACAGCTCTTCGATCTCGGCCCAGATCTCCTCGGCCGACTCGAGGCCCAGGTCGTGGCCCAGGCGATCGGCCAACTCGGCGGCGATCGACCAGTCGGTGCGCGTCGTTGCCACCGCGGTCACCTTGTGGGCGACCAGGCTCACCCGGCCCTCCAGGTTGGTGTGGGTGCCGGCGGACTCGTGTGCGGCGGTCGCCGCCAACACGACGTCGGCCCGGCGCGAACTCTCGTTGAGGAACGTGTCGAGGGCGATCACCGCCCGGGCGCCGGTCAGCGCCCGCTCGGCCAACCGTCGATCGGGAACGTCGCTCAGCGGGTCGGCGCCCAACAACACGAGGGTGTCGATCTTGCCGTCAGCGGCGGCCTGCAAGATGCCGATGGCGTCGAGCCCGTCGGCGTCGGGAACCGTCGGCCACGCCTGAGAGAACCAGGCGGCGCCGTCCCCACGGCGAACCCGGCCCGGCAACAAACCGGGGGCCAGGCCCATGTCGAGCGCTCCGTGAACATTGGCGCGCCGCAGCGTCGACAAGAACCGCACCCCGTCGAGGCGATCGTTCAGCAGCGCCGCAGCGTCGACGATCGTCGCACCCGACTCCGCCACGTTCGCTCGACCCAGCAACACCGTGACCGGGCCGTTCGCCGCATCGATCAGCGCCTTCGCGGCGTTGAGTTGATCGGCGGGCACCCCCGACACGTCGCCGTTCGCTCCGTCGAGCAACGCCGCGATCACCGCAGCCGCCTCGCCCGGGCGATACACCAGCGTCGAGGCCGCGTAACGCGACAACCCGGTGCGCTGCGGGGTGACCTCGATCAGCTTGGCGCCGTCCTCGACGATCGCGTGCTTCAGGCGGATGAACAGGGCTCCCAACGCCTCCTTCGGGTCGGGACCCAACAGGATGACCGTGGAACCCGGGCGACAGGCGTCGTCGATCGTGGCCTTCGGCAGGCCGAGGACCGCGTCGACCGGCAACCCGTCACCGAGTTGGGCGTCCAAGTTGTCCGACCCGATCACACCCTTGACGAGCTTCGACCACGCATAGGCCGACTCGTTCGACAACCGGGCGCCGCCGAGCACCGCCAGGCCGCTCGGGCCCGAACGGCCGAGGCCGTCGCTGATGAGCCGCGCCGCGGTGGCGAGGGCGTCGTTCCAGCGGGCCGGGACCAGCGCATCGGCATCGCGAACCAACGGTGCCGTCAAGCGGCCCTCGTCGTTGACCGCCTCATAGGAGTAGCGGCCCTTGTCGCACAACCAACCCCAGTTCACCGCATCGGCATCCACGCCGTTGAAACGCACGAGTTGGTCGCGACTCGACTGCGCCGTGATGCGACATCCCACCGAACAGCCGGTGCAGGTGGAGGTCGCCTCGCTCAAATCCCACGGGCGGGCCTTGAAGCGGTACGGAGTCGCCGTCAACGCACCGACCGGGCACAGTTGCACGACGTTGCCGCTGAAATACGAGGTGAACGGCTCGCCGGGGAAGGTGTTGACCTGGGTCGCCGAGCCACGGTCCATGAAGTGGATGAGCGGATCGCCAACCACCTCGTCGGCGAACCGGGTGCAGCGATCGCACAGGATGCAACGCTCACGGTCGAGGTTCACCGTCTCGGAGATGGCGATCGGCTTGCGGTGGTGGCGCTTTTCCTCCACGAACCGGCTTTCGCCCGGACCGTAGGCCATCGTGGTGTCCTGAAGCGGGCACTCGCCGCCCTTGTCGCACACCGGGCAATCGAGCGGGTGGTTGATGAGCAGGAACTCGAGCACCCCGTCCTGGGCCTTGCGCACCCGGTCGTTCTGCGAATCGACGACCATGCCGTCGCCGCACTCCAACATGCACGCCGGCTGCAACGCGGGTCCGCGACCGGTGTCGACCTCGACGAGGCACATGCGGCACATGCCCACCGGGTTCATGCGGCTGTGGTAGCAGAACCGGGGGATGTAATGACCGGCACGCTCGGCGGCGTCGATCAGCAGATCGCCCTTCTGCGCGATCACCGCGTCGCCGTTGATCGTGATGGTGACCGGCTGGTCGATGGTGATGGGCGTCGGTGCCTCAGGCATCGTGGCCTCCCGCGGCGCTCACCGGAATCGGCTCACGCCTGGTGATCTTCGCCTCGAACTCGTGACGGAACCGGCGCAGCGCGGACGTGATCGGCGCGACCGACGACGGACCGAGCGGGCAGATGGTGGTTTGCTTGGGCGGATACGGGACCGCCTCGAGGCCCTGATTCGGATCCGCGGCCACCGGATAGGGCCCGGGCGAAATGTTGTCGGCGACGTCCAACAGCAGGTCGATATCGCTCGGACGGCCGTAGCCGTCGACGATGCGCTGGAGGATCTTCTCCTCCCAGGCCGTGCCCTCACGACACGGCGAGCACTTGCCGCACGACTCGCGGGCGTAGAACCGCACGATGCGCAGGCAGGCCTTCACCGCGTCGACCGTCTCATCCATCACCACGATCGCGCCCGAACCGGCCATGGAGCCGGCCGCGCCGATCGTGCGGCCCTCGAGCGGAAGGTCGAGGTCCTCCGGGAAGAACCACGGGGCCGATGCGCCTCCGGGGATGAACGCCTTGAGCGCGTTGTCGTTGCGGATGCCGTTTCCGTACTGCTCGGAATAGAACAGCTCGCGAAACGTCGTCGTGCCCTGAGGCACCTCCCACACGCCGGGGTTGTTCACGTGACCCGACACCGCGACGAGGCGGGTACCGGGCGACGACTCCGAACCGGTCTGCTTGTAGACCTCGGCGCCGTGGTTCATCAGCCACGGCAGATTCGACAGCGTCTCGACGTTGTTGACGATCGTCGGCTTCATGTAGAGGCCCTTGGCCGCCGGGAAATACGGAGGCTTGAGGCGCGGCATGCCGCGGTTGCCCTCGAGCGACTCGATGAGCGCCGTCTCCTCGCCGACGATGTAGGCCCCCGCACCCCAGTGCAACACGATGTCGACGCTGAAGTCGGTGCCCATGATGTTCTTGCCGACCAGGCCCGCCGCGTACGCCTCGTTCAGCGCGGCCGCCACCCGTTCCTGGGCATGGGCCATCTCGCCGCGGACATACAAGAACACCTGCGCCGCGCCGATCGCGTAGGCCGCGATCAGGCAGCCTTCGATGAGCTGATGCGGGTCGCGCTCCATGAGCACGCGGTCCTTGTAGGTGCCCGGCTCGGACTCGTCGCCGTTCACCACGATGTAGCGAGGCCACACACCCGCAGGGGTGAACCCCCACTTGGTTCCCGCGGGGAAACCGGCGCCGCCGCGACCCAGCACCGTCGCGTCGCGGACCTCTTCGAGGACCTCCGATGGCCGTCGGGTCAACGCCTTGGCGATACCGCTGTAGCCCTCATAGCTGCCGGAGCGCTTGTAGCCCTCGAGCGTGTGGGCGTCGAGCACATCCCAACGGGAGGACACGACCTGGGGGACGTTGCCGTCGCTCATGATGCGTCTCCTTCGCCGGTCGCATTGCGGGCCGCGAACCACGCCGGCTCCACCTGCTGTTCGGGCGGGGCGATGTTGGCCACCTGCGACGGGTCGATGTGCTGGCGAGCCTTCGCCAACGTGCCGTGCAACGGAATCTCGGTCGCCTTGCCGGCGCGGATGTCGTCGATCAGCGTGTCGAAGGACTCGTTGGTGACCCGATGCTGGAACCGGTAGTTCACCAGGCACGCCGGGGCCTCGGTGCACGCCGCGATGCACTCGACGTCTTCCAGCGTGAACATGCCGTCGTCGGTGGTGCCCCCGGCGGGGACGCCCAATTTCTCCTCGGCGTGCGCCAACAGTTCCTCGGCGCCCATCACCTGACAGGAGATGTTCGTGCACACGTTGACCAGATACTTGCCGACCGGCTTGCGCTTGAACATCTCGTAGAACGACGCGGTGCCCAACACCTCGGCCGACGTGATGCCCACCAACTCGGCGATGTGCGAAATCGCATCGTCGGCCAGATAGCCGTCCTGTTCCTGCGCGAGATGACACAGCGGAATCGTCGCCGACTTCGCTCGGGGGTAGCGGGCGATGATCTCGCGAGCGAGCTGTTCGTTCGCCTCCGTGAAGCGACTCATCGGTCCACCTCTCCCATGATCGGATCCACCGACGACACGATCGCGACCGTGTCGGCCAGATAGCTGTCGCGCATCAGATGGGGCAGCGACTGAAGGTTCGAAAAACTCGGGCCGCGAATGTGCATGCGATACGGCTTCGCCGAACCGTCCGACACGATGTAGCAGCCAAGCTCGCCGCGCGGCGACTCGACCGCCACATAGGCCTCACCCTCGGGAACCTTGAAACCCTCGGTGTAGAGCTTGAAATGGTGAATCAACGCCTCCATCGACTCGTCGATGCGGGCCCGCGGCGGCGGGGTCACCTTCTTGTCCTGAACGCGATAATCGCCCTCGGGCATCTTTTCGATCACCTGGCGCAGAATGCGAATGGATTCCTCGATCTCAGCCAAACGAATCGCATAGCGGTCGAAGGTGTCGCCATGACCGCCGACCACCACGTCGAAATCCACCTCGTCGTAGCGCAGGTACGGCGCATCGCGGCGAAGATCCCAGGCGTAACCCGTCGAACGAAGGATCGGGCCGGTCACCGACAGCGCCAACGCCTCCTCCGAGGTCAGCACGCCCACGCCCTGAAGTCGCTCCCGCCAAATCGGTTGGCCGTTCATGAGGATCTTGAATTCTTCGAGGCGGCTCGGCAACACGTCGAGCAGCGGCACCAGCATCTCGCGCCAACCATCGGGCAGATCCGCCGCCACACCGCCGGGGCGGATGTAGTTGTGGTTCATGCGCAGACCAGTCACGGTCTCGAGGAACCGCAACAGTTCCTCACGCTCGCGCCAGCCGTAGATCATCATCGACACCGCACCGATGTCCATGCCGTTGGTGGCGAGGAACAACATGTGGCTCGAGAGTCGGTTGACCTCCGACATCAACATGCGGATCCACTGCGCACGCTCGGGTACCTCGATGCCGAGCAGCTTCTCGGTGGTCAACGAAAACGCCAGCTCGCTGAACAGCGGCGAGGCGTAATCCATGCGGGTCACGTTCGTGGAACCCTGCGCGTAGGTCAGTTCCTCGCCGGTCTTTTCCATGCCGGTGTGGAGATAACCGATCACGGGCTTCGAACGAAGGACCTGTTCGCCCTCCATTTCCAGCACCAAACGCAACACCCCGTGGGTAGAGGGGTGCTGGGGCCCCATGTTCATGATCATGCGCTCGGAATCGGACTGATAGCCCGAACGCTCCTCGGCCTCGGTGGCCGACATCCGCAGCACCGAAGTGTCGGTCGACAAACGGTGCACCGCAGCGTCGAGGCGTTCGATATCGGTCGTAGCGTTCACGGAACTCACTTGACCCCCTCGCGATCGCCACGGATCGGAGCCGCCTTGAACTGCACCGGGATACGACCCACCGAGTAGTCCTTGCGCAACGGGTGACCGGTCCACTCGTCGGGCATCAGGATGCGGGTGAGGTCGGGGTGACCGTCGAAGACGATGCCGAACATGTCCCAGGTCTCACGCTCGGGGCCCTCGGCGCCGGGAAACAGGCCGGTGATCGTCGGAACCGTCGGCTCGTCGGCGTCCACCTGCACCCGTACCCGCGCCCTCGACGCATCGCTGTGGCGGAGGAACTGGGCGACCACCTCGAAGCGCTGGGCCTCGATCTCCGCCGGCAACGCGGAGCGACCGCAATGGGTCAGATAATCGACGCCACACACGTCGATGCACATGTAGTAGCCGTCGGCACGAAGCGCGTTCACCACCGCGAGATACTCGCCAGGTGTGACATGCAACACGGTCGCGTCGCCACCATGCGTGACGAGAGCGCCATGAAGGCGCTCCGGCTCAGGCTTTTCGGCAGTTCCGGCGTCGTCGTCGACGACCTCGGTGACTTCAGACATCAAAGGCCCCCACGGTGGCGGCTACGGCGCCACGACCACGACCGATGGTCAGGCCCGAGGCGCTCTGGCCGTCGATCTGTTCGAGCACGATCCCGGCGCCGCCGCCGTTCTCGTCACGCCGGGCGAGCACCTCGCCCGAGGAAATCTTGTTCTGCAACGTCGTGATGGCGTGAATCAGCGTCTCCGGCCCGGGCGGACACCCCGGCACATACACATCCACCGGAACGACCTGATCGACGCCCTGCACGATTGCGTAGTTGTTGAACATGCCGCCGGTCGACGCACACACGCCCATCGACAACACGTACTTCGGTTCGAGCATCTGGTCGTAGATCTGCCGCAGGATCGGTGCCATCTTCTGGCTCACCCGGCCCGCGACGATCATCACATCAGCCTGACGCGGCGAGGCGCGAAACACCTCCATGCCGAAGCGGCTGATGTCGTAGTGGGCGCCGCCCGCACCCATCATCTCGATGGCACAACACGCCAGCCCGAACGTCGCCGGCCAGATCGAACGCGAACGCGCCCACTGCAGCAGGTCTTCGACCTTCGCGGTGACGACGTTGTACTCGATGCCGTTGACGCCCTCGTTCTTGATTCCCTCGATGATCCCCATCAGGCGGCCTCGTGTTCCCCGCTCGACGCCGCAGCGGCCGTGTCGACCTCGCGACCCTCGACCTCGCGGCCCTCGAATCCGACCTGTCGGATGCCGGTCGCGGCACGGACGTTGTTCAACAGCACGGTGCTGCGGCGCTCCTTCTTCGACGGTCCCCAATCGAGGGCTCCGCTCGAAATGAGATACAGAAACGCCGCGAACACGACGACCGCGAACTCGACCACCGCCAGGAACGCAAACGCCCCCGCCTCACGAAACACCATCGTGAACGGATACAGGAACACGATCTCGATATCGAAGATGATGAAGATCATCGCGATCAGATAGAACCGCACCGGAAACCGGGTCGGAGGTTCGACGTTTTCGACGATCCCGCACTCATACGGAGCGGTCTGCGCCGGGGTGGGGCGCGACGGAGCCAGCAACTGGTTGATCACCAGGCTGACGAGCCCGAATCCGGCCGCGAGGGCGGCCAGAATCACGATCGGCAGATACTGTCCCATCGAGTTGTACCCCTACTTCCCCGCGCCCGCTCCGCTGAACGCAGCGCGCACGGCCATGGCCTCTTTATCGCGGTAGTGCAGCATGGTCGTGAAGATCACGAAACCGAGGAACGTCACGACGGCGAAGACGAACGGGATCATCCGCTTGTTGCCGAGGTTACGCAACATGACCACGGTGACCTCGGAGGTGTCGTCGAGCGATTCGGCCGGAGGCGGGGTGCCGCCAGGCGGAACCACGTGTTGCACCGAACGAACCGCGGTCGCCGCCGCGTACATATCGGGGTTCTTCACCTGGAACACCGTGGCGACGCGGTGCCACGTGCGCTTGACCATCGAACTCTCGGTGATCGGCTCGCACGGTTCCTTGCCGCCGTACAGGAACACGTTCTTGATCAGATAGTCAGTGGTGTCGGTCTCGCCGTCGGCACCGGGGAACGCGTCGGCGTTCGCCAAGGCCGCATCGGCCGAGGCCTGCGCTTCGCCGCGTCGCGGATCCGACTCGGTCAACAGACACCAGTCGCCCAGCGGCGCATCGACCGCCTCACGAACACTGTTCGCATCGGCCCGCACGGCGTCGCGCAACGCGGTGCCGCCGCCGTTGATCAGCGCTTCGGTGGCGGAATCGGCGGCCACGGCATCGGGCGCCTTCTCGATCGCGTCCCGAGAGAGGTTCATCACCTCCGCGGTGGAAATAGTCGCCCACGGCTGCACAATCGTCTTCAGTTCGGTGATGGTCGCGGGCTCCCAGCCCTCGCCTTCAGCACCCTGAGCAAGCGCCGTGACCAACGGATATTGCGCCATGATCTCCGCCGCGTCGGGCAGATCGGCATGCGCCGGCAACTGCTCGGTCTGCGGAACCGCCACCATCGGATCGGCGCGATCGAAGTTGACGTCGGTGATCATCCACGCCGGAGCCCGACCGATCAGACCGATGCCGTAGATCGTCCAGATGATCCCCATCAGGAAACACCAGCCGAACGTCGCGCTCATCGAAATCAGAAAGCCGACACGGACACCCGTGTTGGTCATCAGAATCGTGTAGAGCGAGCCACCCCACACCAAGGTCGACACGACCACCACCATCACACCACGGATGGCGGGGTCGAACGCGACCGCCGAAAGTAGACCCAAGCCGTTCATCAGCCGTTTTCCTCCGATGCGTTGCTCGCCGGGCCCCCGGCCAAGAGACCCGCAGTCGCTCGTTCGACCGGGTTCTCAAGGGTGAGGCTGCGGGTGTAGGTCACCACGGCCCAGACCTGTTCGGGGGTGAAGACCCCAGCTGCGCCAAATCCGCCACGGTCGTTTTCGGCACCGTCGTTCGGGTTCAGGCCGAACCCGGGCATCTTGCCGGTACCCAGACCCACCGAACCGTAGGAGATTCCCTCCTCGGTGCCGGTATTCACCAGGTTGAACTGCTGGTTCTCGGTGAGGCGGTTCTCGATCCCGATCAGGTTGAACCCGAACGAACCGCGGCCGCTGATCTCCGCCGGCAGCCAGTCCTGGCCGAACGAGTGGCCCGGGGTGTGACAGCGAGCGCAGTTGAACGAGGTTCCGCCGAGCGTCGCCGAGTTTGCGTAGAACAGCACCTCGCCGAGATACCGCTCGTCTTCGAGGCTCATCCGCGTGTACTCCTCGCTCGTGGCGTCGAGCACCCCGTCGTTGAGTTCGCGATTCGCGATCATCCGGTTGTAGAGCTCCTCGTCGACACCCCTGACGTAGTCGTCCACGAGCGTGCGGACCTCTTCGGGGGTCTTCTGCACGGTCCACAGGTATTCGAGCACCGTGTCGAGCTGCTGGGTGGTGTTCGGGCCGCCGCCATCGACGCCCCACGCCGGCATCGGCGTTCCCGGACGGCCATAGGTGAGGATGTCTTTCACTTCCTGCACCGAGAACCGGTAGAAGATCGTGTCGAGCGCAGGAGCGGTCCACGACACCGTGTCGAGATACTGGCCGTTCTCGTCGGTGATGACGAACGACGCCACGCCGCCCGAGGCCGCGGTTCCGTGGCAGTTCACACACTGGGCACCTTCGACGTACAGGGTCTCGCCCCGGTGCTGGAAGATGTGGAGGCTGTCTTCATGGGCGCCTTCTTGGCGGCCGGGCTCGGCGAGCCAGTACGCCGGAAGCGTCACCACGGTGATGACCAAAAGCGCGACACAGGCCCACAACGCTGCGTTGAGACGCTTGCCCTCAAGCTCCTCGTCGTCGTAGTACTGCTTGCGGTTCGGAGCGAGTTCGATCTCGCTGCCGAGTTCGGCCTTGCCCTTGCGCATCTGCGCCAAGGCGAACGCCGCGCCGCCGGCGAAGATCACGAACGCGATCACATAGGCGATCGACCGCTGCGTTGTCATGAGCGCAATCATTGCGAGACGCTGCCTTTACTCTCGTGCCGTTGCATACCTGAAATCCTTGTTGGTCTCCGCAGCCGCATCAGATGCAGTGCGGGCCCTGAGCCTCTTGACCGGTCGTGTTGGTGCCGAGCGGGGGCCCCTGGACGATCATGCCGGTGTTCACCGTCAAGACGCCGTCCGCAGAGACCTCCATGGCGAAGCGGTCGAGACCGCGAGGCGCCGGGCCACCCTTACGCTCGCCCACCTGGTTGTACTGCGAACCGTGGCACGCGCACTCGAACCACTTCGAGGTGTCGCATGAGGGAACGCGGCACCCGAGGTGGACGCACTTCTGATACAGGGCCAAGATGCCCGCTTCCATGCCCGGCCACGACGGCTGCGAGCCGTACACGACCTGCCCCTTCGGAATGGCACTCTTCGGATATTCGACGAGCCACATGCGGCCCTCGGGGCGATACAGGAATCCGCCCTCGGTCTGGATCTCTCCGACCAGGTCGGTGATCTTGCCCATGCGCAGCTTCGAACCGAAACCGCCGGTGCGGAACGGCCACAGGAACACCGGGAACGACACCGTTGCGAACAAGGCGATGCCGAGGCCCATCAGCACGACGATCGAACGGTTGAGGAACTGACGTCGGGTGACGCCGAGGGTTTCCTCATCCGGGGCGACCCATACCGTCGGGGCGGTGGAGGCGGCCGGGACCGCCACCTCGCCACGGTCGGCGGACGCCGCACGCTCGATCTCCTTGCCGGTCACGCCGACGCTGATGAGCTCGCTGTCGTCGAGGCGCCGGGCCCTGTCGCGCTTGAGGGTCTCGCGGGAAAGCTGACCGGTCGCGGAACCGAGGTCCTTGCGACGGGATGCGGAGGCCACGAGCGCGATTGCAGCGACCACGATGATGACGATGGCGACGATGGCAAGTGGAGTCACGATTCACCTCGAATCGATTGCGGTGAGAATGTGGGGTGCGACATGTCGGGCGAACTCACAGGTCGAAGAAGATTCCGTCACGCCACGGAAGCGTGAAGTTGAACCCGGGACCACGGAAGAACGAACCGATCATCACCAGTGTCGCCCAGAAGAACAGGTGCACCGACATCAGGGCGACCGCGAACTTGCGGTCCTCCGGTCGGTTCGACGGGTTCTTGTCGACGTAGGGGGCGAGGATCAACAAGAAGATGCCCATGCCCGGAATGGTCACACCGGCGACCATCGGGTGGAACATGGTGAGCAACTCCTGAAGGCCGAGGAAGTACCAGGGAGCCTTCGACGGGTTCGGTGTCTTGTTGACGTCCGCGAGTTCGAGCAGCGGGGCGTTGACGAAGATCGAAAAGATCGTGGTGAACGCCAGAATGAACAGCGCCGCAGCGAATTCGACGACCAACAGGTGCGGCCACGTGTGGACCTTGTCCTGCGGCTTCGACTTCACGTCCTGGATCGACCCGGACTTGACGACCGTCAACAGGCGTTGGGTGTGGCCACCGGGACCCGCTGCGAGCGGCAGGGTCGGCGCGGCAACCGCGCCACCACCAGCCGCCGCCGGAGTGGCGGCCGCGGGAGCAGCCGCCTCGCCGCCGCCGGCCTTGGCCGCCTTGCGCGCTTGGCTTCGCTGCAACAGGTGAGCGGGGATTCGGCTATCGGATGGCGCCGCTGCGGCCGGCTCGGCCGCAGCCGCCTCGGCCGGAGCTTCGGCGCCCGACTTCGCCGCAGCCTTTTCCTTGGCCGCCTGCGCCCGCTTGAGGAGATGTTCTGGAATTTCCGTCATCGATCGTTACCTCGGCTTAGAGCGGTCCAGAGATTCCGCCATCCTTACGGACCCGCCAGAAGTGGATGGCCATGAAGATGACAGTGACGAATGGCATGAACAACACGTGCAGCACGTACCAGCGTATGAGCGTGTCGGTGCCGATCTCAGCACCGCCGAGCAGCACGAACCGGACCTCATTGCCGAGCACCGGCGTGTAGCCGATCATGTTCGTGCCCACCGTGACCGCCCACAGCGCGAGCTGATCCCACGGCAGCAGATAGCCGGTAAACGACAGCATCAGCGTCATCACCAACAGGATCACGCCGATCACCCAGTTGAACTCCCGCGGCGCTTTGTAGGCACCGTGGTAGAAGACGCGGGCCATGTGCAGGAACACCGTGATCACCATGATGTGCGCACCCCACCGGTGCATGTTCCGCACGAGGAGGCCGAAGGTGACCGAGGTCTGCAGTGCGTGGATGTCGTCCCACGCATTCACCGCGGTCGGACGGTAGAAGAACATCAAGAAGATGCCGGTCACCGTCAACAGGATGAACACGAAGAACGACAGGCCGCCCAGACACAGCGTGTAGCTGACCTTCACCGCGTGGCGCTTCACCTTCACCGGGTGCAGGTGGTACAGCACCGAGTTCATGATCACGTAGCTGCGGTTACGGGGGCTGTCGGAATAGCCCTTCCGGAAAATCGAACCCGGACGGAAGATCGAATTCCAAGCCTGGCTTCCCTGGACCTGTTCGGTCAGGTTCGAAACTGCCTGTTGTGCCCGTTGGGCCGGGCTTCCCTGCATGGTCTTTGCCACGGGGTGACTCCCTGTGTCGTCGAATCAGTGGGGTGGATGAGCTGATGGGAACGAATGTTGGATGAGAACGAATGGGTGCCGAAAGTCGTTCGGCGAGAATGTCTAGCCGAGGCGCATGCCGTAGCCATAACCGTGAGAGTTGGTGCGCCCGTGTGGGTCGCCGTCGGGACTGGGATCGCCGATCTTGCCCAGGATGATCACGCCGGTCGGGCAGCGATCGACGCACAGCGCACAGCGGGTGCACACGTCGTCGTCGATGAGGAAGATCACGTTGTCGGAGGGATCGAGGCCGGGCTGTTCGATGCCCACCGCTTCCTCGATGCTCGACGGGCTGACCATGTGGATGCACTTCCACGGGCAGATGTCGACACAGCCCTCGCACATGATGCACTCGGACTGATCGATGTGGATGAACTGCTTCGGCTTGACGGCCTTCGCCAGATAGTCGGCGTTGACCTCCTGCAGCACGTAGTCGGTTGCAAACTCCGGCATCGGGGGGTTCGCGTCGGTTGCGCCCATGTCGCCTCCTCGGTCCTGGTCCCGGTCCTAGCCCTTGGCCTTTGCCACGAGCGGACGGCCGTAGCTGGAAGTCGGCTCGACTGCCGCCGGGGCCTTTGCACGATTGTTCCAGAACCAACACACCCAGATGAACCCGCCGAGGCCGACTCCGTAGATGGCGACCGCCATGAAGTCGCGAAGGGTCTGCTTGGTGATCGTCAACGGGATGGCGGTCCACAAGCCGCCGGTGCCCAGCCAGTCCCACGTGCCCTCCGGGCCGATGATCTTCATGTCGGGACGCCAGCCGAGCTCGGCGTCCGCCCAGTTCAGGAACTCGTGGGGCACGACCCCGTAGAGCCAGAACAGCAGGAAGAACGAGTACGTGGCGCCGACCATCGCCTCGCCCCACGTGATGGGCTGGCTCTCCTTGCGGCGGTTGGCCACGGCGAAGAAGGGGATCATCGCCGCGATGAACACGATCACCGAGGTGATGTAACGAGCGCTGAACACGTGCGCTTCATCGAATCGACCGCGGTTGGGGCCATCGGCGAGCCACATCAAGAACGCAACACCGATAGGGAATGCGAGCAATGAAGCGATGATGAAGCCGACCGTCTTGCCCGCAACGTTCCAGATCTTCAACGCAAGCGCCTCCTCGTGAAACTTCTCACAAACTAGCGGGGTGCGAACCCCATACGCGTAGACGGTGGTTTATCACGCCCAGCGGGTCCTTGGCACATCCGAGCGGTGAAGTGGTGTCGCGAGGATGAGTTTTTCCGGCGACTCTCACAGCTACACCTCCCCCAACCTGTTCTCCGATAACCAGTGGTCGTGATCACGACCACTGGTTATCGGAGAACAGGCGGGGCGACGGTCGGCCCCAACTTTGGAACGTCGACCTCACCGGTGCGTAGACTGCTCCTCAGTTATGGGTCCGTGTGGCCAACCGTGATCCACGCGTCGCGAAGTGGCGCGATCACCCCACCCACACAACGACATGGCGCCGGAGGCAGCCTTGACCGAAATTCCTGAGCATCTCCTCGCCCGCAGCCGAGCCCGCCGTGCAGGCGGCGCCGCTCCCGCCGGCGATTCGGCACCGGCCAAGGCAGCCGAGTCCGCCGCAGCCACGACCGAGTCGGCAGCGGCCCCTGCGGCCGCGGCTGCGCCCGCTGCGGCAGCCAAGAAGAAGGAAGAGCCGAAGCTGCCGTGGGTCGAAGCGGCAACCGCTCGGCGCAAGGTACCGGTCTGGGCGGTCGGCGCGCTGGCGCTCTTGCCGATCTGGGCCGTCGTCTACGCGACCACCAACGATCCGCAATCCCCCAAGGTCTCCGGGCCGCTCACCAGCGGCGCCACGGCGTACTCCTCCTGTGCAGGCTGTCACGGCCAAACCGGCGGCGGCGGCGCGGGCCCGGCGCTCACCAACGTCGACGAGCTGTTCCCCGATCCGGCATCGCACGTGCGTTGGGTCCTGCTCGGCACCGCCGGCTATCAGTCCGAGGGCACACCGACCTACGGCGCCGACAACAAGCCCGTCGGCGGCGCAGGCAACATGCCCTCGCAGGTCGCGCTCGACTCCAGCGAACTGCTGTCGATCATCCGCCACGAGCGCGAGACGCTCGCCGGCGAGACCTACGACGAGCAGGCATGGCTCGACGCGGTCGAGGAACTCCTGAACGACCCGAATCCCGAGGTCAGCTCCAAGGCGGAGGAATACGGAGCCATCGTCGAAAGCTGGGCCAACTTCGCGCCGGGTTCGTGACCCGCTCGCACAAGTTCATCATCGTTCTCACTGCCGCCGTCCTGTACGGCGGCAGTGCCTGTTCCGGCGACGACTCGTCCAACGGCACCACGGTTCAAGCCACCCAGGAGGCGGCGCCGTCGATGGCGGATGTCACCCGCGATGCCGGGCTGGTGTTCCCGCCGTCGGTCAGCGATTTTCGCCTCGTCAACATCTCAGAGACCCAGATCGACCTGTCCTTTCAGATCGATGCCGACGAGGTGGCCACGTTCGCCGAGGAATCAGGGTTGACCCTCACCAGAGGTGAGCGGGCCATCAAGCACGCCTCACCGATCTGGCAGCTCGAGGTGTACGGCGAGTTCTCGGGGTCGGTCACCGCCTTCGGGAAGGTGCAACGGGCGGTCGAAGTCGTGGCCAACGAAGCCTTCGTCGCGCCGAGCACCACCGCCGGGCCGACCACGACGCGCGCCGACAGCGACGCCCCGACCAACGAGATGCCCGAGATCGCCCGCGACCCCGGGCGTTACACCGTTCGGGCCACCCTCACCCTCGGCTGACCCGCTTACCAGCCTGCCCGGGCTACGCCAGGTCGTCGAGGCGGATGCGGGCGCAGCGCTGCTCCGCCTCGGCCAGCGCCACCAGATCTCCGGCGGCCTGTGCCGCCTTGATCTGCTCAAATCCCAACGCGCTGCCCGGTACCGCCAACTCCTCGGCGCTGCGCAGAAACTGCAACACGACGATCTCCGACGGCCCGCCCTTGTGCAACTGCCCGGTCGAATGCAGAAACCGCGGGCCGAACCCCAGCGTGGTCACAAACCCGAGTTCGCGACCCAACCGCGAGCGGAGGGCCTCGAGCGCGTCGGCATCCGCACCACCGGGATCGACAAACCCGCACAATGCGATCGTGTCGCCGGGCACCGCCAGCTCCAAGCCCTCCTCCAGTGACAACTCCACCGGGTTCGCCGGCGCGGCACTGTCGAGCAGGGCGCGGGCCGCAACCTTCGCGCTCTCGACATCGGGCTGATCGAACGGATTCACCCCGAGCACCCGGCACGCCAGCGCAACCGCGTACTCCCACAGCACCACCTGGGCGCCGATGTCGGTCAGCTCCTCGAGCCCCAACTCGACGAGCGGAACGTCCATTTCCCGCAGACGTTCGATACCTGCAACCTCGCCGATCGTCACGACGATGCGGCGATCCGGGGTCGCCGCCACCACGTCGATCGCCTCGCCCACCACCGGGGTGATGCCGGTGCCGTGTTTGCCGCTCGACTCGGCGACGAGTTGCTCGAGCCACAGCGCGAACGACTCGATGCGAGGGTCGAGCGCGATGGTCAACAATTCGCGGCCATGCATCGCCGCACCGCCGAGCAGCGCGGCAAGCATCACCGCGATCGACGCCTCGGCACCGCCTGCGCCCTCCGCACCGTCAGCGCCCTCAGCACCGTCAGCGCCCTCAGCACCGTCTGCGTCCAACTCCACCGGCGTCAACGACTCCAGCGCCTCGATCGCCGCGTCGAGCATCGCCAGACCGTCAACGCCGAGCACCGCGGCAGGGACCATGCCGAACAACGACAACGCGGCGAACCGTCCGCCGATGTCGGGGTCGTTGCGAAACACGTGGGCGAACTCGCGCTCATCGGCGAGGCGCTCCAGCTCCGAACCAGGGTCGGTGATCACCGCGAAACGCTCGCGATCGCCCGACAGCGCCCAGAACAGCTCGAGATGCGAACGCGTCTCGAGGGTCGTGCCCGACTTCGACGCGGCGATGTAGAAGCAACGATTCGGGTCGGTGATCGACACCACCCGGCGGACGGCGTCGGCGTCGGTGCTGTCGAGCACGTGAAGGCGCGGACGGCCAGGGGCCGGGCCGAACGACGTGGCGAGCACCTCGGGAAACAGCGACGAACCGCCCATCCCGATCAGCACGACATCGTCGGCAAGCTCCGCGACCTCGTCCGCGAACCCGCTCAACACCTCCCAGAGATCACTCGACTCCTCGGGGGCGTCCAACCATCCCAGGCGGTTGGCGATCTCGTCCGGCTCGGGACCGAAGAGGGTGTGGTCTCGGTCTTGGAGCCGCTGCGCCGCGCCGTCCGCGACGAACCGGGCGACCTCGGCTGCAACCACGTCAGCCATGTCAGCGAATCGATACCGTGCACTCAACATGTCGATGTTCCCGTTGTCGTCGGATGGAGGCGAGTTCAGGTGAACCCGGGCGGGTTCAAACGAGTTCGGTGGCGGCCTGTGCCGCCGCCTCGATCGTACGCCGCACATCGGCGGGACCGTGCGCCAACGACGGGAACAGCACCTCATAGGGTCCGGGGGCGAGCGCGATTCCGCGACGCAACATCGCGTGGAACCATGCCGGGTACCGCCCGAGCGCCACCGACGCCTGCGCCTCGTCGTAGTTGGTGGGGTCGTGTTCGCCGAAGAACAACCCCACCAGTGGCCCGACGCGGGGCACCCGAGCGGCCACCCCGGCCGATGCGAACGCCTCGGCCAACCCGTCCGCCAGCGCCGTCGCTGTGGTCGTCAACTCCTCGTACCGGTCCGGCGTCATGAGTTCGAGCACCTTCAAACCCGCGGCCGTCGCCAACGGGTTCCCCGACAATGTGCCCGCCTGATAGACCGCGCCGAGCGGAGCGAGGTTGCTCATCAGCTCGACCGACCCACCGAAGGCCCCCACCGGCAGGCCACCGCCGATCACCTTGCCGAAGCTCCACAAGTCGGGGGTCACGCCGAACGCCGCGGTCGCCCCACCGGCGCCCAAGCGGAACCCCGTGATGACCTCGTCGAACATCAACAGCGCACCGACCCGGTCGCACTCGACGCGCAACGCTGCGAGGAACCCGTCCGCGGCGGGCACCAGCCCCATGTTGGCGGCCACCGGTTCGACGATCAGCACGGCGGTGTCGGCGTCGAGGGTCGGCACCACATTCCACGGCACGACCACGGTGTCGGCCACCGCTCCCGGCGTGACCCCGGCCGAATCGCTCAGCCCCTGATCGGCCACCCCCGAGCCACCCGCAGCGAGCAGCGAGTCGGAGTGACCGTGATAATGCCCGGCGAACTTGACCACCTTGGTTCGCCCCGTCGCGCCGCGGGCCACCCGCACCGCACTCATGACGGCCTCGGTGCCCGAGGACACCAACCGGATCATCTCGAGGCCCGGAACCCGTTCGACGATCGCCTCGGCCAACGCCACCTCGCCCGGGGTCGGCGCGCCGAAGGTGGTGCCACTCGTCGCTGCCGACCGAATCGTGTCGATGACCTCGGGGTGGGCATGGCCGAGAATCGACGCGCCGTAGCTCTGCACGTAGTCGATGAAACGATTGCCCTCGACGTCGACCACATATGCGCCCGACCCCTCGGCGATGAAATGCGGCGTGCCCCCAACCGAGCGGAACGCCCGAACCGGGGAATTCACCCCGCCCGGGATGACGGCACTTCCGCGGCGGAAGAGCGATTCGTTGGTATCGGTCGTCGTGTCGGTCATCGTGACCGTCCTCCTTGCAGCCAAGCGGCGCAGTCCTTTGCGAAATAGGTCACGATGGCGTCGGCCCCCGCCCGTTTGATCGCCACCAGTTGTTCGAGCGCCACCGCGTCGCCGTCGATCCAGCCGTTGGCGGCAGCAGCCTTGATCATCGAATACTCCCCCGACACGTGATAGGCGGCCAGCGGCACATCGGTGAGCTCCCGGGCCTTCGTCAACACGTCGAGATAGGTGACCGCCGGCTTCACCATCACCATGTCGGCGCCCTCGGCGAGATCGGCCCGGATCTCCTCCATCGACTCTCGCACGTTGTGGAGGTCCTGCTGGTAGGTCGTGCGGTCGCCGCCATCGGCGATGTGCACGTCGACGGCGTCGCGAAACGGCCCGTAGAGCGCCGATGCGTACTTCGCCGCGTACGCCAGGATCGCCACGTCGGCTTCGCCGGCCTCGTCGAGCGCAGCACGGATCGCTCGGACCTGGCCGTCCATCATCCCCGACGGCGCGCACACGTCGACCCCCGCGGCTGCCTGGGCCCGGGCCACCGCCGCGTACCGGTCGAGGGTCGCGTCGTTGTCCACCGATCCGTCGGAGCGAACGAGACCGCAATGGCCGTGATCGGTGTATTCGTCGAGGCACAGATCCGCCATCAACACGATCTGATCGCCGAAGCGATCACGCAGGTCGCGCAACGCGACCTGAACGATCCCGTCGGGGTCATCGGCGCCCGAGCCCACCGCGTCCTTGCGTTCGGGAACCCCGAACAACATCACCGCCGGCACACCGAGGTCGACGAGCTGGCCGACCTCGTCGATCATCGAGCGCCGATCGAGCTGGAACACCCCCGGCAACGAGGCGATCTCCACCGGCGAGTCGATGCCCTCGCGCACGAACAGCGGGGCGATGAGGTCGTTGGGGGTGAGCACGGTCTCGGCGACGAGCCGACGCATCGGGGCGCTTCGGCGAAGGCGACGCAGCCGTCGGTCGGGAAATTGGGAGGCTTCCACGCCCAGAGTCTACGAATGCCGGCGCCAGCACCGACCCGTTGGTGAGAAATCCCTCACGTCGCGACCCGAACGTGTCGATACACAGCAGATGAAGCGTCGCCATGTCGCACTCGCACTCGCACTTCCGCTCGCCATGGTGAGCGCCCCCGGCTGCATCCCGAGTACCCCCCCAGGCACCGTCCCACCGGTCACCGCGTCGCCTCAGGCGTCCAAGGTGCAGGCGTTCACCGCGTCGGCCTCGAGCGGCAAAGCCCCGCTGAGCATCGCCTTGTCGTGGTCGGTGTCCGGCACCGGGCCGCTGACCTGTGAGCTCGACACCGACGGCAACGGGTCGGTCGACATCACCATCACCGACTGTCCGAGCACCGGAAGCCGGCCAACCACGCTGCGTTCGGTCGGCACCCACACCCCCGTCATCCGGGTCTCCGGCCCCGGCGGGATCGCCACCAGGACCACCACGATCACCACCAGCGCGGCGGCACCCGACCCCTTCAACATCGACATCGTCCCCCTCGAGGGCGCCGGCGCGTACCAGAGCGAGATCGACGCAGCAGTCGCGCGATGGGAGGCGGTCATCCGCAACGGCCTCGACGACTCGGTCCTGAAACTGCCCGCCAATTACTGCCGGATCGACGGTCGGCCGGCCGAGGACTTGAGCGTCGACGACCTCGCGATCGAGATCAAGATCGCGCCCGACGACGGCCCGGGCGGACGCCTCGGCAGCGCCGGATTCTGTTACGCAGACGGCGGCATGCCCCGATACGGGGCCATCAACCTCGACGTCGACGACGTCGCTCGACTCCGCGCCAGCGGCCGTCTCGTCGACACCCTCACCCACGAAATCGGCCACGTGCTCGGCATCGGCACCGCGTGGAATTTCGGCGGCCGCACCCTGTTGGTCGGCGCCGGTTCGGGCGACCCGCGCTTCAGCGGGCCCGTCGCCGTCGCCGCCTGGGCCACCCTCGGCGGCTCCGCTGCGGTGCCGGTCGAAAGCGAGGGTGGCGAGGGCACCGCGGATGCCCACTGGCGCGAATCCACCTTCGACGACGAGTTGATGACCGGTTGGCTGTCCGGGCCGGTGCGCCCGCTCAGCATCGTGACGGTCGCGTCGCTCGCCGACCTCGGCTATTCGGTCGACCTCAACGGCGCCGATCCGTTCTCGACCGCCCCATCGATGCGAGCGTTCGGCCTCCACGGCGAGCGCCACGACGAAGTCGCCCACGTGGAGTTGTTCAACCCACAAAACCGCCCCTGACCACGAGTCAGGTCGGGCGCACCGCCAGCGTCGAAATGATCCCGCGGTGATCGCTGCCCGGCGTGTCGGTGTCGCGCACCTCAACCGCCCAGGCGCCCTCGCTCAGCAACACGTGATCGAGGCGCATGATCGGCCCCAGCCAGCGCAACGGCACCACCGGCGAGGTCCACGAACGAGACAACCCCTGGCCGAGTTGGCCGTGGGCCTCGGTCAACCCCCGATCGAGCAGACGCCGAAACGGCCCGTGCCACACCGTGCTGTTGAAGTCGCCGGCGAACACCATCGCAAGACCATCGCGCGCCTCCACCTCGCGCCCGACGGCGTCGAGATTGGCCCGCCACTTGTGGCGATCATCTCGATTCTTCGGCGCCTGAATGTGCACCGTATGCACCCGCACCTGAGCGTCGCCCACCTGCACCGTGGCCCACGGAACGCCCATCCTGGCGAGATTCGACACCCCCGAATCGACCACCGGCAACCTGGTCAGCAACATCTCGCCGAAGGGCCTGCCGCGCCAATACACCTCCGTGTCGTACCGCTCGAACACCCCCGCCTCCTCAAGCGCCGCCCGCAGCGGATCGGTCATCTCGTTGAGCACGACCACGTCGGTGTCGACCTCCATGACCTTTGCGGCCATCTCGTCCACCCGTTCGCTTCGATACAGCACGTTCGCGCTGTACATCGTGAACGTGGGGGCGTCGCGCACCCATCCGGGTGCGGTCTCGGCGGTGGCGGCGGGCACACAGAACCACAGGTGCGACACCGCCACGAACGCAGCGACCGCGGCCATGCCCCATCGCCGGCCGAGGACCGCACCGACGAGAATCGGCCACGCCGGAGCCAACAACACCATCTGAAAGCCGGTCAACACCAACGTCGGAGACGGCCGGCTCAACCCGAAGTGAATCCACAGGCTCACCAGCACCATCGGCACGAGGCTCGCCCAGGCGAGCACCCGCACCACCGTCCATGCCCCATCGGGACGCGGCAACACCGCCAACACCGATCCCATCGCCGTCAGCGCTCGACCGGGTCCGACGCCGCGCCAGCCGCGCCAGCCGCGCCAGCCCCGCCAGCCGCGGCGGCACCTCCACCCCCGACGGCATCGATCACCGTCTCGACGAGGCCATCGAGGTCGTGCACCGCGCTTTCGACCACGCGTCCGAACCCGGCCTCGAGCGCCGTCGCCGCGGTGAGCGGTCCGATGGCCACGGCCGTTCGCGGCCACGAGTCGGCGGGCACCCCGGCGACGAACCCCTTCACCGCCGATGACGACGCGAACGCCACCGCGTCGGCACGGGCGATGTCGGCGCGCCGCGAGTCGTCGAGCGTCGCCGGCACCGTGCGGTAGGCGGCGACGACGTCGACCTCCCACCCGGCGTCACGCAACCCCGCCACCGTCACCTCCCGGGCCGTCGCAGCCTGAGCCACCAGCACCCGGCCCCCACCCTCCGGGGCGGGCGGAAACGCCTCGAGCAACCCCTCGGCCACGTACCGCGCCGGGATCAGATCCGGTTCGATCCTCGCCGAGCGAAACACCTCGGCGGTCCCCGGCCCGATCACCGCAACCCCGACCCCGGCGAGGCGACGCACATCGCCGAGCGCGTCGAGCACGCGGGTCGCCCCGTTCGGCGAGGTCACCACCAGCCAGTCGTAGCCGTCGATCCGTTCCAGCGCAGCGGCCAACGCCGATCCCCCATCGGCCGGATCGTGAATCTCGATCGTCGCCACCCCCACGACCGCGGCTCCCGCATCGCTCAACCGTTGCGTGAGACGCGAGGCCTGATGTGCGGCGCGAGTCACCACCACGGTGCGCCCGAACAGCGGACGGTCGGTGAACCAGTCGAGCGCGTCGCCCGCCACGTCGCCCACCACGATCACCGAGGGCGCCGCCAGCTTCTGCTCGGCGATCGTCGCCAGGGTCGCGCGCACCACGCTCTGTTCGGGGCGAGTCCCCCACCGCACCGCCGCCGCAGGGGTGTCCGGGGACAGCCCCCCGGCGAGCAGGCGTTCGGAGATCTGCGCGATGTTCGCAACCCCCATCAACACCACGATCGTCCCGCCGACCTTCGCGATCGATTCCCAGTCGACATCGGTTCGGCCCTTGGTCGGGTCTTCGTGGCCCGTCACCACCGTGAACGACGTCGACGAGTACCGGCGGGTCACCGGGATGCCCGCGTAGGCGGGAGCGGCGATCGCGGACGTGATCCCCGGCACCACCTCGGCGGCGATCCCGGCTTCGCGCAGCACCGCAAGCTCCTCGGCACCTCGGGCGAACACGAACGGGTCCCCGCCCTTGAGACGCACCACCGTGGCGGAGCCGCGACCGTGTTCGACGAGCAGCTGGTTGATCCGATCCTGGCTGACGCTGTGCCCGCCCGATCCGTGCTTGCCGACGTTCACCCGAAGCGCATCCGGCGGGGCGAGATCGAGCAGCGACACCGCCGACAACCGGTCATAGATCACGACATCGGCCCGACGCAGCACCTCGGCCCCGCGAACGGTGAGCAATCCGGGATCACCGGGGCCAGCGCCAACGAGGTAGACGGTCATGATCGTGGGTTTAGCGGAGCTCGACCCGTTGCGACAGCTCGTGCGCCGCGTTTGTGCCCATCTCGACAGGATCTTCACCGACGAGCTCGGTTCGACACACCTCACCCGTTTCGACCGCCAACAGCATCGCCCGGAGGCGCACCGCACCGTCGACGAGCGTTGCGTACGCCCCGGCCGGAAGCTCACAATCGCCGCCGAGGGTCTCGAGAAACGAACGCTCCGCCGTCACACACCTTCGAGTGTCGGCGTGGTCGAGCTGCGCGACCAACGCCGTCAGGTCGGTGTCGTCGGCACGGGTCTCCACCGCCAACGCCGCCTGACCGACCTGCGGAATCATCGTGTCGACCCCCAACCGGTCGACCACCTCGGGGGTTCGGCCCAGCCGATCGAGCGCGGCTGCCGCCACCACGATCGCGTCCACCTCACCCACCTTCGCCAGCCGGGTATCGATGTTGCCGCGAAGCTCGACGAAGCCAAGGTCGGGCCGCAACGCAGCGAGTTGGGCCCGCCGTCGCGCCGAACCCGTCGCCACCGTCGCACCCGCCGCCAGGTCATCGAGGCGAACCCCCACGAGCGCGTCGCGAGGGTCGGCCCGTTCGGGAAGCGCAGCGATGACCAGCCCATCGGGCGTCAACGCCGGGAGATCCTTGGCCGAATGCACCGCCAGATCGGCGCGGCCATCGAGCACCGCCGCCTGCACCTCCTTGACGAACACCCCCTTGCCGCCGATCGCCGACAGTGCGACGTCGAGGCGCCGGTCGCCCTCGGTGCTCACCGTCACCAGCTCGACCTCAGGCAGCAGGCCACGGGCCTCCGCCTGCACCGCCAACAGCTCGGCGACGTGATTCGCCTGCCACAGCGCCAGCGCTGACGCGCGTGTTGCGATGCGGAGGGTAATCGTGTGGGGCAGCCGCATCGACGCTACTCCGACAGGCCGAACAGCTCGCGCAACGTCCCGACGAGACGATCGCCCCGCGGCGATCCCGCCGAACTCTTCAACGCCAGGATCGGCTCGTGCAACAACTTGCCCACCGTCGAGTTCAACAGCGCGTCGACCGCCGCGAGTTGCTCGTCGTCGAGCGAGGCGAACTTGGAGGCGTGGCGATCGCGCTCGGCGGCGACGATCTGTTCGGTCCGCCGACGCAACTCGACGATCAACGGCGCAACCTCTCGTGCGGAGGTCTCCGACAAGAACCGGTCGAGCTGCTCCTCGACGAGCAGGCGCACCGCCGGGATCTCGCGACGTCGCTTCGACAGGCCCTCGGCGGCGAACCGCGACAACGCGTCCATATCGAGCAGTGACACCCCGGGGATCTGCGACACCTCCGGCTCGACATCGCGCGGCATCGCGATGTCGACCAGCAACAATTCCCGTCCCTCGCGAACCGCCATCGCGTCTTCGAGTTCTCGATACGACAGAACGTGACGCGGTGCCGCGGTGGCGAAGAACACCGCGTCGACCGTCGCCAACACCGAATGCAGTTGATCGAGTCCGCCGCTGCGGCTCACCGCCGCGCCCAACTGCGCGCCGCGGCCCGGGGTGCGGTTCAACACGATGATCTCGTCCGCACCGTCGGCGGCCAGGAAGTCGACCACCCCGCGGGCCATCGACCCCGCACCGACCACCGCCGCGGTCCGGCCGGGAAACCCGCCGAGGTGCCGCTCGGCCATGATCACCGAGGCATGGCTCACCGACGTGACGTGACGCGAAATCGCGGTCTCGTTGCGCGCCCGCTTACCGACCTCGACCGCGTTGCGAAACAGCAGGTTCAGCGTCGGACCGACCGAGCCGACCTCCTGAGCCGCCTGCCAGGCGTTTCGCACCTGCCCGAGAATCTCGTGTTCGCCGATCACCACCGAATCGAGGCCGGCAGCGACGTCGAACAGGTGGCGGACCGCGTCGGCATCGTGGGTGACGACGAGCGAATCGACGAACTCCTCGGGCAGCAGGAACGTCACGTCGCTGATGAAGTTGCGCACGTCCTGATAGCCACCATGGAACTTCTCGGCGCTCACCACGATCTCGACGCGGTTACACGTCGACAGGATCACGGCCTCATTGATGTGGTCGCGCTCGACGAGGTCACCGAGATATTTGGCGAGCTGCGCCTCGTCGAACGACAGTCGTTCAAGCAGGGCGAGCGGCGCACTTCGATGTGTTGCTCCGATTGCCACGATGGTGGACACGGCATCACCTGGGCCTTCCTCGGGGTGTCAGGAACCCATGGGGAGTATTGAACACCGTGTCAAGGAGCCGATCAAAACGGTGCCCCGAACGGCTTGGCTGTTCGGCGGTCACGAGTCGGCTGTCACGAGTCGGCGGTGTCGCGACGCTCCTGATAGAAGCTGAGAATCTGCAACTCCACCGCCAGGTCGACTTTTCGCACCTGAACGTCGACCGGGGTGGCGATCGTCGTCGGCGCGAAGTTCAAAATGGAGGTGATGCCCGCCTCGACCATGCGGTCCGCCACGTCTTGGGCCGCAGCCGCCGGCGTGGCGATGATCCCGATACTGATGCCGTGTTCGGCCACCAACGCCGCCAGGTCTTCAACCGGGGAGATCGTGATTCCATAGAGCTCCGTTCCGACCTTGTCCGGGTCGGCGTCCACGAGGGCCGAAATCACAAAGCCCCGGTCGCTGAACCCGCCGTAGTTGGCGAGGGCCTGACCGAGATTTCCCAACCCGACGATCGCACACGGCCAGTCGTGGGTAAGCCCGAGTTGGGCCCGGATGTGGCGCAGCAGGTACTCGACCTCGTAGCCGACCCCGCGGGTGCCGTACGACCCGAAATAACTCAGATCCTTGCGAACCTTGGCAGCGTTGACCCCGGCGAGTTCCGCCAAGCCCTCCGATGACACCGTCGCCATGCCGTCGTCCACCAGTTCCTGCAGACTCCGCAGGTACAGCGGCAGGCGTGACACGGTTGCCTCGGGGATCGAGTGTTCCGACGATCCACCCACGACGCCCAAGCTAGCGATCTCGTGCACGAATTCACAATGTGGCGAGACGCCACGGAACGCCGCCGACGGCGCGAACCTTCAGCGCAGCGCCCGCCGAAGCACCTTTCCGCCGAGGCCGACCGGCACCTCGTCGACGAACCACACCTTGTCCGGGCACTTGTAACGGGCGAGGTGATCCGCGCAGTACGCCACCACCTCGTCCTCCTCGATCGAAGACCCCTTCACCCCCACCACATAGGCCTTCACGGCCTCACCCGAATAGGGGTGAGGAACCCCCACCACCGCACATGCATCGATCGACGGATGGGTGATCAGCACCTCTTCCACCTCGGCCGGATAGACGTTGAACCCCGACACGATGATGAGGTCCTTCACCCGATCGACCAGGTAGATGAAGCCGTCGTCGTCGACGGTCGCCACATCGCCGGTGTGCAACCATCCGTCGGCATCGATCACCGACGCGGTCGCCGCATCGTCGTTCCAATAGCCCTTGAACACGTTCGGCCCGCGAACCAACAGTTCCCCCGGGTCTCCGATCAACACGTCGTCGCCCGACTCGTCGATCAGGCGCACCTCAAGGCCCGGCACCGGCACTCCGACCGACCCGTACGGCGCATCGGTGCCCATGGACGCGGTAACGATCGGCGACGCCTCGGTCAGGCCGTATCCCTCCTGAATCCGCACCCCGAATCGCGCCTCGAACGCCCGTCCGGTCTCCTCCGGTAGGCGCGCCGCGCCCGACACCGCCACCCGAATCGAGTTGAACGAATCCGGCGAAACCCCCCGCATGTTCGCAAAGGCCGACCACATCGTCGGCGGCCCCGTCACCACCGTGACCCCGTGCTTCTCGATCGCTTCGATCGCAGAGACCGGGTCGAACCGCTCGATCAACAGCACCCGGGCGCCGATGGCGAACGCCAGGCCCAACACGACGTTGAGCCCGAAGATGTGAAACATCGGCAAGATGCCGAAGAACACGTCGTCAGCGGTGTAGGCGTTCTCGCGAATCGACAGCGCCTGAGCGATGTTCGACCTCAGATTGCCGTGGGTCAACATGGCGGCCTTCGGGGCGCCGGCCGTCCCGCTGGTGAACACCATCAACGCCACGTCATCGTCGTCGCGTTCGACGATCGGCGCCGGATCCGACTCCGCGAGGTCGTCGAAGGTCAACCCGCCGTCGGGGAGAAACCCACAACCGATGACGACGTCCACCGACGTGAGCGGGTTGTCCTCGGCCTGTTCGAATACCGAGCGTGCCGTCGGCCCCACCACCGCCGCCCGTGCCGACACCGTCGAAAGCTGGGCGACCAACTCGACCGGAGGGCTCAACGGATTGAGCGGCACCGCGATCATGCCGGCCCCGACCGCGGCCAGGTACGACGCGACGAAATAGATGTTGTTGCCGCAGATGATGGCGACCCGATCTCCCGGAACCAACCCCTGCGCAGCCAACCCGCCCCGCACTCCTGCGACCAGCGAACCCAACTCGCCATAGGTCGTCGGGCGACCGCGACTGATCAACGCGACGTTGTCAGGGTCATGACGATCGAAGATGGCTGCAAGGTTCACAGCGCCTCCCCACGGTTCGGGCGTTGTGTCAGGGTAGCGCCCGCGATCGCTCACCTTCGTCGAATGTGTAGTTTCGGTCCGGCGCGGGGCGTTCGACCCAGCCCCGGCGTTCGCGCCTTTCTCAAGGAAATCGACGCCGTGCCCGATCAACCTTGAGACGCCGCCACCCGGGCACGTCGCAACGCTGGGCCATATCGACGATGCATCTGCTTCGACCACGAGTCTCGATACTGATCGCCGCGCTCGCGATCGCCGTTGCCGGCCTCATCCTCGCTCCGGTCCACGCCTCGGCCGCGCCCCGAGCCGTGTTGCAATGGTCCAGCACCGACGAGGAACGATTCGTCTCCAAGATCAACGAGTTGCGCACGTCGCTGGGCCTCGTGCCGTTGAACGTCGATGCGGAACTCACCGAACGTTCGCGGATCTGGTCCGAGACGATGCGTCAGGCCGGTTCGATCTCCCACGACCCCAACCCCGGCACGGCGATGAGCGCCGATTGGAAGACGATCGGCGAAAACGTCGGTGTGGGCGGCGACGTCGACGCCCTGTTCGAAGCGTTCGTGAGGAGCCCTGCCCACTACGCCAACCTCATCAACCCCGAGTGGCGTTTCGTGGGCGTGGGGGTCGTGATGGACGGCGACCGCATGTTCACCACGCATCGATTCATGTCGCTGCGGCCCCCGCCCGCCCCGACTTCACCCGGCGCGTCGCCAGCACCAGGTCGGCGCTCACCGCAACCCGCGCCCGCTCCTGCCCCGGCTCCGGCTCCGGCTCCAGTTCCGGCGCCTGAACCGGTTCCCGCCTCCCCGCCGAACGATCCAGCCTCGGTGCCGCCGCCATCTCCGGTCGAGCCGCGCCGCCTGGAGTTGCTGCTCAGCGCCATCGGCGACGACGTGAACGGTTGAACCTCCGGCCCTCAGCGCGACAGTCCTCAGCGGCAGCCCTCAGCGCGACGGTCCTCAGGGCGCAGTCCTCAGCGCGACACCATCGACAACTGCAGCGCGGTCGCCGCCACCAGCACCGCCAGCAACACGATGATCACGATCGCCGTTCCTTTGCGCATCATCCACCTCCCAGGCGCCGAGTCGGACCGAGTGCAACCGTCGTCGAGGTCGCGGTGCCGTCGTCGGAGATCGGACGCAGCGACACCGCGTCGCCCCTCGACACGACGAGTTCCGTCGAGGCAGAACGCCCGTAGGTCACGAGGCTCAACAGTCCGTCGCTGTCGACGAGCAGCCCGATCGCTCCGTCCGCGAGGTCGGAATAAGTCGAAACGAGCGATACCGTGCGGGCTCCCCGAGTCGTTCGCACCTCGAGCAGGTCGCCGAACTCGGCTACGTCGTCGAGTTCGGCGTTGAGCTGAACGTTGCCGAACCGATCGACCCACAGCGCCTCGGCCTCGAGCACCGGCGTCCCGTCGGCGTCCTGCTCGGTCCGGCTGAGCGGCACCAACCCCGGGGTGAGCGTGGCCGGGTCGACGAGCGTGCCGAGGTCCTCGAATGCCACGCCGGCGCACAGATGCGCCGCCACCGGAGCGAAGATGTCGCGAGCGGCAAAGGTCGTCGCGTCGCTCCGGAGGTGATAGTCGACGTTGTCGAGCACGACCGCCCGCTCCGCGCCACCGATCATGCCCACCGCGGAGGCCAACAACCCGTTGTCGGGACCGACCAGGACCGCAGCGCCACCCGCCACTTCGAGCGCTATTGGCCGCCGATCCGAGCCGACCCCCGGGTCGACGAGCCCGACGATCACCCCCGGGCACAGATACTGCACGCTTCGTGCCAACACGAGGGCTCCGGCCTGGACGTCGCAGGCCTCGATCTCGTGAGTGAGATCGACCACGCCGACACCTGGTGCAAGCTGTCGAACGATCGAATGCAACACCCCGACATACCCGTCGGTGGTGCCCAGGTCGCTCAGCAGGGTCACGGTGTCGTAGCGACTGATCCCTGCGCTCAATGTGCCATCTCCCGCGAGCGTTCGAACGCGGCGTGCACCGCATCGATGAGAGCTGCCCGCACGGCGCGTTGTTCCAGAACCCGCACTCCGGCCGCCGTCGTCCCGCCGGGCGAGGTGACCGCGGCGCGAAGCTCCGAGGGCACCAGGTCGCTTTGAGCCATCAGTTGGGCCGAACCCACCAGGGTCTGAGCGGCGAGGGTCGTGGCCAGGTCGCGGGAAAGCCCTGCCGACACCCCGGCGTCGATCAACGCCTCACCGATCAGGAAGACGTACGCCGGGCCGGAACCCGACAACGCCGTGACCGCATCGAGTTGCGACTCGTCGACCCGAACGACCACCCCGACGGCGCCGAGCAGCCCCACCGCCCAGTCGACGTCTGCATCGGAAGCATGGGTTCCCCCGGCGACGGCCGAGGCGCCCTCGCCGATCAGGGCGGGGGTGTTCGGCATGGCCCGCACCACCGCAACGCCCGGGCCGGCCGCCGCCTCGAGTTGCGCGAGGGTGACCCCCGCGGCGATCGAGAGGATTCTGCCGCCTCCCGCCGCGGCCACCGCCGCCGCAACCGCCGCCGCCCCGGCGGGCTTCACGGCGATGATCGTGCCCGAGGCCGGCCCAATTTCGGTGGAGATCTGCGCACCGGGAAACAGCTCTGCGAGTGCCTCACGACGCTCGGCCACCGCCTCCACGACCCGAACGTCTCCCGGTGCCAGATCGCCGCCGCGAAGGATGCCGCCGATCAGGGCCTCGCCCATCTTTCCGCCGCCGACGATTTGCAGGATGGTCATGCGGTCAGCCTACGCGAGCCGATGCCGGAGGCTGCATGTGGGTGGCGGCGGCGTGTTGGTGGGCGCTGTAAGCGGCGCTCGGAGGTGCATATCGAGGTGGCGAACATTTGTTCTGGATTCATGGGTTTCAGCTTGCAAACCGAACTGTCGTTCGATACCATGAACACATGTTCGAGCACGACAGGGCATCCCAACACACCAACAACGGTGACAGCGACGGTGAACGCGGCGGTGACGGTTGGGGTCTGCTCGACACAGCAACCACCACCGGCAACACCCTCGCCACACAACTCGAACAACTCCTCGACCACGTCCAAACCGGCATCGACACCCTCAACACCACCCCAGGCGACACAACACCGTTCAACGGCTCAAGCGGTGGTCAACGCGAACACATCGCCCGCGAACTGTCCCTCACCGCAGCCCGCCTCAACCACCTCGCCCAACGCCTCCACGTCGCCACCGTCAAAATCGCTCAACACGAAAACGTCCACCTCCACGACCGCATCCCCACCATGAGCCACTGGCTCGCACTACACCACGGCATCGCCCGCCGCGACGCCAACCGGCTCCTACGCGCCACCACCACCATCGAACGATTCGAACAAATCGCCACCGCCTACAACAACGGCACCATCACCCTCGGCCACCTCGACGCCATCTCCAAAATCATCCCCACCCGCTACACCCACCAACAAACCCTCGACGCCATCGAAGCCATCCGCAACGTCGAACAACTCCTCATCGACACCGCCACCCACACCAGCATCAACCGATTCGAACAATTCTGCGACAACGTCCGCGACCGCCTCGACCAAGACGGCCCCAGCGACCCCAACACCGAACCATCCCACATCACCCTGTCCAAAACATTCAACGGACGCTGGCACCTCCACGGCAACCTCACCCCCGACGACGGCGCACTCCTCGCCACCATCCTCCACGACCTCATCAACCGCCAAACCCACACCACCACCAACGAAACCAACGAAACCGACAGCGACAGCTGCAGCGACAGCGGCAGCGGCAGCGGCAGCGCACCCACAGGCGCCAGCCCACCCACCGAACCGGAGCCCGCCGAGCCCGGTGAGCCCGGACCTGAACCCGGACCTGAACCCGGGCCTGAGCCGGCGGAGCCTGACCCCGCCGAGCCCGGTGAGCCCGGACCTGAACCCGGACCTGAACCCGGGCCTGAGCCGGCGGAGCCTGACCCCGCCGAGCCCGAACCGGAACCCGAGCCGGCGGAACCTGCCGAGCCTGAACGCGGGCCCACCATGGCCCAACGCAGAGCCAACGCCCTACGCGACGCCCTCATCACCGCAGCAGGCGCCACCAAACCCGGCCGCGTCGGCACCTACCTCCACATCGACCTCGACAAACTCAACCGCGTCCACGAAGGCCTCACCGCACTGTTCACCCAACGCCACGGCCAACCCGACATCTCCGGACCCACCCACACCGAAACCAACCTCGACATCACCGACGAAACCCTCTGGGCCCTTCTCGCCAACGCAGACATCACCCCCACTTTCACCCGCAACGGCACACCCCTGTCCTACGGACACACCCGCCGCCTCGCCCCCGACATCTTGCGACGCGTCCTGGCCCACCGCGACCGCGGCTGCCGCTTCCCCGGATGCGAACGCCCCACCATCGGCTCCGACCTGCACCACCTCACCCACCACAGCAACGGCGGAACCACCGACCCCAACAACCTCACCCACCTATGCCGCTACCACCACACCCGACACCACACCGGCCACGCCACCATCACCGGCAACCCCAACCAACCACTCCAAGCCACCCGACCCGACAACACCACCATCACCAACACCCCCCGCCACAAAGAGCAAGAGGCCGGGTAGCAAGAGCCCGGGTAGCAAGAGGCCGGAGGGTGCATGCATCGGTCCGCTTCCCCGACGTCCGGCGCCGCACCCTCCGGCCGTGGCGTTACGTTGCCGAACTCCCCGCGGAAAAGCAACCACTTCGTCGCACAAACTTCCACGCCTTCGCTGATCGGCCGGGAGGTCGGCCGGATTGGGAGCGGGTCAGCCCTTGAACTTCGAGCCGAAACCCAGGCGCATGGCCGGCCGAAAGCTCTGCTCGGTCTCCATGTAGGCCGTTCCCAACAGGCGGTCGAGTTCGGCGTCGCAGACATCGTCGTTGTGAATCTCGGCCGTGAGATACACCGCGTCCTCGTTGCCGATTGAGAACTTCATGCCGAACATCCGCAGATTCCGCCTCAGGAGATACTCAAACACCTCGTCGCGGCGCTCCTCGGGCGACGGCATGACGTAGCACTCGATGAACAGCGATCGCTGCCGAAGCATGAACCACACGGTGAACACGCCCTTTTGCTCCCCGAGCGCCCGGATGAACCACAGCGGCTTATCGGGTTCCGGTCGCTCGACCGCAGCGACCCAGTCCTCGTCGATCTGTCGCTGCGCCCAGGCATCGATCGAGGCCGCTATCCGTTCCAACTCTTCGGGGGAACTGGCTGGTCGATCATCATGCATCAGGCCACTCCACACGTCGCCGGGACCTTCGAACTCGACAGGTCTGCGTACACCCGTCGAAGCCGGGCCGCGGTCGTCGACCACGTGAAGCGCCGACCGCGTTCACCCGCCACGATAGACATCCGGCGAAGCCCCGCCGGATCGTCCAGCAGCTCGTCCAGCACACACGCCCACGCGGCGGGGTTCCGGTCGGCCAGGAGGCGCCCGATCTCGCGATCGTCGACCAGCGCCGACAACCCTCCGACGTCGGTCGCGACGATCGGAGTTCCGCACGCGAGCGACTCTGCCGCGACCAAACCGAAGCTCTCCGATCGGCTCGGCACCAACGTCAGATCGGCGGCCCGGTAGTAGGTCGACAACATGTGGTGCGGCTGAGGCGGAGCGAAAATCACCCGCCCGCCCAGGTCGTAGCGACGGATCATCGCATGAACCCGGTCGAGTTCCGCCGCTCCGTCGACCCCGCTCGGGCCTCCGACCACGACCAGGCGGGCCGACCGATTCGCCATCTTCGCCAAGGCCTCCACCGCCACCGTCAGTCCCTTGAGCGGCTGAATGCGACCCACGAACAACAACACCGGGTACTCGCCCAGACCGAGCGCGTACCTGGCGCCACCGCGATCACCGGGAGCAAAGAACGCCCGGTCGACCCCCGGGGGCACGATCTCGATTCGGCTCGGCTCAGCGTCATAGAGCGACAACAGCTGATCGACTTCCACCGGATTCGACGCGCACACCGCATCGGAACAGCCGATGATGCCCCGCTCCGCCTCCTCGCGCTCGGACGATTCAAGATCGCCCGTCGAGCTCTTCACCGCTGCCAGCGTGTGAAACGTCGTGACGAGCGGCAGCTCCAACTCGTGCTTCAGGCGGTGGGCGGCGACTCCACTCAACCAGTAGTTGGCGTGCAGCACCGACGCTCCGACCCGCTCGATGTCGTTTCCGACCCAGTCCGCGAACGAACCGACGACCCCGACGAGATCCTCCTTGGCGAGGTCGAAACGCCCCGCCGGGACGTGCACGACCTCAAAGCCCGGCTCGACGTCGACCCGACGAGGCAGCGAACGGTCCCAGGCGCGCACGTACACCGTGGTGGGAACCCCGCCCTGGGCCAGCGACGCCGCCAGCTCCCGCACGTACACATTCATACCCCCGCTGTCGCCCACGCCTGGTTGCGCGAGCGGCGACGTGTGCATCGAAAGCATCGCCACGGAGGTCACGCAAGCCTCCAACACGCAACGCGCCCGGTTGATTCCCGTCGCGAAATCACCGCTGACGGCCCTACGCCGACCCGGCGGCCTCGTTTTCACGCCGGAACGACTCGTAGATCCGCACGAGGGTCTTCTTCTGTTCCTCGCTGAGCTGCGGATCACGACGGATCTCGGCGGCGAGATCGGGGGTGGTGTCGGGTTCGTCAAGAATCCCGGCGCGCACGTACAACGTCTCGGAACTGATCTCGAGCGCGCGGGCGATCTGCTGAAGGATCTCCGCTGACGGACGCCGCAGACCCCGTTCGATCTGGCTGAGGTACGGGTTCGACACACCAGCGAGTTCGCTCAACTTGCGAAGCGACATCTGACCGACATTTCGCTGCTCGCGAATGAACTCACCGAGGTCATGCCAACGCTTGTCGATCTCGTCCTTCATGGCGTCAACGTTAGAAGATGGGGGCGTCGCGGCCGAACCGAGCCGAGGCGGAGTCACGGCGATGCTCAGTCGGAAAGCAGATCGTCAACCGAGACAACGCCCGAACGGTATCGACCGATGATCTCCTCTTGGACGTCGTCGATGAGCCGGTGCACCTCGCTGCGACGCACCGAAATGTTGCGCTCGAACTCGCCGATCCGCTGGGCGATGTCGTCGAGGGCGTCGATTTCGAACTCGTGCAACTTCGCGAGTTCGATCGCGTTCACCATCTCGTCGAGCGCTGCGATGATCTCATCGGCGAACGGGGCGAGATCGCCTTCACGAACCGGCCGAGGCGATCCGGCGCCCCGGGTCTGTGGCGCCAACACGTCCGGCAGACGTTCGACCAATTCCGCCGCAGCATCGGCGCGGCCCTGCACCCGCGAATGAAACTCGGCCAAGACGATGTCGAGGCGGCCCTGGGCCAAACGCCGGCCGAAGGACAACCCACCCTCAATTTCGGTCAAACGGTCGCGCAAACTGCGCAGTTCCTCGATCGGAAGCGAGGCGAACGACCCCACGTCGGTGGAGTGAACGATCTCGTCGAGTTCGGTGATCACGATGTACTGCTCCTGGGGACCGTCGGTGTCGCTCAACAGATTCTCCATCGGCAGGCCGGGCGAGAACCTGAGGTGACGCGCCGGTGAGAGGTTGCGGGTCTCATGATCGCTACGACGCTAGTGCCGCACACGCCCACACCACGGGAGCCGCGATCAACCACGAATCGAGGCGACGTAACGCCGGGGCCTTCGCCGCCGCACTCGGCAACATCCAGCTTCCCAACCATTGCCCGAGTGGACATGACAACGCCGCGAGCACGACCACGAGGGCCACCGAACCGTCGGAGGTGAACGGATCGGGGTTCATCGTCAGCGTGGAAAACAACACGACGGCCTGACCGGCCAACCCGGCCCACACTCCGGCAAAGCGTCCCCGCAGCGTGGTGCCCAGGAGGAAGTGCCCGCAGTCGTAGACACTCACCACCATGACCAACAGCACCATGGCCATCAGATCGATCCGCTCGAGCTGAACCACCGCGGCACCGCCGAACCCGAGCGGCAACCCCACCCGCAACGTCGCCGATGCCACGACCAGGTTGTTAGCGACCGCTCCACCACTTGCCACCGTCGGCTTGCCCATCGACTCACCCAAGACGACGGCGGCGATCACGGCGACGACGATCGACAGCGCCAACACCCGATTGTTGAACGTCGCGGCACACGGCAGCACGAGCGCGATCAACGCCGCAAGCGGCTGGTTCATCCGCGCCCGCGCCGAACGCCACGCCACCCCCGCCTGCAACGCCCCGAGCGCCCCCAACAGACCAAACAGCAGGGCCAACCCCCACGATCCCGCCAGCGACGCCCCGACCAACAGGCCGAACCAGACAACCCCGAACAGCATCGTCGGGCCCTTCGGCCGTTGACGCACCAGGTAGGTCCGGGCCAACCGGTCGACCAGTGTGGGCACGAAACGAGCGTAGTCCGCGGCCCTGGCCCTACCGTTGCTTCGATGACGCGACTTCTGTTGATCCGACACGGACAATCCGAATGGAACGCCGATGGCCGCTGGCAGGGCCAGGCCAACCCGCCGCTGACCACCCTCGGGCGTCGACAGGCCGCGGAGGCCAGCGCATCGCTCGGTGCGGTCGACGGGATCTTCTCCTCCACCCTGAACCGGGCCCATTCGACCGCGGAGATCATCGCCGCGGAGATCGGGATCGGTCCGGTCATCGCCTTGCCCGGGCTCATCGAACGCCATGCCGGCGAATGGCAGGGGCTCACCCGCTCTCAGATCGAGGCGCAGTTTCCCGGGTACCTCGACGAAAATCGGCGTCCGCCGAGTTGGGAGAGCGACGATTCTCTCGCCGAGCGAGCCTTTGACTCACTCGATCGAATCGTGCGTGCCCTCGCCGAGTTGGGTGCCCGCGGCGAAGAACGCTCCGGGGTCGATGTCGAAGCCATCGTCGTGACCCACGGCGGGTTGGTCTACGAGGTCGAGCGGCGTCTCGGGGCCACCTTCGAGCGGATGGGCAACCTCGACGGCCGTTACGTCAACCATGTCCGCGGCTCGTGGGTCCTCGGCGAGCGCGTCGACCTGTTGCACGGCGTCGACGTCACCATCCCCGACCAGATCTGAGTCAGTGGGCTCCTGCACGGCGAAACGTCCGTCGTCGAGGAGCCCGCGAATCGCTGCGGCCGACTCGGCACCGGTGAGCTCGCTGGCAACGATCCGCTCGACCTGTTCGAGCGTGTCGGCGGCGTCGGCAAGTTCACGCTCGAGGCGCTCGAGGAGTGCTTCGTCGATGATGGGCTGATCCTGCACGTCGCCCAGCGTAGGACACCCCCGAACCGCCCACACCTCTGGGTAGGATCCCGCGAGATGTTCGCCATGTCCGCCGTCGCCGTGTCGGCAGCGCAGTCCGCAACCGACGTCACGACGAGCGACCGATTCTCAGAGTTGGTGACGTTCTTCCTCATCGCGCTCGCGATCGTTGCGCCGTCGACCCTGATCGTGTTTCGGCGCATGAACCGCAAGGGAGCCGGGCTGCGGGGGGAGGAGACCACGGCCGACCCCGCCGACGCCGCGACCGGCACGACGGCCGACACCGCGACAGGCCCCGAGCCCGACCCGGCCGAGGTCGGGTCGGTTATCGCCCTCATCGACCTGGCGGCCGAACGGTTGGGTCCCGGCGAGTCATCGAACATCGAGGTCCCCGAGCCCCTCCTGCTCGACGGCAAGCCCGCACCGCAGGCCATCGCCGACGCGCTCCTCGCCGACGCCGTCGCCAGGCATCGCCTGAGCGCCACCTGGGCTCACCGCGACGGCGTCCGCACCGTCACCCTCACCCGTTGACCTTCAGCCGCCGACCCACCGCGTCACGCCTTCACCGCTGCGGGTCCAGCCTGGTACTGTCGTCGCGCCCCTATGGCGCAGCTGGTTAGCGCAGTGGACTTTTAATCCATTGGTCCTCGGTTCGAATCCGAGTGGGGGCACCGACACACCCGACCATGACGTCCAAGGCTCCCCTCATTCTGTTGCCCCCCTCGGAAGGCAAGTCGGCCGGCGGAACGGGCCCCGCTTTTTCCGAGGCATCGTTGTCATTCGACGAACTCGACCCCCTCCGGGTTCGAGTTGCAGCTGCGCTGAGCGACGCCATGGCCGACGACGCGAAGGCCGCCAAACTGCTCGGGGTCAAGGGCGCGGCGCTCGAAGCGGCACGCACCGCCAACCGCAACGTGATGGTCTCGCCGACGCTACGGGCCGTCGAACGGTACACCGGCGTGCTCTACGACGCCCTCGACTTCGCGACGCTGTCGGCGACGGCGAAACGCCGGGCTGCCAAGCAGGTCATCATCTTTTCGGGTCTCTGGGGCGCGGTCGCCGCAGCCGATCCGATCCCCGACTACAAACTCAAGATGGGCGCCTCGCTCCCAGGGGTCGGAAAGTTGGCAACCACCTGGCGTCAGCCGCTCACCGACGCCCTCGCCCCGGTGGTCGCGGGGCGCACCGTGTGGGACCTGCTCCCCAACGAACACGCGGCGGCCTGGGCGCCGGACCCAGCGTCGATGCGCTCGAGAATCTCGGTGAAGTTCATCGACGAGACGACCGACCGCGCCACCGGCGAGACCAAGCGTTCGGTCGTCAATCACTGGAACAAGCTCCTCAAAGGCGCCCTCGTTCGCCACGTCCTCGACACCCAGCTGTGCGATCACCGCGGGCTCGCCGACTTCGACCACCCGCTCGGTTACCGCTACGACGACTCGCTGACGGTCGAGCGCAAGGGCGTCATGCAGGTGAGCCTCATCGCGCCGCGCTGACCGCGCCGCGCTGACCGGGCTGGCGGCACCGTACGGTTACGATCGACCCCGATGAGTTCCCCCCACCAGCGAGGCATTCTCTCCAGCCTCGACGACATCGACAACGGGCCGTCCAAGCGCAAGCAGTACCCCAAGGTTCCGGCGAATCTCGGCACCGACGTCACCCATCAGGCCACCGGCATCGTCGGCGCGATCGTCGAATACAGCGACAACGTCATCACGATCCGCGACGACTACGGCAAGGACCACCGCTACCGGAACATCCCCGGCAGCTTCCTCGTCGACGGTCGGCCGATCCAACTGAGCCGACCCACCCCCTCGGCAACCGCCGAGCGGCGCATCACCGCATCGGGATCGATCGCCGATCCGCGCAACGCCCCGGCCAAGGTCGCGAAAGCCAGCCGCATCCTCGTCGAGGGAACCCACGACGCCGAACTCGTCGAAAAGGTGTGGGGCGACGATCTGCGGTCGGAGGGCATCATCGTGCAACCCATCGACGGCGTCGACGACCTCGGCGAGATCGTGGCCGCGTTCGGGCCGCGCCCCGGCCGGCGCCTCGGCGTGCTCGTCGATCACCTCGTCGACAACTCCAAGGAGTCCCGAATCGCCGCCAGCGTCGATCATCCCGACGTTTTGATCTGCGGTCACGTGTTCATCGACATCTGGGCCGCGGTCAACCCGCGCCGGATCGGCCTCGAGGCCTGGCCCGACATCGAGCGCGGTACCCCGTGGAAAGAGGGTATCTGCGCTGCCGTCGGGGTCGAAGAGCCGTGGCAGTTCTGGAAGCTGCTGTTGTCAAAGGTGGACAGCTACCGAGACCTCGACCCCAGCTTGGTGGGGGCGGTCGAACAGCTCATCGATTTCGTCGCAGAGCCCGCCGAGCACTGATCCCCGATCAGCTCGCCAACGCCGATCAGCTCGCGCAATCGCTGCTCGCGGGCCTCCTCGTCGCGCTCGAAGCGCTCCTCCCACCGGGGGTCCTCCTGTGGCAACTGGCGATAGGTCGACACCAGCCAGGCGCCGACACAGATCCCCCCGTACACCGCGATCGCAGCCGTCGCATGGAGTTCGAACGGATGCGCCGCGTGACGGGCCAGCGCGATGCCAAAGGGCCACGAAGCCAGTGCGGTCACCGCCACCTGCCGACGTGGAGAGTGGGCCCAGATGCCGAGGTGTTCGGCGACCCAGTCGACCACGAGCGGGATCGGAGCGAGCCACATCACCCACAGGTCCCACCCCTGCGCCAACGCTCCGAACACCGACGCGACAGCGAAGCCGACCGACAATGGATACAGCACGAGGCACCGGCGACACACGTGGCGTCCGGCGATGGTCACGCACTTGTGACGTTCCGATCGATGATGGTGGGCGAGCCACATCGGCGTCTCGAGCCCTACGGCGCGGTCACGTCCCATGGGCTCCCATCGGCACGACGACCGCGGGATTGAGGGCTCAGCCTCGAGCGTTCGGGCGACCGCGCAGCCGATGAGTCGGCTCGGCCATCACCCGGTCATACACCGCGGCGTAGGCGGCGACGTTCACGGCGCTCGTGTACTGCTCGAGCGCACGGGCCTGCCCGGCGGCGGCAAGGCCGTGCCGACGCTGCCCGTCGTCGATCAACGCGCCGATGGCCTCGGCCAACGCCGGTGCATCCCCCGGGGCGACGACGACGCCCACCGCGTCGGAGTCCAACACCTCGCGCACGCTGCCGACGTCGGTGGCGACCACCGCCACCCTGGCGTGCATGGCCTCGAGCAGCGACATGGGCAGGCCTTCGAGGCGCGACGGCAAAACGAACAGATCGAAATCGACCAGCTCCTGTCGGGCGTCGTCGACCCACCCGACCAGCGTGACGAGGTCGCGAATGCCAAGACGATCGATGTGCGCCTCGAGTTCGCCGCGTTGTGGTCCGTCGCCGATCACGACGACCTCGAACGGCGAAAGCGAGCCCCGGTCGAGCAGCGCCACCGCGTCGAACAGAACGTCGAGGCCCTTGACCGGATCGAACCGGGAGATCGCCACGATGCGCACGGGGCTGTCGCTCCCTGCCGGCGCACGGTGGGCCGGCGAGCGGTGTTCGACCACCGGCACCGCGTTCGGGATCACCTCCACGGCCCCCGAAGCCAACCCGACGTCGGCCTCGACCAGTGCCGCGGCCCGACGGCCTACCCCGATGTGCGCATCGAACCTCGGAGCCGAGAACCGCTTGATCCGGCGCGATAACCCCGAACGGACCCCCATCGGAGAGTTTTCGGTGGCGACGACTCGCAGGCCCGGAATCGACAGTGCCACGAGCAGGCCGTACTGACACGAGGATCCCTCGCTCAGATTCGCGTGGAAGATGTCGGGTCGCAGCGCCCGCAGCACTCGGCGCAACTTCACCATCGCCGCGACGTCGCGGCGATCGGTGATCGGCGGCACCAGCACCGTGTTCGCCGACGGTCGCACGGCTGCGATGTGGTCGACGACCGACGCGTCCGACCCGACGATGGTGACCTCGAACCGATCGTCCAACTCGGCGAGCAGCGTGCGTGCCACCGTCTCCGCCCCGCCGATCTGCGCGGCGTCGGTGTAGTAGACGACGGTGCGAACCGAGTCGGTTCCCACCTGGTCACGGCGACGTGGACTGGCACTCATGGAACACTCCGTGATCGGCGGGCGGGGCGCTCGACAGTGTGCCAGAGGAGGCGCCGATTCCGGTGCGCCACGTCCGCGAGCGCGACACTGAGACCATGGCGTTGGCCGCTGAACCCCTCGACGAACGTATCGAATCGATCCTGCGGTGGGCCAAGGCCATCGACCGACGGCGCGCCCACGACCAGTCTGCGCGAATCGGCGCACTCGCCACACTGTGGGCATTGCTCAAATTCCTCGTCCTCGCAGTCGGCGCACCGCTGTGGGTTCCGTTCGCCCTGTTCGTCGCGAACACCCACCACCGGCGAGCCAAGCGAGACATCCGCGAGTTTCCGACCGCCGTGTCGAGCATCTCGCGTGGCCGGACGCCGAGCACCGGCGCCGACGTCGTCGTGCGCCGTCCCCACAGCGAACGCATCGTCATCTTCTCCGACCTGCATCGGTGCGTCCCCGGGCGTCTCGACTGGCCCCGACGCCAGGGCACCAAGTCGCTCTATGCGGAGGTGCTGCGCCGCTACGCCGACGACGGCTGGACCTTGTGCGAGAACGGCGACGTCGAAGACTTCTGGATGGTCGGCGGGTCGACGCTTGGCGCGACCTATGACGCACTGCGGCTCCTCGGAGGGGCGCTCGGCGACGACCGCCTGAGCACCGCGCTCTATCGGCAATACCTGGCCGCGATCATCGACAACAACGACGAGATCTACTCGGTGATCGCATCGCGCTTCGCTGCGGACGGTCGATACCTGCGCACGGTCGGCAACCACGACGACCCGCTGCATCACCACGAGGTCGCCCGAGTGCTCACCGATCGGCTCGGACCGTTCCCGCTGGCCGACTTCATCACCCTCGACGACGAGCACGGCACGATGACGGCGCTCATCGCCCACGGGCACCACACCGACGGCTGGAACGCTCCCGGACGCGACCGCCTGGGCAAGTTCTCGACCTGGTTGGGCAACACGATCATCGACACCCCGGGCCTCACCCTGCCCGAGGGATTGCCGCCCGCCGGGGTTGCCGAACGCCTTCGCGCCGAGGGCCCACGCGATCGCCTCATCGAACTGCACCCGCTCATCGGTGCCACCACCGACTACGACTCGCTCGACGAGGAACTGCTGTTCGCGTCGATGCGCCGCGAACGCCTGCTCGACACATGGCTGATCCTCGGCCACACCCATGTCCCGATGCAGGGGCCCGGCTCACGTTTCGGCGGCCGTTGGGACCGCTACGTGAACGGGGGCAGCGGTATCGGCGAGCGCCTGATCACCGGTATCGAGTGGGACGGATCGCTCGACGACCCGCGCCCGGTCCTCGTCGGTTGGACTCCGGGCGGCACGGGCCAGGGCAGTCCGGAACGGTTCGAGATCGTCCCGACCCGCTAACCGCGTCCGGTGTGACCGAACCCTCCGGTGCCCCGGTCGGTGTCGTCGAGCGAAGCCACTTCCACAAACACCGGACGTTCGACCGCCTGAATCACCAACTGGGCGATGCGCTCTCCGCGCACGACGTGGAACGGTTCGGAGGGGTCGGTGTTGACCAGCACCACCTTCAACTCGCCGCGGTACCCCGAATCGATGAGGCCCGGGGTGTTCAACACGGTCACCCCGTGCTTGAGGGCCAACCCGCTGCGAGGCTGAACGAACCCCGCATACCCGTCGGGAATCGCGATGGCGACGCCGGTCGGCACCAACTCGCGGTGCCCTCCCGGGGCGATGACCACGTCGATGGTCGAACGAAGGTCGACGCCGGCATCGCCAGGCTTCGCCGCCTCAGGCACCTCGATGGACGGGTCGACACGCATCAACGGAATTTCCACGGCGACGACCCTACCCGAGCGCCGGAACGGCGATTCTTAACCGGTGCCGGTAGCCTCCAGCCCATGCTCGTGTGGATGGACCTGGAGATGACCGGACTCGACGACCGAACCGACGTCATCGTGGAGATCGCGACCCTGATCACCGACGACGACCTCAACATCGTCGCCGAAGGACCGGATCTGGTGATCCACCAGCCGCCCGAAGCGCTCGCGAACATGGACAAGGTCGTGCTCAACATGCACACCTCCAGCGGCCTGCTCGACGCCATCCGCTCGTCGGAGATCACCCTCGAACAGGCCGGCGCCGAAACCCTGGCGTTCATCAAGGAACACGCCCCTCAGCCACGCAGCGTTCCGCTGTGCGGCAACTCGATCGGCATGGACCGACGCTTCCTCAACGCCTATCTCCCACAGATCGAGAACCATCTCCACTACCGCTCGGTCGACGTGTCCACCATCAAGGAACTCGCCCGCCGGTGGTATCCCGAGGCGCTCGCGGCGGCGCCACACAAGGCGACCGCCCACCGGGCGATGGACGACATTCGAGAAAGCGTCGCCGAACTGAAGTACTGGCGAGACAACGTTTTCGCCGCGGCAACCGAGCCGAACCTATGACCGAGATCGAGCGCCAGGAGCGGCTCCCGGCATCGGAGGAGGTCACCGCTGTCGCCGAGGGTATCTACCGTCTGCAACTGCCGATCAACCTGCCCGGCCTCGGCCACGTGAACTGTTACGCCCTCGAAGACGAGCGCGGCTTCACCGTCATCGACCCCGGCTTTCCCGACCCGGCAACCGCTGCCGCACTTGAGCAACGCTTCGCACAGATCGGCGCGCCGACCAGCCGGATCCACACGGTCTTTGTCACCCACAGCCACCCCGACCACTTCGGCGGGGCCGGGCGCCTCCGCTACACCAACGAGGCCGACATCGTCGCCCACCGGCATTTCGCCACCCACTTCGACGGCGACGACGACACCGAACTCCAACTCGCCGATGCCGCACCGGGCGCGAGCTTCGAGCAGCTTCGCGGCGCGCTTGAACAGGCGGTGCTCGGCGACGGCCCCATCCCCGACCTCGGAGCGTTGCGCGCCCCGTGGGGCGGTTCGGTTCCGATGCCGAGCCGCGCCGAGATCGAGGTGGTTCGCTCCTGGGATGCCGATACCCGCTGGGGCTTCATCCACAACGAGCCCAACGTCCGGCTCGACCACGACGACGTCATTCGCTTGGGGCGTCGCGAATGGGTGGCGGTGCACACCCCCGGCCATACCGGTGATCACCTGTGCCTGGTCGATCTGGCCGAGGGCATCTTGTTCAGCGGAGATCACGTCCTGCCGACGATCACTCCCCACATCTCCGGCCTGCGTTCCCACACCGACGCCCTCGCCGAATTCTTCAACGCTCTCGATCTCGTGCGCACCCTTCCCGACATCACGCTCACCCTGCCGGCCCACGGGCACCCCTTCACCGACCTGGTCGGCAGGGTCGACGCCATCGAACGTCACCACATCGATCGCCTCGAACGCATCGAACGCATCGGCGCAACCCTCGGCATCGCCACGGTCGAGGCCTTTTCACGCGAGCTGTTCGCCGAACGCTCGTGGGGGTCGATGGCCGAATCGGAGACCTACGCCCACCTCGAACATCTCGTGAATGTCGGCCGGGCAACCCGCCACCACCGCGACGGGTTCCCGGTCTACGAAATCACCGTGTGAGACCGGACTTTTGGAATCTTCTGCGAAATTCGTTTGACGGGTTCCGCAGCGGTGTGGTGCCCTTGACACCGGTTTCGCAGCGAACTCCGCCATACTGGAACCCACATTCAGCCAACGCTGAACCCACCGCTGAACCCACCTCAGGGCCCGAAGGACGCACGGCAATGCGCACCGCAACGAACAACAGCATGACCGGCGAAGCCACGACTTCGTCGCGCGCGCATGTTCGGGTGTCGCATCTCGCCTGCCGTGCTGTGCGCCACGGTTGGCAGTCGGGCACCGCAGCCATCGCCACTCCGGCGACCCGCATTGCCACCTGCGCCGCCTATGCGACCAAGTGCAATCTGTCGGCCCTTGAGGATCACCGCATCGAGTAACGCACTCGACAGCGAAACAAGATTCTCCGAACGGGCCGCCTGGAACACTCCAGCGGCCCGTTCGGCGTTTCACGACACCTTCACCGCAGCCACCGCCCGCCCACTCCCACACCCCTACCAACACCCAGAAGGACATCCCATGTATCCCACCTCGAATCCCCATCTCACCACGCTCACCACGACCACGTCGACCACCTCGACCGCCGGTGCGGCCAAGCGCCGCCACGACGCCCAGCTACGTAGCACCTGACCTGCCAGGGGAACCTGGCGAAAGGATTCGAACCCAAATGTCCGCACTTCCGCTCACCCTCGAACCCGATACCTCCTGGCACCTCGACGCCGCGTGCGCCGCTGCCACCCCGGGTACCGCTCGACTCTTCTTCTCCGATGATCTGTCCGACATCATCGCCGCCAAAACGATCTGCTCCACCTGCCCCGTCATCTCCGAGTGCCTCGACACCGCACTTGCCCGTCAAGAGCAGTGGGGCGTCTGGGGAGGGCAGTTGATCGTCGCCGGAAAGGTCGTGATGACCAAGCGTCGGCGAGGGCGACCCCCGAAGACTCCACGCCCTGAGGACCAGATGCCTCAGATCCCGTTCCCCGAACACCTCCGCCACCTGCAGCCGGCCTGATCTCACCCGCTGCACCTCCGCCACAGTCCACGACCCCACACGCACCGGTGACGCTCGACGAGCCGGAGCAGTTGTGGCGAGGGGTCCCGTCAGACCCCGCCGGACGGTGGCGGATCGGCCAGATCGCGAACCGCCCACGGCTCCCCTCCCGGCCGTGGGCGGTGACGCGTCCGGGCCCGGCACCCGAACGCCGGGTGGCTCCGACACGATTCACAGGTCCGATTCCTCGCTACGAGAACACCCTGGGTACCGTTGATGCGTGACCGCGCCCGACGTTTCACGCCGCCCCCGCTCAACCGTGCGCCTCGTTCTGATCTCGACGATGGTGTCGATGAGCGTCGCGCTCTTGGTGACGTGGGTTTTCGTCGTGCGCCCGGCGGCCCGCGACTCGGCGACCATCTCACCAGCCGATCTCGTCACGAAGCTCGAAACCGGCGTTGCCAAGGTTGGCGAACCGGCTCCGGTGGTGGAGTTGACCACCTTCGACGGCACGACCGTTTCGAGTTCAACCTTCATCGGAAAGCCGACGGTCATCAACTTCTGGGCGTCGACCTGTGTCCCCTGTGTCACCGAGATGCCGATGATCGAATCGGTGTACAACGACCTCGGAGACGAGGTGAATTTCGTCGGAGTCGACGTGTTCGAAGCGGCATCGCTCGGCGCCGAGATGATCGAGCGAACCGGCGTCACCTATCTGCAGACACGCGACGAAACCCACGAGGTGCTCGGCAAATTCGCCGGCACCGCGATGCCCCACACCGTCGTGTTGGATGCCGAAGGCCGGGTGACCGCGATGAAAAGCGCTGCGCTTCGCGACGAGGCCGAGCTGCGAGCCATGATCGACGACGCACGATGAAGCGTCGGCTCACATGAACGGAGCGGCACTCACCTTTGCCTTCTCCGCCGGGATGGTGGCCGCCATCAACCCGTGTGGGTTCGCCCTGTTGCCCGCCTACCTCTCCTATTACCTCGGCCTCGAATCCGCAACGGGCCCCGAATCCGCCGCCACCGGCACCGGCACCGATGCGCCGTCACGGAGCGGACCTCAGCCCGTCATTCGAGCACTCTCGGTCAGCGCCGCAATGACGGCAGGGTTCGTCCTGGTGTTCGGACTCATCGGGGTGGTGTGGACCTCGGTGTCCTCAGCGATCGGACACCGGTTGCCATGGGTCGTGGTCGGGGTCGGGGTCGCGCTCGTCGTCCTCGGGGTAGCGATGCTCTTCGGGTTCGTTCCGGTCGTTCGCATCCCGAAAATGTCCACCTCGTCGGGGTCACAATCGGCGTTGAGCGCCTTCATCTTCGGGGTCAGCTACGGCGTCGCCTCGTTGAGTTGTGCGATCGGCCCGTTCATCGCTGCGGTCACCACCACGTTTCGGCAACACAACCTCCTCGACGGGTTCATGACCCTGTTGATGTACGCACTCGGCATGGGAGTCATCATCGGTGTTCTCACGTTGGCGGTGACCTTCGCCAAAGTCGGAATCATCAACCGGCTGCGCTCACTGATCCCCCACATGACCCGTCTGAGCGGCGTGCTGTTGATCATCTCCGGGTTCGTCGCGATCTACTTCGGCTGGTACGAGGCTCGAATTCTCACCGGAGCCACGCCCGACAACAGCCTCGGGCGTCTGGTGACGTCTTGGCGTGACTGGGTTGCCGAGTTCATTCACAACACCGGCGAAGTACGAATCGGTGTCATCGTCGCCATCGTCGTCCTCGCTGCTTTGAGCATTTCGCTGGTGTTGCGCCACGCGACCCCACCCGAAACCGACGCGGGCGACTCGTCCCCCGCTTCGTGACGATTGATCGGCCCGCTTGGCGCCGGCGCGTGCCACGGGTTCAGACTGGATATTTGATGACACTCGAATTTCGTACCGCCATGCAAGCAGCGTTCCCCGGCTCGATTCCCGCAGCCGACTATCTCGACACCGTTCGGTCGTCGTTGGGGGCGGTCGGATTCGATCCGGAGACCACGTTGCCGCTCGTCAGCATCTGCCGCGACGAACTCACCACGAACTTTTTCGCCCGGGTCCAGGAGCAGTGGGGTCCGGCCTTCACCCTCGCCGGCCTCGGCGGAGTTCCGGCACTGGGCGCGACCGGGTGGGGGGCGGCGTTCGCTCATATTCCGTACACGAGCGGACGCGGAAGCCTGCTGGTGTTCGGACTTCCCCACATCGGCATCGAAGATGACGGCACCGTCGGCATGACCGTGCGCGAGGGGCAGGACTCCCCCACGTCCACCTGCGGCGCACTCACCGCGATCTACGACATGTCACAACGAGGCACCATCCCGAACGAGGTCGACCTCGACGACTTCGAAGCGACCAAGCTCGCCCTGCGCCTCGTCGTCGATGGCCACAAGCCCGACTCGCTCGTCGACCTGACCGTCGCCGCGCTCGACGCGACCGAAGTCGACCTCTGGGCAGCGATCGACGCACAGGAGATCTGGAAGGACCACAACGTCGCGGTCTGTTGCGGCGTGCAGATCCACGGCCACGGCGGCAAGGACTGGGTGTGGCCGCGAAGCATCTCCCTGACCGACGCCACCGGTGAGCGCCGTCAGATCGACGCCTTCACCCCGACCGCCTAACCGACCCCAAGGCTGTCGAGCACCTCTGCGGGCGAGGCAACCGTGCCGATGTAGAAGGTGCCGAACTCGCCGTACTGGGCCGAGGCCTCGTCATACCGCATCGTGTAGACGATCTCCTTGACGTCATCCACATGCACGCAAAACAGGGTGACACCCCACTCGTAGTCGTCGAGGCCGGTGGAGCCCGTGATGAGTTGGGTGACCCGTCCGGCGAAGCTTCGCCCGCTCTTGCCGTGCTCCATCATCAGCCGCATCCGCTCGTCGTAGTCGAGCGCATACCAGTTGGCTCCCACATTTCGACGCTTCGACATCGGATAGAAGCAAAAGACGTCCTTGCCGACGATCGGCAACTGTGGATACAGGCGCGCCTGCTTGGCTTCCTCGGGGACGTGGGTGGCGTACTCGGAGGTTTCGGTGACGGACTGGTAGCTGTCGACGAGATCGAACCCAGCCGCAGCCATCGCCGTTTGGAACGCTCGAATCCGCCACAAATCCCGGGAGAGCACGAGGGTGCACAGGTCGGACTTGTGTCCGAGCATCGACACGGTGACGACTTGGTCGTCGCCCGCTTCAAGCGTGGCGATGGCCTCGAGCGCGGCGTCGGCGTCCGCCAGCGGCGACGACATCCAGAACAGATGAGACACACACAGGCCGACCGAGGGAGTGGAAGGTTCCATAGGCCTTGAGCCTACGTGAGCGCCGCCGCCGGCTCGGTGCGCAGCGTGGGCTGGCCTGGGACGGGCCCCACCTTTAAGTCGAACATTTGTTTTGTTTTTCCTCGTTTTCGCTTGCTGATCGTACTGTTGTTCGATATTCTCGTACCATGTTCGAGCGCGACGGGGCCTCCCAACACAACCCAGATTCGATGAACCCAGATTCGATCCGCCCCGACGAGATCAGCGACCCTTCGGGCGGTTGGGGTCCGCTCGCCGACGCCGTCGGCTCCTGCGATGCACTCACCGCGCAAGCTGCCGACCTTGCCGCCGACGTGTTTGCCTCCCTGCGGATGATGGAGACCGTGAACAGCTCCTTGCCGACGGGATGTCGGGAGTCGATCGCTGCCAAACTTTCCGTCGCCGCTGCCCGGCTCGCCCACGCCGCCCAACGGCTCCACGTCGCCGCGGTCGGGGTCGCCGCATCCGAGCAGGTCCATCATCGCGACGGGGTCACCACCATCGCCTACTGGGTCGCGTTGCACCATGGCCTGACCCGCCGCGACGCTCAACGACTGCTCCGTGCCGGGCTCACCACCGAACGCTACGAGCAGGTACGCGCCTCGTTCGAAGCCGGCGACATCACACTCGGCCACGTCGACGCGATCTCATCGATCATCCCCGACAGGTATACGGGTGAGCGTCTCGACGCAGCCATCGACGCAGTTCGCGACATCGAACCGCTGCTGCTCGGCACCGCATCTCGATGCTCACTCAACCAGTTCGAACGCTTCTGTCGCTCCATCCGCGACCGACTCGACCAGGACGGCCCCAGCGACCCGAACGCGGAACCCTCGCGTATCTCGCTGTCGCGGACGTTCAACGGACGTTGGCACCTCAACGGCGACCTCACCGCCGACGACGGGGCGATCGTGGCAACGATCCTTCACGACCTCATCAACCGGCAGGCCCGCGACAACACCAACGACACGTCGCCCAACAGCACCCCGCCCAACGACACAACGCCCAGCGAAACCACTGCCGGGCCTGAGCACGCGACTGCGGCTGAGCCGGAGGCTGGTGCTGGCGACTCTGGAGCTGGCGAGGCCGGTGCTGGCGAGGCCGAACGCGGACCGACGATGCCCGAACGCAGGGCCTCGGCGTTTCGCGATGCGTTGATCGCCGCTGCCGGAATCACACGACCCGGGCGCGCCGGGGTCTACGTCCACATCGACTTGGACAAGCTCAACCGAGCCGATGAAGGTCTCGCGCGGCTGTTCAGCGAACGACACGGCGAACCCGATGTTTCCGGTCCCGCGCACACCGAAACCAACCTCGACATCACCGACGAGACCCTCTGGGCCCTGCTCGCCGACGCTGATGTCACGCCCACCTTCACCCGAAACGGCACACCACTTTCCTACGGGCAGACGCGTCGCCTCGCCCCCGACATCTTGCGGCGAGTTCTTTCATATCGCGACCGCGGGTGCAGGTTCCCCGGATGCGAACGCGACACGGTTGGCTGCGACGTGCACCACATCGTCCATTTCAACGATGAGGGCCCCACCGACCCCGCCAATCTCACCCATCTCTGCCGGTTCCACCACTCGCTTCACCACCGCGGCGGGGCGGTCATATCGGGCGCCCCGAACGAACGACACCGAGCCGTTAGCCCCGACGGAACGACCATCACCAACACCCCGCACTACCTATGACCTCACAGCGCCATGAGCTCACAGCGCCATGAGCTCGCGCCCGCAACTACCGGGCCGCTGGGTAGACCGTCGCCGTCGCACCCCTCGCAAAGCTGACCAACGTGAGGTTGGCTCGTTCGGCCACCTCCAACGCCAATGAGCTCGCGGCGCCCCCTGCGGCCAGGACCACGAAACCGCCGGCCCACGCCCGTCGTGCCAACTCGAAACCCAACCGCCCCGAAACCCACAGCCCGAGCGGCTCGCCCCCGGCGATGAGCGCAGGAAGCCTGCCGTCGAGCAGCAGCCGACCGACGACCTTGTCGACGGCGTTGCCGAGGTCGATGTCTTCGCGCACCACCAAAACCCGGCCGTCGCGAACACCAAACACCGCCGCCGAGTCGCTTCCATCCGTCTCGGCCAGCAGCGTGCGCTCCCGCTCGGCCCGGTGTTCAATGCGTTCGAGCAGCGCGATGTCGAACGGAGTCGCCACCAGCGGGTCGAGCCGCTCGCTCAGCGACTCGACCGCCCCCGAACCCGAGAGGCCACAACCGTTGGAGTTCTGCTCGGTCGCCGACTCGGTCGCCGGTTCCGGGGCCCACCCGCCGGTGGCCACGCTGACGACGTTGAACCCCGTCTGCACCGCCGAGCCAGTTCCGCAGTAGCGAACCGACTGCACCGCCGCCCCGCCGAGGAGGCCTTCGCCGTGACAGAACCCGACCGCCAATTCGAAGTCGTGGCCGGGGGTGCGCATCGTCGTGGAGACGGGGTGCCCGTCGAGACGGATCTCCATCGGCTCCTCGACGACCACCTGAACGGGCTGGCGCGTCGAGGCCCCGTCGTGGTGTCGCAGCGCCATCGTGCGCACGAAACGTCGTCGAGCCATATTCCCAGCGTACGTCGGTCGCATAACGCGACGGGTCCCCCACGGCACACGCCGTGAGGGACCCGTGAGCGAGGATCGCTGGTGGCTTAGAAGCCCATGCCGCCCATGTCGCCCATGCCACCGCCTGGCATGCTGAGCGCTGCTGGCTCGGGGATGTCGGTGATGACCGCCATCGTCGTGAGGAACAGCGCCGCGATCGAGGCGGCGTTCTGCAGGCCGGAACGGGTCACCTTCGCAGCATCGATGATGCCGGCATCCACCAGGTTGACGTACTCCCCGGTGGCCGCGTTGAGGCCCTCGGCCGGGTTCGACAGGTTGCGCACCGCGTTGACCACGACGCCGCCGTCGAGGCCGGCGTTCTCCGCGATCTGGGTGAGCGGGCCTTCGAGCGCCTTGGCGATGATGCGTGCACCGGTCGCCTCGTCGCCTTCGAGGGACTCGACGACCTTGTTCACGGCTTCCTGGGCACGAAGCAGGGTGACGCCGCCGCCGGCCACCACGCCCTCTTCGATCGCAGCCTTGGTGGTGGACACCGCGTCTTCGATGCGGTGCTTCTTCTCCTTGAGTTCCACCTCGGTCGCCGCGCCGACCTTGAGCACCGCGACACCGCCGCTGAGCTTGGCGAGGCGCTCCTGGAGCTTCTCGCGGTCATAGTCGGAATCGGTGTTGTCGATCTCACCCTTGATCTGAGCGACACGACCGGCGATCTCGTCGGAGTCGCCGGCGCCGGAGATGATGGTGGTCTCGTCCTTGGTGATGACGACTCGTTCGGCCTGGCCGAGCAGGGCGAGATCGGCGGTGTCGAGCTTGAGGCCCACCTCTTCGCTGATGACCTGGCCGCCGGTGAGGATCGCCATGTCGGCGAGCATGGCCTTACGGCGGTCGCCGAAGCCCGGCGCCTTGACGGCAACCGAATTGAAGGTGCCGCGGATCTTGTTGACCACGAGCGTGGCGAGGGCCTCGCCTTCGACGTCCTCGGCGATGATGAGCAACGGCTTGCCGGTCTGCATCACCTTTTCGAGGACGGGAACCAGGTCGCGGATCGCCGAGATCTTCGACGACACGAACAAGATGTAGGGCGACTCGAGCACCGCTTCCATGCGCTCTGCGTCGGTGACCATGTAGGGAGCGATGTAGCCCTTGTCGAAGCGCATGCCTTCGACGAAATCGAGGCCCATACCGAAGGTGTTGGATTCCTCGACGGTGATCACGCCGTCCTTGCCGACCTTGGTGATGGCTTCGGCGATGAGCGCGCCGATCTCGCTGTCGGCCGACGAGATGGAGGCGACCTGGGCGAACTGCTCCTCGGTCTCAACCTCGATAGACACCTCGACGATCTTTTCGACCGCAGCGGCCACGGCGGCCTCGATGCCCCGCTTGACCGACATCGGGTTGGCACCGGCGGCGAGGTTGCGGAGGCCTTCGCGCACCATCGACCAGGCGAGCACCGTCGCTGTCGTGGTGCCGTCGCCAGCGACGTCGTCGGTCTTCTTGGCGACTTCCTTGACGAGCGCGGCGCCCATGTTCTCGAGCGGGTCTTCCAGCTCGATTTCCTTGGCGATCGAAACGCCGTCGTTGGTGATCGTGGGGGCGCCCCACTTCTTGTCGAGCACGACGTTGCGACCCTTGGGGCCAAGCGTGACGCGCACGGCATCCGCGAGCGTGTTCATGCCGGCCTCGAGCTTGCGACGCGCCTCGTCGTCGAACGTGATCTGCTTTGCCATGTCTGCTCAATCCTTGTGGTGATGAGTCGGGAGTGGACGACCGGCGGGCGGATCGAGACCGTGGCCCCGAAATCAGCACTCGACCGGTACGAGTGCTGATTGTTTTAGCACTCGTACCGGTCGAGTGCTAACCACCCCTGCTCCACGCCCGCGCCTCACCCTCAGGATTGGCTCACGACCTCCCGACAACGGCCGATAGGACGACATGAACGACGTGGCCGACTCAACGTCCGACCGATCGTGGGCACGCCTGCTTCGAACACCGACCGGCATGGCGCTGATCGGAGCCGTCGTCCTGGCCGGTGCCAGCCATTTGATCTTCGGCGGGTGGCACTGGGTGCCGATCCCGCTCGCCGTCATCACCGTCGGCCTGTTGGCGGACTGCGTGAGCGGCGCTCGACCGAGCGTCAGCGTGCGCATGTCGGTCGTCACCGTCGCCTCGATCGTGGCCCTTCTCGCCGCGGTCACGATGACCACCGATGACCTGAGTGGCAAGCCGGGTACCGCCGACAGCACAGTCGACGTGGCCCTCGGTCCGGCCGCCACCACCACACCGGAGGCGGCGGTGGAAGCCGCAACCCTCGATCGCGACAGTTGGGAACGGCTCGTCGCGTGCGAATCGGCCCTCGAACAGATCCGCGTCGCGATCTCCTCGACCCCCGGATTCGTCGCGCCCGAGGCCGTCGCCGCAGCCGGCTCCGCAGCCGGCTCCGCAGCCGGCTCCGCAGCCGGCGCCAGCGAAGCGGAGGAGTACTCGGAGCTGCGACTGCGCAGCTGCGAGGTGCGGCTCAGCGCGATCGCCTCGTCACTGCAGCCCTAACACTGCAGCCTCAGCACTGCAGCCCTAACACTGCAGCCTCAGCAGCCGCCGGCGACCGCCGGGATGATCGACACCTCACCGCCGTCGGGCACCTCGGTGTTCACGCCGTCCATGAAACGCACGTCGTCGTCGGACACGAACACGTTGACGAACCGTGCGATGTTGCCGTCCTCGTCGAGGATGCGGGTGGCAAAGCCGGGGTGCGCCGCATCGAGGTTCGCGAGCACCTCGGCGACGGTGGAGCCGTCGACGCTCACCTTGTTCGCACCGCCGGTCAGGGTGCGCAGAGTGGTCGGGATGCGAACGGTAACGCTCATCGTGTGGAATCCTTCGGTGGTGGGCAGCCGTCGATCCTAAAGCGATCGCGGTGACCGTCCCAACCAACCGGGACCGGCCGACATTCCCGCCCTCAGGGCCGGAGCTGATCCGACGCGTCCCGGACCGATCGAATCGGTGGGCGCTCGGCCAGGTTCAGCAGCCGTCGTTCACCATCGGGGGTGACCAACGCCGGATCGTCGTCGGGCAACTCGACGCTGCGGCGCGACAGGAACGTCGCCATCACCTCGGTCGCCTGCAGGCGCAGGTCGAGCAGGTCGTGGTGACGGTGGCGACGCTCACCGAGATCCGCCTGCGCCAGCGCCCCCGGCCCAAAGGTGTCGGCGACATCGAGGATCATCGCGATCTCCACTCCCCACCCCTGCGCGAACGGGACGGCTTCGATCATCGAACGCCGCACCCCCACCTCGCCCGACAGCGGCTGGGCCAGCCAGGCGAGCTCGGAGGCGAGCAACGACATGAGCGGCCGAATGACCAACTCGGTCGTGCGCCCCCCGCCGCCCTCATCCTGGGGACGGTGATAGGTCGCCTTGACCAGCGCTACCTGGGGATCTTCCAACATCGGCTCGACGAGTCCGGCAACCCAGCTCAGGTCGACCGTGCGAACGTCCGCGTCGATCCACACCACCAGCTCGCCGGTGCTCGCCAGCATCGACGCCCACAACACGTTGCCCTTGCCGCGACCCGCCCCGTACCGATCGTGGATCTGCGAAATCGCCACCACGGTCGCACCCGCGGCCTCGGCGAGTCGCGCCGAGTCGTCGGTGGAGCCGTCGTCGATCACGATCAACTCGTCGATGAGGTCACGGGCGTTGTCCTCACGCAACAGCGCCCGGACGACCTCGCCGACCGAATCGGCCTCGTTGCGGCACGGCAGACACACCGACACCCTGGTCTCGCCCTTGCGCGAGATCACTCGGCGCACGACCTCGGCGCGGTCGTGCGAAAGCCGTTGTGGAGCCCCCGTCATCGGAGGGTCCCCGTTCGGCCCGCTGGTAGGGTCGCCGCCATGATGCTTTTCGGTGTCGTCAATTGCTCGTCCGACTCACTGAATACAGATTCGTACGTTCGTGACGAAGCGGAGGCACGTACTCGCATCGACACACTGCTTGTCGACGGCGCACAGGGCGTCGATATCGGCGGACAAGGCAGCACTGATCGTGCGATCCTAGCGGACTGGAAAACCGAGTGGACCCGCGTCGAGCCGGTGATCGCCGCGGCCCTCGAACGCACCAGCGACGTGTCGATCGACAGCTGGCGTCCCGAGGTCGTTCGACGGGCGCTCGAGGCCGGGGCCAACACCATCAACGCCGCCAACGGGATGCAGAACGACACCTTCTGGGAACTGGCGGCCACATTCGAAGCGGCGGTCGTCGTGCCGTTCATGAACGGTCCCAACCCGCTCGAGCTGCGACACGTCGACGGCGACCCGATCGACGCCATGATCGCCTACTTCACCGAACGCCTCGCGACCGCCGATCGTTTCGGGGTGCGCTCACGTTGCCTGCTGGACCCCGGCACGGGTTTCGGACCGCACGGGTGGGAGTGGGAAGACCGTTACCACTACCAGAAGCACGTGTATTCGAACCTCGAACGACTCCGGGTCTTCGACCTGCCGCTGTACATCCCATTGCCGTGGAAGCGCACGGCCCAACACGACGAGCTCCTCGAAATCGTGCTGGCCAGGAGGCCCGACTACGGCCGGGCGCACTATCCCGCGCACATCCGCAGCGTCGAGGCCTCCGTGGTCGGATCCGCCACACCGAACGCCTGAACCGACTCCATGCTCGGACCGCGCCAACACATCACCGACTCGCTCAACACCGAGTTCGCCGCGCTGCGCGAGGAGGTCGGGGTACGCGACGCGTTCCCTGCCGAGGTCCTCGAACTCGCCGCCACCAGAGCGCAGCGGCCGAGCGACTTTTTCGACTCCCACCTCGACCGCCGAGACCTCGAGTTCTCCTCGATCGACCCGCCCGGAGCCCGCGACCTCGACCAGGCATTCCACATCGCCTCCGACGGCGACGGGTTTCGGCTGCACTACGCGGTCGCGGACATGGGTTCGTGGGTCGACCTCGATGATGCAATCGATGTCGAAGCCCGCCAACGCGGCACGACCATCTACTCCCCCGACCGGCGGATCCCCCTCCACCCACCGACGCTCAGCGAGGGAGCGGCGAGTCTGCTCGAAGGAGTCGACCGGCCGGCGATCGTGTGGGATCTCCGCATCGACTCGGCGGGCATCACCACCGCCATCGACGTCGAGCGTTGCCTCGTGCGCAACCGGCGAGCGCTCACGTACGAACACGTGCAGCGCGAACTCGACTCGGGTTCCCCCGATGAGCAGTTCGTCCTCCTCCGTCGCCTCGGCGAGGCGCTGATCGACGCCGAACAAGCCCGCGGCGGAGTCAGCCTCGAACTCCCCGAACAGTCGGTCACCCTCGTCGACGGTCATTACGAACTGCGCTACGACGCCGCGCTCGACGTCGAGTCCTTCAACGCGCAGCTGTCTCTCGCCACCGGGCGGGCCGCGGCGCAACTCATGATCGACGCAGGGTTCGGCATCCTGCGAACCCTTCCCAGAGCAGACCCTTCGGTGTTCGACTCGCTGAGGCTCAGTGCCCGTTCGCTCGGCGCCGATTGGCCCGACTCGATGAGCTATCCCGAGTGGGTGCGCACCCTCAACCCCCGTACCGCCGAAGGCGCCGCCCTCATGAACCTGGCCGGACGGACGCTGCGCGGGTCGAGCTATCTCGCGTTCACCGATGGGCTGTCGAACCTCGACGGCGACCCATACGCCCACGAGCACGCGGCGATCGCCGCTCCGTACGCCCACGTGACCGCTCCACTGCGGCGTCTCGTCGATCGGTTCGCGAACGAGTGCGTGCTCGCCGCAGCCGCCGGCGAGGAGCCGTCGCCGCGACTGCGGGAGGCGATCGGCGAGATCCCCTCGACGATGGGGCGCACCATGCAGGTTGCGTCGCGGGTCACCAAGGCCTCGATCGATCTGGCGGAGGCGGCCGCGATGTTGCATCTGGTCGGCCACACCTTCGATGCGATGGTGATCTCCTCGGCCCGGGGCTCGGCCACGTTGCAGCTGCGGCACCCGGCGGTGATCGCCTCGGTCGACGCCGAGCTACCGATCGGCCACGACGTGCGCGTCCGGCTCGAAGCGGCCTCCCTCGATGGGCCGGTCATGCGTTTTCGCCCGGTCTGAGCTCAGCCGGCCGACACGTGCTCAACCGGCCGACACGTGCTCAGCCGGCCCACACCTCGGGACGCCGATCCGCCCAGGGCTGTGCGACCTCGAGTTCAGCGGCGACGCGCACGGCCAGATCGTCGCGCCCGAACGCAGCGATGAGTTGCGCACCGATCGGCAACCCGCTGCTCGACGGCGTCGCCGGCACCGACATCGCCGGTTGGCCGGTCATGTTGAACGGCATCGTGTTCGCCACGATCGGGGTCGCCCGGAAGATCCCGTTCAACGGGTTGTCCTCGGTCGCGCCGAACTGTCCGAGGGTCGGAGGCAACTCGGGAATCGTCGCGGTCAACAACAGGTCGAACCCCTCGGCCCACCACTGTTCGATCTCACCGCAGCGCTGGCGAAGTCGATGCATCGAGTTGGCGAAGTCGACCCCGCTGATCGCACGCCCCGCCTCGGCCAACGCCCACGTCGCCGGTTCGACCGTTTCGGGGGTGGCGGCCACGCCGGTGAGGGATTCCAGCTCGTCCACCGACTGCGCCGTCCAGACCGGAAACAACCCGAGGAAGTGCCCCGACAGCTCGGCGAAGAACGCTTCGTCGCCGATCTGGCGCGGCGCCGCCTCGGTGACATGGTGGCCCAACGATGCCAACACCTGGGCGGTGCGCTCGATCGAGGCCGCGACCTCGGGGTCGGTGGGGGTTCCGTCGGCGCTCTGGGTCGTGTAGCCGATTCGAAGCTGGCGGTGGGCGACGTTCAACTCGGCCACATAGGGCCGCTCGGGCTGCGGGGCTCCGTAGACCTCGCCGAGGCGCGGGGCGCTGACGGCATCGAGGATCGCTGCGGTGTCGCGCACCGAACGGGTGAGCACCAATCGGGCGACCAGACCTCCCCAGGCCTCGGTTTCGACCGGACCGAGGGGGATGCGACCACGCGTCGGTTTGAGTCCGACGAGGCCGCATTCGCTCGCCGGAATTCGAATCGAGCCGCCGCCATCGCCGGCGTGGCCCACCGCCACCATTCCCGAGGCCACGGCCGCCGCCGACCCGCCCGAGGACCCCCCGGTCGAGTGCGAACGATTCCACGGGTTCCGTGTCGGGCCGTAGGACTCTGGCTCGGTCGTCGGAACCAGGCCGAACTCCGGAGTGTTGGTCTTGGCGATGACGATGAACCCCGCCGCCTGCAGCCGTGCGAACAGTTCGCTCGTCGCGTTGGCCCGATAGCCGTGAAGCCGCAGGTGCTTGGTGCCGGCGTGATACGGCTCGTCGGCCAACGTGCCGTCGAGGTCCTTCAAGACGATCGGAACCCCCGCAAACGGAGCCGTCCGCGACATGTTCGCCGCCTCGCCCAGGGCACGTTCGAACCGCTCATGGATCACCGCGTTCAACGTCGGATTCACCGCTTCGACCGCCTCGATCGCAGCGGTGACCAGCTCCGTCGGCGACACCTCGCGGCGTTTCACGAGACGGGCCTGGTCGGTGGCATCGAGCGCGGCAAACGGGTTCATCGCGGCATCGTAGATCCACCGAGCCAGTCGATGACGGCGTCGGTGATCGCCGCGCCGGTCTCGGTCATCGCGCGCTGGCGCCCCACGGTCTCCACGAGGTCGATGACCTCGACATCGGGGGTGATGGCGCGGGCACGGACGAGCGCGTCGTCGAACACCTCCCCGGCGACGATCAACACCGGGACCCCGGCCTGGGCGGCCCACTGCAGGACGCCACCGACGACCTTGCCATCGAACGAGCCCTCGTCCACGAACCCTTCGCCGGTCACGATCAGGTCGGCGCCGACCAGCGCCTCGTCCAACGCGACCTCCTCGGCGACCACCTCGAATCCGCTCACGAGCGTCGCCCCCACCGCCGCCAGGCCGCCCGCCAGCCCGCCGGCCGCCCCGCTGCCGACCATGTCTCGAACATCGACGCCATACTCGTCGGCGTAGAGGCCGGCGAGGCGTTCCAGGCGCCGTTCGAGCAGCCGTACCTCGGCCGCGCTCGCGCCCTTTTGTGGAGCGAACCGCCTCGCCGCGTCGACGAAGGTGGTCCGCACGTCACACGCGACGGTGAGCTCGACCCCGCTGAGCCGACCGACCAGCAGTTCGCGGACCGCTCCGAAGCCGCCGTCGGTCGTCGCCGACCCGCCGACACACACCACGATGCGTGTCGCTCCCGCCTCGAGCGCGGCGGTGATGAGCTCTCCGACCCCGACGCTCGACGCGGCGACCGCATCGTTTCGGTCGGCCCCACCGACGAGCGCCAATCCGGCCGCCTGGGCCATCTCGATCCAGGCGGTGCGACCGTCGAGGCGCCACCGTGCCGCGACATCGTCTCCGAGCGGCCCCGACACCACCGTCACCCGGTTCGACCCGCCGAGCGCGTCGAGGGTGCCTTCACCACCGTCGGCCAACGGCTTGAGCACCGCCTCGTGACCGCAGGCGACCACGGCCGCCTCGATCGACGCCGCAACCTGCGCTGCGGTCGCTGTCGAGCGGAACTTGTCGGGGGCGATGACGACTCGCATGAGGTCGAACGGCTACCGGTCGACTCAGCCCGCGTCGCCGACGATCAGTTCGTCGCGGTCGCCGCGCCCCATGCGGCGGTGCCCGGATCGAAGTCGGGGCCGATCAACACGATCACCTGTGCTGCGGGGTCCGGGGTCTGAAGGGGTTGGGCGGCGGGCATCAGCGCCGTGCGGTCGGGGCCGAACCCCATCACACCAGCGACGGCAACCCCGTCGGCCTCCATGCCTTCGACGTAATAGATCACCGTGGTCGCCGTCGAGGTCCCGTCGACCGCTGACGCCGCATATCCCAAACCGTTGAAGCGCTCCGCCGTCGCTCCGGCTCGACCCTTCACACTCGAACCGTTGGCCACGACCAACTTGAGTGCTGCCGGCGGGGTGGTCGTCACGGTTTCGACCTCCGGCGTGCTCGTGGTCGTCGCGCCCTGCTGCACCTGGTCCGCCGCCGTGAGATCGTCATCGGAGGAATCCGAACCACCGCCCACGGTGAACAACAGCAAGGCCACCACCACTGCGACGACGACGAGGATCACCCCCAGCTGCGTGGAATTCTGTGGAGTCTGGTGCGCACGTGCCGGGCGGCGTCGCTGCTGAGTCGCCATTCGTACTCCTCGGGGAATCGGCGTCGGACGCAACGGTCAACTGCGTCAAACCCTAGCCGCCGCGGCCCCGTCGACCGGGTCAGTTCGTCGGCCCCAGCGCGATCTCCGCTCCCGCGCTGTCGATCGCAGTGACCGTGCGTCGGTCGCCAGGGGCCCCCGCCAGCGACAACACCGCCAGAACCTCGAAGGCGATCGACGCCGCCTCGGCACCCGGCAGGAACCGGGTGCTCGCGCCGTCGCAGTCTTCGTCGATCAGCCAGTCGCGGGCGACCAGCGCCTTGGTCACGTTGTTGGCCCGCGAGGTGGTCAGATCGACAAAGCGCACCCGCAGATTCACGTTACCAGTCGGGCTGCAGTTGACCACGACGCGGTGCCAGCCCTGCGGAGCGGACACTTCTGCGGTGGTGCTGACCTCGTGTTGGAGTGCGTGGGCGCGGACCGCGACGATGATGTCGGCGGCGATTCCCATCGCGTCGAAGTCGGTCAGGTCGAGGGTTGCGGCGTCGGACGACATGGTTGCAGCCTGACACAGCCGCGACCGAGCGATGGCGACATTCCGGGTCGTTGCGCTCCGGTTTGGCTTCACTGTCAGTGGAGACAATTAGGGTGTCTCCCATGTCATTTAATGCAGACACCGCCGGCGGGCCTCGAGACGGGCTCGTCTGTTATTACGGAGAACCCGAGTGGACCAATGCCAGGTTCACCCTCGTCGATGTCATGGACAATCTCGGCGGAACAGGAGCGTTGGTCATCGCGCGCCAGCAGAACGGATCGGTCGAGACCCGACGCGTCGATTTCGAGGACATCACCGGTCTCGACGAGCTCACCGACGGTATGGATTCTGAGTCCCTCGCCGGGTACCAACGTCTCGAGCTCAGCGTCAACCGCTCGATCTACTGCCAGATCATCTGGCCGCAAGCGTCGACGGAGCGGTTGCTCGCCTCGCTGACCCACTCGAATCGACAGTCACAGACCGTCTGATCCGGAGGCCGGTTCGTCGGCGATCTCCACGAGCGGCTTCGCGGTCGATCGCCGGCTGCGACCCCGCGCGGCTCGGGAAATGATGCGTTCGGCGTCGTCGTCGGGCTGTCCCGTCGCGATTCCCACCGTGACCTCACAGGTCGAGATCCCGGTGCTCAACGAGTGCGGCCCGCACATGGCCGCGGCAATCCGATCAGCGACCTCGACCACGACGTCGCTGTGGGCAACCGGATCCAGGAGGACAGCGAACTCGGCGCCGCCGAGCCGCGACGCACAGTCACCCGCGCGAATCGAGCGGTGAAGCACCTTCGCGCAGCAGCGCAACAGCTGGTCGCCCGCATCGCGTCCCAGCTGATCGGCGAGCTGTTGGAACCCTACGATTTCAAAGCTGATCACCGCGATCTGCGACCCGGTTCGCCGAAAGCGTGCGATGGCCGGGGTCACCCGTTCCGCCAGCAGGTGGCGGTTCGGCAACTCGGTGAGCGCGTCGTGGGTCGCCTGAAAGCTCACCAGTTGCGAGAGTTGGTAGCGATCGGTGATGTCGTGCATCGTGAGCACCGTTCCACCGACGGCCGGGTCGTTCGCGTAGCTGGCAGCGACACATTCCATGCGGCGAATCGTGCCGTTGCCCGCGAGCACTCGCACCACGAACGGATCGCCGATCGCGTTGCGGTCGACGACATCGCGGATTTGGGCTCGGGCGAACTCCCGGTCCTGCGCGTGCACGATGCTCAACGCCCCACCCGGAGCCGTGAACGGCTCGGGATGCCCGAGCATTCGGCCCAGCGACGGGCTCTGCGAGGCAACCTTGCCGTCGGGAGCGATGACGATGACCACGTCCGCGCTGTGTTGGGTCATCACGGCCTGTCGACGCACCAGCGCTTCGAGCGCACTCGCCTCGACCGCGCTCGCGACCACCGATTCCGCCGCTGCGACCGGTTCGCGAACGGGTTCGCCCGGCGCAACGACATCGAGATGCGGATCGAGCGCCGGGTTCAGCCCGTGGTTCGGCCCTGTCGTTGCGGCGAGTTGTCGTTCGCCAGACCAAGCCGCCACCGTCGTTTCGAAATGCGCCTCGACAACCCCGGCGAGATCGCAGAGCGCGATTCGATCGTCGGTGTCGAAGTCGCGGGGGTCGGGGGCGGCGACGGTGACCGCCCCGACGATGCGACCGTCGATTCGCAACAGGCGAGTGGCGAACGAACGGATCGACAACGCGGCGTCGATGAGCCCCGGACGCTGCGCACCCTGAGCGACGCTGGCCTCGGCCGCCTCGACGACCAGCTGTTCGCCTCCCGAACGGACCAACGCGGCGCAGGGAGAACGGTCGAGTTCAAGTTCGCGAACCGAGGTTCCGACGGTCGCCACACACAGCGTTCGGTCCGAGTCGAGCAACTCGACGATCACGACGGGAACCCCCAGGGCGACCGCGGCAAGGCGTGTCAGGCGTTCCATCGTTGGATCGGTCGGGCCGCCCACCGCCTGGAGCTGCCGAACGACTCGCAGCCGTTCGAACTCGTCATCAGAAGTCTGCGCTGTGCTCACATCTCCTTATCGACCGAATCCGAGCCTTTCTGAGCGATCTCCCCGCACCCGCGAATCTCCCCTGCGGTCCACGGGTGGAGGGGCCCTCACCGTCGAGTCAGTAGTTGACCGCGATGCTCAGGCGCTCGCCCACCGCATGAACGTGAGCCGTGTGCACGCCGTCGATAAAGCGATGTACAAGAATCGCCGCCGGCTCATCGGACACCGTCAACGGAGTGGCCGGGTCGAGATCCATAGCGATCGAAAAGGCGGGGCTCGGGCAACTCAGCAACAGCGAGCCGCGCCAGCCGGTCGCCGAGGCACGGTGTACGTGACCGACGAGCACCGTGTCCACGGCGTGGTCATCGACGAGGTCGCCGAGGCGCCCTGCCGAGGCATCGTCGAGCCTCATGGCGTCCATCGCCGCAAGACCGAGCGCGACCGGCGGATGATGCACCACCACGACCGCCATGCGGTCACCGCGCCCGGCCAACGCGACGGCGGTCGCCTCGAGATCGCGCGGGTCGAGCACACCTGAGGGTTCGCCTTCGCAGACCGAGTTGAGCCCGATGATCCTCACCCCGTCGAGGTCGACCACACCGCTACATGGCCCCCATCCGCCGTCATCCTGGGAGAAGCAGTGGTTGACGAGCACCTCCGCGGCGACCTCCGGCACGTCGTGATTGCCCGGGATGGCCAGCCATGGTCGATGGAGCTCGTCGAGAATCTCGATGAGATGGTCATAGGACTCGGCCGCACCGTCGTTTGCCAGGTCGCCGCTCACGATGACCAGGTCGGGCTGGGGGTTCAATGCGTTGACCGTCGAAACCGCTCGCCGCAACGCGGTGGCGGAATCGACGATGCCGTAGAGGAGTTCGCCACGTCGACAGATGTGCGGGTCGGAGATCTGCGCTACGAGCGTCATCGGACCCAGAGTACGCCGTGGCGATCGATCGATTCCGAGTCGGGAAGAACTGCGGGCGCGGATACACTTCCCCCCGGCACCGACCCACCCGCGGCGCCACCCGTTAGCCCGAATAGCTCAGCTGGCCAGAGCAGCTGTCTTGTAAACAGCAGGTCCTCGGTTCGAATCCGAGTTCGGGCTCCTGGTCACCCCTGACCATCGCCATATTTCTCGGGGTTTTGGCCGCATGGTCAGACTCGTGTTCAGACGGTCCCGTCACCGTGTCCCACGGAATCTCACCGACGTCTCACGGATCGGTGAGACACGGAGGACGCGGGATGCGAGGCAGCAAACGAAAAGGCCGACGGCCCGGCACATGGGAACTCCGCGTCGACGCCGGGCGCGACCCGTTGACCGGCAGCCGTCAACAGAAGTCCGTCATGTTCGAGGGCACCTCACGCGAGGCCGACCTCGCGCTGGCGGAACTGATTACAAAGGCCAGCCGGGGCGGCGTGTCAGTCCGGACCCGCACCGTCGCCGACGCTGTCGAAGCCGGGCTACAACAGGCCGAGTTCGAAGGGCTCGAGCCGACCACCGTGCGCAACTACCGGACCGCAGCGAACAACCACGTCCTCCCCGCCCTCGGATCGAAACGCTTGTCGCATCTCACCGCCGAGCACCTCGACCGCTTCTACGGCGCCCTGGTAGAGGCCGGGTACTCCCGCTCCACCGTCCGTGGCTGTCACATCCTCGTGTGCCGTGTCCTTGACCAGGCGCAGCGGTGGGGATGGGTGGCGGTCAACGTCGGACGGGACGCCCGGCCGCGACGTCAAACAGGGCCAAACCCGAAACCGGTCCCGGTCGACGTGATGCTCACGATGCTCGACGCTGCTGCCGGGACGAACCCGACGCTGGCGATGCTGATCGCGCTGGCCGCCGACACCGGCGCCCGGCGGGGTGAGCTGTGTGCGTTGCGGTGGCGGCACGTCGACTTCGACGCGAGAACGCTCCGGATCGAGGCGGCGATCGGCGAGACGAACGTCGTCTACGAGAAGGACACCAAGAACCACCAGCACCGAACCGTCACGCTCTCGGAGTTCGCCGTCGAGTGGCTGCACGAGCACTGGACCCGCCACGCCAAAGCGTGCGCACTCTGCGGCACCGAGCTGGCCGACGACGCGTACGTCCTCGCCCCCGAAACCGGTGGTCTCACGCCGTGGCATCCATCGAACGCCACCCGAGCGTTTGGCCGGCTGCGCGACCGATTGGAGCTACCGACGTGGGTACACCTCCATGGGCTCCGCCACCTCCAGGTCACCCAGCTCCTCGACGCCGGCATCCCGCTGCGTAGCGTCTCCGGTCGAGTCGGTCACCTGAACATGTCGACCACGGGCAACATCTATGCCCACTGGATCCAAGAATCCGACACCCGCTCCGCCCAAGTAGTCGAAGACCGAATCTGGCGACGGTCGGCCGATGGTCAGGGGTGACCATCAGCTCGCGTAAGCGGCGCTTGTAACCTCAAGCGCGTGACCCTGGATCCGCGCTATGACATCATCGGACACGGCTACTCGACCACCCGTCGCGAGGACCCTCGACTGCGTGAGCGCATCGACATCGCCCTCGGCGACAGCCGGACGCTCGTGAATGTCGGCGCGGGGACAGGTTCGTACGAGCCACGCGACCGCCATGTGATCGCAATTGAGCCCAGCGACGTCATGGCAGATCAACGATCAGCCGACCTCGCGCCAGCATTGCGGGGAACCGCAGCCACGCTTCCCCTGCGAGACCTCAGCGTTGATGCAGCGATGGCTGTCCTGACGATTCACCACTGGGATGATCAACAAGAGCGCGGCGTTTGCGAACTCCGCCGCGTTGCCCGTGGCCCGGTCGTCATCGTGACCTACGACCCGGATGTTTGTGCCCAGATGTGGCTGTACCGCGATTACCTCGCCGAAGCCGCAGCACTCGACCGAGCAACATTTCCGCCAATCGACGTGCTCACGAGCTGGCTCGGTGGTTCCGTCTGCGTCGAACCGATCCTCAACTCCCGAGACACGCCCGACTGGACCCTCGGTTCGTTCTGGGCTCACCCTGAACGTGTCCTCGACGGGCGAGCGCGCAGGGCAACATCCGCATTCGCACGTATGGAACCAGCGGTAGTGAACCGTGTCGTTTCTGCTGTCGAGACAGATCTCCGGGACGGAGCGTGGGATCGACGCAACGGCGAGCTTCGCGATCTTGCGGACTACGACGTCGGGATGCGGCTGATCGTCGCAGAGCGCTGACCAGACGCCGGGTCACACCTCGACCACGGGAGCGCGCTGCGCTCGGGTTCGACCCTTATCCGATGAGCTTCGGACGAGTGCCCGCGAATCTTCGACCCACACCCGTG